>DATITY010000257.1:0-30011 GCA_035467235.1 Draconibacterium sp. | reverse complement strand
TTCCGGCCGAATTTATCACCAAGCCGCCCTGAGTAACTCGCACCCAAAATGCAGCCAATTAATGCACTACTCACAACCCAGCCTTTCATTGTTTCGTTCAAGCTAAAAACGTCCTGAAGAAATGGAATTGTACCCGAGATTACTGAAATATCGAAACCGAAAAGCAGTCCGCCCAGTGCGGTAACCAACGAAATGGTGAGTAAATAGCGAAAGTTGACTTTCATGAAAATGGCTTAGCTGATGATTTCCCGAAAATACAAATTTCTTTAATTTAAACCGTTGAGTGACATAATACAGAATAATTCAAAATAAAAGGCTTTTCAAACTTGTAATGCATTTTTTTACAATATCATCATTCAAATCCGGTACATAAAGCAAAAAAGTTTCTAAATACATTCTTAACCTTCTCCCAACATTAACCGGCAATGTTCAGATTCCATTATCTTTGCATAAATCTATTCGGTTTGGTATCACTTTTAGAGATGCCATTTAAAAATGTAAAACAGTAAAACAGATAAAAATATGTTACCAAAAATTAATCCGATGACCACAGCGGCTTGGAGCAAGCTGGAAGAATATCATTTTGAGTTTGAAGGAAAACACATGAAAGAACTGTTTGCGAATGATGCTAACCGGTTTCAAAAATATTCGCTGAAATTCGAAGATATTTTAGTCGATTTCTCGAAGAATATTGTTGATGACGATGTTATCGAATTGTTGATAGATCTTGCCAAAGAGTGTGGCTTGCAAAGTGCAGTTGAAAGCATGTTCACGGGGCAGAAAATTAATGCCACAGAGGATCGCGCGGTTTTGCATGTTGCTCTTCGTAACAGAAGCAACACACCCATAATTGTTGATGGTGAAGATGTGATGCCCGAAGTAAATGCAGTACTCAGTCAGATGAAGGAGTTTTCAGAAAAAGTGATATCAGGAACATGGAAAGGTTACACCGGCAAAGCCATCACCGATATTGTAAACATTGGTATTGGTGGCTCGGATCTTGGTCCGCTGATGGTTACCGAAGCATTGAAACCCTATAAAAAGGAGAATATTAATCTTCATTTTGTTTCAAATGTTGACGGAACACACATTGCCGAAACATTGAAAAAAGTGAATCCTGAAACCACGTTGTTTATTGTAGCTTCAAAAACATTTACCACGCAGGAAACCATGACAAATGCCAACTCTGCGCGCGACTGGTTTTTGAAAACAGCAAATGATGAAGCTTTTGTGAAATACCATTTTGTGGCTGTTTCAACCAATGCAAAAGCTGTTTCTGCTTTTGGAATCGATATCAAAAACATGTTTCGTTTCTGGGATTGGGTAGGTGGCCGCTATTCTTTGTGGTCGGCAATCGGACTTTCCATTGCCTGCGGTATTGGGTTCGAAAACTATGTTGAATTGCTTGAAGGTGCTCATGCCATGGACAATCATTTTCGCGAAACCGAATTCAACAAAAACATTCCGGTTATTTTGGCACTGATTGGTATTTGGTATGGAAATTTTTACGGGGCAGAGAGTGAAGCCATACTTCCGTACGACCAGTATATGCACCGTTTTGCAGCTTATTTTCAGCAGGGAAACATGGAAAGTAATGGGAAATATGTCGATCGCAACGGTGAACAGGTTGATTATCAAACCGGTCCGATTATCTGGGGCGAACCCGGAACCAACGGTCAGCACGCTTTTTACCAGCTCATTCACCAGGGAACAAAACTGATACCTTGCGATTTTATAGCTGCAGCCATCAATCATAACCAATTGGGCGACCATCACCCGAAACTGCTGGCCAACTATTTTGCCCAAACCGAAGCCATGATGGTTGGAAAGACAGAAGAACAGGTCGTGGCAGAACTTGTGGCTGCGGGAAAATCGGATGCTGAAATAGCTGAATTGACCCCGTTCAAGGTATTCCTTGGTAACATACCAACCAACTCGATTCTTGTAAAAAAATTAACGCCACGTACTTTAGGTTCATTAATCGCGATGTACGAACATAAAATTTTTGTTCAAGGTATCATCTGGAACATTTACAGCTTCGACCAATGGGGAGTGGAACTGGGAAAACAGCTTGCGAACGCAATCTTACCTGAACTTCTAAACGAAAAACCGGTCACCGGTCACGACGCTTCTACCAACGGCTTGATAAATGCGTACAAGGAAATGAGATAGGGTGTCGCGGTTTTAATAGCGATTAATATAACATCCTCGCCCTGATAGTATGCGGAATATCCTTCAATTCCTTTAGGATTAAATCGCTTAAATGACTTTCGGTATCGATAATAACATAACCAATATCAGTATCGGTTTGCAGGAATTGGGAAGCAATGTTGATCCCTTTTTCAGTAAAAACGTAATTGATGTCTTTCAGCAGTCCCGGCATATTTTTGTGGATGTGCAGGAAGCGCTGTTTGTTTTTATTCTGTTGTAACGAAATCTGCGGAAAATTTACAGATCCAATGGTAGAACCATTATCACTGTAACGTATCAGTTTTTCGGTTACCTCAAATCCGATATTTTCCTGTGCTTCCGAAGTACTTCCGCCAATGTGGGGAGTTAAAATCACATTGTCAAATTCCTGCAGTACCGAAACAAACTGTTCATCGTTCGAACTTGGTTCGTGCGGAAAAACATCGGCGGCGGCTCCGGCCAACCTGCCTTCTTTTAAAGCCTGGGCAACCGCCACATAATCCACAACCGAACCTCTCGAAGCGTTTATCAGCAAAGAACCTTTTCTCATTAAAGCCAGTTGGGGCGCTGAAATCATATTCGCTGTAAGTTCAGTTTCAGGAACATGCAACGTTACCGCATCCGAATTGCGGAGGAGTTCATCAAGAGAATGACAGGTAATTGCTTTTCCAATGTTGAGTTTCTTTTCAATATCATAATAGAACACGTTCATTCCCAGCGATTCAGCCAGAATTGAAACCTGTATTCCAATATGACCATATCCTACTATACCGAGATTTTTGCCCCTGACTTCGTACGAATTCCGGGCGGCTTTTAACCAGGCGCCGCGATGTGCAGCCGCATTTTTTGCAGGAACTTCACGCATCAGCATGATAATTTCAGCAATTACAAGTTCGGCAACCGACCGTGTATTTGAAAACGGGGCATTAAAAACAGGAATCCCCAGGAGTTTGGCAGACTGCAAATCAACCTGGTTAGTTCCGATACTGAAACATCCAACAGCAAACAGTTTTTTGGCTTTTTTCAGTATTTCTGGTGTGAGGTTGGTTCTCGACCGGATTCCGAGTATATGAACATCTTTGATTTTTTGCTCGAGTTCAGCGCCTTCAAGTGCGGTTTTCAGATATTCAATATTGGTATAACCCGCTTCTTTAAAGGCATTTACTGCTGATTGGTGAATTCCTTCAAGCAGTAAAATATTGATTTTGTTCTTGTCGAGAGAGAACTTCTTTACCATCGGTTTTTTCTGTAAAAATAAAAAGCATTCGTTTAATTTAAAGCTGTTTGTCTGGTTTTTTGATGATTTCTTATTTATACTAACTCAGCTTTTCAGTTAAAAGTGAAATCTCTTTTTTGGGAGAGGCATTTTCGTACAGTATTTTATAAACCGCCTCAGAAATTGGCATTTCAACATTGTAATTTTTATTGATTTCGTAAATACATTTCGATGAATAGTACCCCTCTGCAACCATGTTCAGTTCTAGTTTGGCTGCTTTAACCGGATAACCTTTGCCAATCATCATTCCAAATGTACGGTTCCGGCTAAACTGGGAATAGGCTGTAACGAGCAGGTCGCCAAGGTACGCAGAACTTTTTATGTCGCGAGTAATCGGATGAACCGTATCTACAAACCGTTTTATCTCCTGAATGGCATTCGAAATCAGCACCGCCTGAAAATTGTCGCCGTAGCGCAGTCCGTGGCAAATACCTGAGGCAATGGCAATAATATTTTTTAAGACAGATGCGTATTCGGTTCCCCAGATATCGTCGGAAACCATCGTTTTAATGTAATCGCACTGAATTAAATGGGCAAAAATACCGGCTTTGGTTTCGTCGAGGCAGGCAATGGTAAGGTACGACAACCTTTCCAGCGCCACTTCTTCCGCATGGCAGGGGCCTGCAATTACACCAATATTTTCAAACGCTACCGAAAAATGTTTATTCAGATATTGTACAATCAGCAGGTTTTCATCCGATACAATTCCTTTAATCCCTGAAAGAATATATTTTTTGCTGATATCAGTTTTTAAGTTTCCTACAACCGATGGAATGTACGCTGAAGGAATTGCCAGCACCAGAATATCAGATTCCCTTGTAATTTCGTCGATATCGTTGTAAAATGTGATGCGGTTGGTATCGAATTCAACATTTTGCAGGTATCGTGGGTTATGGCCGGTTTTCTCGAAATTTTCGGTGGTTTCGGGTTTCCGCATAAACCAGTTGATATGTTTCACATTTTCGAGTAATATTTTGGCCAGAGCGGTTGCCCAGCTTCCGCTTCCGATAACTGCAACTTTGTTCTTTTTTATATTCATATCTGTAATTTCGGAGAGCAAAATTAGAAAGATTATTTATTATTGGTTTTCAGATGGATTTTTTCTAAGTTTAAATTATTCAATTCTCAATTTTTAATGGCCTGATTATAACTGAATATTTATGAATTTCAATGTGTTTAAAAAATCCTGCCCAACTTGTAATTCAGAATTAAATATGGGCTTTTTTCGGATAAGGGAGAACATTGTCAGGTGTTCAAATTGTGGTGCATTGCTTATCGAAAATCCCAAAAGGAATGTAACCTCCATGATTGTATTTTTCTGTGGGATTTTTATTGCGTCAGGCAGCAAGTGGTTGAATATTCGCATGTTTTATGGAATCTTGATTTTTATTGTCAGTTTTTTCATTGCTATACTGATCACAAAAATGAAAGAAGTTAAAAAGGAGTTAGTAATCAGAAATAAACAAACGAATCAAATCTCTTACATAAACCAATCTGATTTGCAAGACTTTTTGAACAATTTGCGAAACCACGAAAATAATTTTGAAATTATTGAATACCTGAAATAATGGGTATGTCCAAACTAATTTTAATAGTATAATATTTAGATAAAGAAAATCGCAAATAATTTGTAAATTCCGAAAACCAAATCAAAACTTAAACTTATGGTAAAATACATTCTTTCGCTCGATGCCGGGACTACCAGTAACCGGGCAATTATTTTCAATCATTCTGGCGAAATCATAGCCACTGCCCAGCAGGAGTTTGACCAGATCTACCCGCAATCGGGCTGGGTGGAACACGACCCCGAAACCATCTGGCAAACACAGTTGAGCGTAGCCCGCGAAGTGATTAAAAAAGCCGGAATTTCTTCCTCAGAAATTGCAGGAATTGGCATTACCAACCAGCGCGAAACAACAGTTATCTGGAACCGCGAAACCGGAAAACCAATATATAATGCCATTGTTTGGCAGGATCGCCGCACTTCGGGATTTTGTGATGAACTAAAGACAAAAGGTCACGAAAAAATAATTGCCGAAAAAACCGGGTTGGTTGTTGATGCCTATTTTTCGGGAACAAAAATCAACTGGATTCTCAATAATGTAGCCGGTGCCCGCGATCTTGCAAACGCCGGAAAATTGGCTTTCGGTACCGTTGATACATGGCTCGTCTGGAAACTGACCAACGGAAAACTTCATATTTCGGATGTCAGCAATGCCAGCCGCACGATGATTTACAACATACATTCTCTGAAATGGGACGAAGAATTACTTGATATACTCGACATTCCTGCAGCAATTCTTCCGGTGGTTAAACCGAGCAGTGGGTTTTACGGATTAACTTCTGCAGAACATCTTGGTGTTGAAATTCCTGTATCCGGTATTGCCGGTGATCAGCAGGCTGCGCTTTTCGGACAAATGTGTATCAGGGAGGGAATGGTTAAAAATACATACGGAACCGGCTGCTTTGTGGTAATGAATACGGGGAGTAAACCCATCGCATCAAAACATAAATTACTATCAACAATTGCCTGGCAAATTGGTAATGAGGTTACTTATGCCATCGAAGGCAGTATTTTTATGGGTGGGGCGGTAGTACAGTGGTTACGCGATCAAATGGGAATAATCAATTCTTCATCGGAAATAGAAGAATTGGCAAAACAGGTTGAAAACAGCGGGGGAGTGGCATTAGTGCAGGGATTTGTTGGTCTTGGCGCCCCTCATTGGGATCAGTACGCAACCGGGGCAATTATCGGGTTAAGGCGCGGAACAGGGAGAGCACATATTGCAAGGGCAGCGCTCGAAGCCATCGCTTTTAGTTCGATGGAAGTGATTGAAACGATGGTGGGTGATTCTGGAATCGAAGTGAACGAACTTCGTGTTGATGGTGGCGCTTCCGTAAATAACCTGCTGTTGCAGATTCAGGCCGATGCCATTCAAACCAAAGTTGTTCGTCCCAGGATAACAGAAACAACAGCGCTTGGTGCTGCGTATCTTGCCGGTCTGGCTGTTGGCTTTTGGGAAAATATAGACGATTTAAAAATGCATTGGCAGGTCGACAGAATTTTCGAACCTGCTTCGGATTCTGATCAGACCAGAAAACTGATTAAAGACTGGAAAAGGGCTGTGGAAAGAAGTAAACACTGGTATGAGGAATAGTCCGGAGTCGGAAGACGCAAGAATAATTTAAAACAAAGAATAAGGAATAAGAAATCAGATAATTGAAATAAAACATAAATAATGAACCGAAAATCAGTTCTAAAAAAAATCAGAAAAAAGGATAAAGAGTGGGATATTGTTATCATCGGGGGCGGATCAACCGGATTGGGCTGCGCGGTTGATGCAGCTTCGCGCGGATATAAAACCTTATTGCTCGAACAGGTTGATTTTTCTAAAGGAACTTCGAGCCGGAGCACAAAGTTGGTACACGGCGGTGTCCGTTATCTTCAGCAGGGCGATGTTTCTCTTGTGTTTGAAGCACTGCAGGAACGCGGACTGATGTTTAAAAATGCCCCGCATCTGGTTACCAACCAGTCATTTATCATTCCAACCTACGATTTTTGGGGTGGCCCTTTTTATACAGTTGGATTAAAGGTTTACGATTTAATGGCCGGTAAACTAGGACTTGGCCCATCGAAACATTTGTCGCGCGAAGAGGCGATTGAAGCAATTCCCACAGTCGAAAAGGAAGGTTTGAGAGGTGGTGTAATATACCAGGACGGGCAATTTGATGATTCACGAATGGCAATCAGCCTGGCACAAACCTGCGTTGACTATGGCGGAACGGTGCTTAATTACTGTAAAGTAACCGCTTTATTAAAAGAAGGCGAATTAATTAGTGGAGTGATTGCAGTTGATCAGGAATCGGGTGAAAGTTTTTCAATTAAGGCAAAAGTGGTAATCAATGCAACCGGTGTTTTTGCTGATGAGGTTATTCAGATGGACGAACCCGGGAAACGGAATATGATTACACCCAGCCAGGGAATTCATTTGGTGCTCAATAAAGATTTCCTACCCAATAAATTTGCTATTATGGTTCCTCATACTTCCGATGGCCGGGTAATGTTTGCAGTTCCGTGGCACAACCATGTAGTTGTCGGAACCACTGATACATTAATTGAAAACCACTCGCTTGAACCGGTAGCGTTGGAATCGGAAGTTGACTTTGTACTGCAAACCGCCGGGCAATATCTTTTAAAACAACCTACCCGAAAAGATGTATTGAGTGTTTTTGCCGGACTTCGGCCACTGGCAAAACCCGAAGATGAAAACAAGGCTACAAAGGAAATTTCGCGCGGGCATAAAATAATAATTTCGGTTTCAGGATTAATTACCATCATTGGCGGGAAATGGACGACTTATCGTAAAATGGCAGAAGACACGATTGAAAAAGCCATTATGCTCGGCGGGCTTCCAGAGCGTGAATGTATTACAAGACATTTGCCAATTCACGGTTTCCGAATGGATATTGATCCTTATAACGATCCGATGGCTTTTTACGGATTGGATAAAGAGGATGTTCTCGCAATTAGTGAAGAAGAGAAAAATATGGATGGTTATATTAGTTAAAAATTGAATATATTGAAATCGCAGGTTGTTTGGGCGGTCAGGAAGGAAATGGCACGTACCGTTGAAGATGTTTTGGCTAGACGCACAAGGGCTTTGTTTCTCGATGCCAGGGAAAGTATTCGTGTTAGTTCTGAAGTGGCGTCAATTATGGCAAAAGAGTTAAAGCAGGATAATGACTGGATAAACAAGCAAACAGAGGCATTTGAACTGGTTGCTAAAAACTATTTCTTTAAAGACTAATACATAAAAATTATGATTGAATATTTTGGTGAATTTCTGGGTACAATGATTTTAATTCTTTTGGGAAACGGAGTCGTTGCAAATGTAAACCTCAATAAAACGCATAGTTTTGGCGGAGGTTGGATTGTTGTAACTTTTGGTTGGAGTATGGCAGTTTATGTTGCAGTTATAACCACTTCCGATATGAGCGGGGCCCATCTGAATCCTGCTGTTACGCTCGGTTTGGCTTTTAGCGGGTTATTCGACTGGATAAAAGTGGCACCGTTTATTTTGTCCCAGATTTTAGGAGCAATGGCAGGCGCTTCATTAGTTTATTTCTTCTTTAAAAATCATTTCAACATTACTGACAGACCGGGGGCAAAAAAAGCATGCTTTTGCACGGCGCCAGCCATCAGGGATTTCAGGAGTAATTTCTTTTCAGAAGTGGTTGGTACTTTTGTACTTATTTTGGCTGTGTTGCTTATTTCGTTGCCTCAGTTGGAATATCAAAGTCTGGGAAGCGCCAAAGTTGGCATGGGTTCGTTGGGAGCGTTGCCGGTTTCGCTGGTGGTATTTTCAATTGGTTTAAGTTTGGGCGGAACAACAGGTTATGCAATTAATCCGGCCCGCGATTTAGGTCCGCGAATTATGCACACATTGCTACCTCTTAAAAACAAAGATGACAACGATTGGCAATATGCCTGGATTCCGGTTGCCGGGCCGGTTATCGGGGCAGGTTTGGCGGCAGCAATTTATTTACTGATTAATTGTATGTGTTAGATAATTTATTTCGAATAATACAGATTTATGAGAAAGTTTCTGAAAATATTGGCTTTGTCCATCATCGCGTTGATTGCAGCGATTCTGGGATATGTTTATTTTAGTTTTAACTATTATTCGCCAGCCGATCCTGAAGTTGAGGTTGATAAGTCGAGACTTGCCTATTTTCAGAATTCGTATGAAGATTGCAGGAATGCGTTTCTTTTTCAGGCTGAAAATCTGAAGCAAAGATTCAATAGTGTTGAAATCTATTCTGTTCAGGTTGAAAGCAAAACAGACGGGGATCTTACAATCGATTTCTGTTACATCCCTGCAAAAGACACCACACTGAAATTGCTGGTCATCAATTCGGGGATTCATGGGATTGAAGGATTTACCGGAAGTGCAGTTCAGCAAATGTTGATGCAGGAATTGCTTCAACCCGAAATGCTTACTGAAATCGGAGTTTTACTTGTTCACGGAATGAATCCATGGGGATTTAAAAACGAGCGCCGCGTATCAGAAAACAACATTGATTTGAACCGGAATTACGGAGTGAATACATCGCTTTTTGATACCAAAAACGATGGATTTGCAGCCATGTACGATATGCTGACCCCAAAAGGAAAATTGAATATGGGAAGTATAAAAAACAGGTTTTTCATGCTAACTGCCATTAATCAGATTGCCAGGAAAGGAATGCCTGCCTTGCTGCAGGCGTTTGCCCAAGGTCAGTATCAGTTTCCGGAAGCCATTTATTTTGGAGGAAAGGGATTTGAACAACAAGTGGCAACAATGACATCTGTTTTGCAGGAAAAGGCAGCCGATTATCAAACTGTTTTCACGATTGATTTTCATACTGGTTTTGGTGAACGCGGTGTTTTGCACCTATTTCCGAATCCGGTAAACGATCCGGTGATAAAGCAAAAAATGGAAACTATTTTTGAAGGATATCGGATTGATTGGGGAAATTCTGACCAGTTCTATACTGTCAGCGGGCAGTTCTGTGAGTTTGTTGCAGCTATTTTACCTGGCAAAACTTCGATTCCAATGGTGATGGAATTTGGTACTTTAAATACAGGCTCCACAATTGGAGCGGTAAAATCGGCACACATTTCTATCGTCGAAAATCAGGGATTTCAATATGGTTACAAATCGGAAAGTGATCGGCAAAAGGTAAAAACAGAATATTTCGATATGTTTTATCCGTCATCGGAAAAATGGAGGACAAACGCCCTGATAAAAGCGAAAGACTTAATGGCAGTGGTGATGCAGCGTTATCAGGAATTGTAATCAAACCGATATTTCAAATTAAACAATAAAAAAAGCCGGTCATGTAAAAAGCCGGCTTTATATATTTTAGTCTAAATTCTATTAATAGAATTTTGCTCTTTTATCTTCGATGTCAGCTTTTTTTCGTTGTGCCTCAAAAGCCTGCGATGATGCACGGGTAGCAATACTTCGCGCTATACGGGCTTTTTCAAGTTCAACACCCTGATCCGGACCCTGATTAACAGAAGTAACTTTTACAATATATACTCCATTATTTCCGGCTATTGGTTTTGATATTTTATTGGCCTCAAGCGATGCAACTGTACCAACTACTGCTGGTTCAGCACCTAATCCGGGAATTGAGAAAGCATTAAAATTGATATTAGCAGCATTTCTGACTTCAGCGTTTAGCTGAGAAGCAACTGCCTGTAAATCTGTTTTACCTTCAAGTGCATTGATTGCTTTTTTAGTCAGGTATTCAGCTTTTTTCTCTTTTGTAACAGCCAGTTCTACTCTTGTTTTTGCTTCTTCAAAAGTAGATTCGCCTTCTTCGGTAGCTTTGGTTAATATTCCTATTACGAAATTGTTGCCTAATTCAAAAATTGGTGATTTCTGACTGGTTAACAGAATATCGCCTTTATCGGCTTCGTATGCAGCACGAATAAGTATTCTGGCACTTTCAAGGCCAATAATTTCCCGGTCGTTTTCGCGAACCGAAGCAACACGTTTGTTTAATTTTTCTGCAACTACTGCAGCATTAAATTTTTCAGCATCGGTATTTGTACTTGCAAATTTACTTGCCTGGGCGTAAGTGTCCTGATAAGTCCGGGTACTTGGCTGAACATTCCGAACCAACATTGCAACCCTCGCCTGTTCGGTTAATTTGCCACGGTCTGTTGTTTGAACAATATGAATCCCGAATTGACTTGGAACAATGCTTACTTCGTTTTTTGCGTTTTTAAAAGCTGCTTCTTCGAAAGGTTTTACCATTTGTCCTCTTCCAAACCAGCCTAAATCACCGCCATTAATTGCAGAACCCTGATCGGTTGAATATTGCATAGCCAGAGTAGCAAAATTGCTTCCTTTTTCAATTGCTGTTTTTAAACTGTCGGCCAGTAATTGCAACTTTGCAACTTCTTCCTGCGAATTTGGTTTTAATAAAATGTGTCTTGCCTGAACTGAATCGGGCATCATTGCCAGCGAATCAAGTTTTGCAAGAGTATAGGTTTCGTTTTCGAAGTAAGGACCAAAAACATCATTTATCTGTGCTTTTTCATCAAAAATCCAGGTTCCAACATTTTCAGGTAAAGATTCTTTTTTATACCAGGTTCCATCATAGCTAACGTCAGAATTTGAATTTACAAACTGAACATTATTGGTGGCATTTGCGAAATCATTTTTAATATCAGTTATCCATTTTTCTGCATCTTTATAATCGGCTGCCGAAGGTTTAACCGTAAAAGTGATGTACTCAATATCGCGGATTTTCTCTTGCTTAAATTCGCTTTTGTGAGCTGCATAATAATCCTTTAGATCTTTATCTGTAACCTTTACTGCACTGTCGGATACGGTGTTAAAATTCAAAGCAATATAATCAATATTAATTTGCTTGTTTCCGGCAGCCAGGCTTTCCTGAGCTTCAGCATTGGTAACAAATAAACCCTTGCCGACCATATTGGCATATTTCGATTGAGTCCGCTCGTCAACAATTTGTTTTTCGAGATACAGCCAGTATGCTTTTTGTTCCGGAGCTACTCCTGTTTCCAGCTGTTTCAGAAAATTCACAACAGCACCACGATCAACCTGCCCGGTATTTGGATTGCGAAATAATTGCTGAATAATGGGATGAAGGTTTGCACCCTGCAACATATCAAACAGTTCGTCAGAAGTTACCTCGATACCCAAATCTTTGTAAACATCGCTCATTACAATTTTTTGTACTGTGTTTTGCCAGGTTTGTTCCCTCACCTGTACCCAACTATTTTCGTCGAGTTGTGTTTGCTGGGTATTTTGTTTATAAATTTCCCCAAGTTCTTCTACTTGTCTTTGAAATTCAGGGTATTGAATTGTTTCTCCGTTGATTTCTCCAATTTCCATCTGATTTTTCTGAAAAATTGAAGAGCCGCTTTGTAACAAGTCTCCAAGAATAAATGCGGCCAGTGAAATACCTATAACAATTGCGATTAACAATCCCGCTCTCGTTCTAATCGTTTGTAACGTTGCCATTGATTAACAGTTAATTTTTAACAAATTCTACTTAAAATTTTCGAGCTACGAAGATAACAATTTTAAATATTCTACCTTGAAATTAAATTATTTTTTGCCCATAGAATATGTAATGGGTTAAATAATTGAAAATTAATAAATTAGAACGTTGATGTCCGGGGTAATTTAGTAATTTAAGATGGTAAGTTTAACCAATTCGATCTTTGTATTGGTAGCTTTTAGAATTTTGAAGTGAAATGCCCCGATTTTTATCAACGAATTTATTTTTGGGATGCTTTCGTGGTGGTAAAGAATAAATCCTGCAAGGGTTTCAAAATCTTCAGATTCCGGCAGGTTGATATTGTATTTTTCGTTTAACAGGTCAATTTCCGAACGGCCTGAGAAAACGAATTCGGTGTCACTTATTTTTTTCTCAATAACATCAATCGTATCATGTTCATCTTCAATTTCACCAAATATTTCTTCTAAAATATCTTCGCTGGTTACCATTCCCGAAGTTCCGCCAAATTCGTCAACAACAATTGCAATGCTGCGGTGTTCACGAATAAATGTGCTTAACAATTTATTGGCGGGCATTGTTTCAGGCACAATTAAAACATTGTTTATGAAAGGTTTAAAGGATTCCGGATTTTTGAAAATCACTGAGGAGTGAACGTATCCAACAATATTATCGATGTTCTGGTCATAAAAAATAATTCTTGAATACCCTGTTTCCACAAATCTTTGGCGCAACTCCTCCATTGATGAATTCATTTCAAGCATCTCTATTTCTGTTCGCGGAACCATTATTTCTCTCAATTTTACTTTTGAAAAATCGAGTGCATTTTTAAATAGGGTAACTTCGGTTTCAATACTTTCTTTTTTGATTACACCCGATATGTTTTTTTCGTCAACCAACCAATCCAAATCAATTCTGTTAAAAAAATGATTTCTCAAGTCTGTGTTTTCATCAGTTTTTGGTTTTTGATTAATCAATTTTTTTGATGTGGCCAGCATAAAACGTGTTATCGGGTAAAAAAGAAAATAGAAAAACAATAAAGGAATTAGAAATGAAGACAGCAACAAATCCGGAACAATTCGAAACAGTATTTTTGGTAAAAGTTTGCCAAAAATCAGAATTACTAAAGCTGAAATTATTATCGTTAACATCAGAATAGTTGAATTTGACTGAATATTGACATGGAAAACGGGAAACAGCAATCCAATAAAAGCGATTGCTGTTAAAGTAAAAGCAACAAAGTTCCCAATCAGTATTGTAGCAATGTATTTATCTGGATTTGAATTTATTGTTTCTTTTAACTTAGAGAAAAAGAATTCTGGTTTTACTGCAATATCAAAACGCGATTTCCAGGCTGAAACCAATGCAATTTCAGTACCTGTAAAATAAGCTGACAATAAAGTACCCAACAGAAAAATAATGAAATAGTGACCAGGTTCCATTTGAATTATTTTTTGAACAGGAGCTGACCGTTAGCAGGTGTTGTGGTATCGGGATTCTCTTCAGGTACCTGTTGCGGCAAATTACTCTGATCACCATCCTTTTTCACGCTTACATAAATAGTTCCTTTCGGATTTTTGATTTTCCAATTCTGAAGTTTTTGGTCCGATGTAAATCCAATACCAGTAATAATCTGATCGGCACGTATAATTTTCACAAATTCTTCGGTATAAATAATTTCTTTCTTCTCTTCCCAGATTAAATGCTCAGTTTTTAATGTGTCTCCCTGTGCATTGGTTGCAATAACATTATTTTTTGCCTCCCACTTGTCTTCGGCAATAAATTGTTTGGCATAATTGGCTGTAATACTTGAAATAATTCTTTTGTTTTCATCGAATTTTACCAGTTGCATTCCTTCCGGAAACTCGATGTAATTTCTTCCTTCGTCTTCGAAACGGAGTAATTTCGGTGTTTTTAAAGAATATCGCACCTTTCCTGAATCTGTAAACAGGGTTTCAAAATTTCTGGCTTCAAGAATGGGAAGATTTTCAGTTGAAATAAATGCTTTTATTTCCTCAATGTTATTCTCGCAGCCATAAAAAAGTATTGCAGCCCCCGATAGTAGAGCTGCAATACTGAATGTTTTTATGTACCGGTTGATATTAGAACCTGACTGTTGTTGTTTCATTTATCCAACCTTGAACTTTATAGCTTTGTCCGGCCTGCAAACCTTCCATGAAAGCATCTTCCTTATTTGGGAAGTATTTTCTGTAATCTGATGCTTTTGTAGCAGCATCGGCAGCACAATCATCGCCTCTCCTGGCCTTGTTGTAATAATCAACTGCTACCCAGAAAATAGCGGCTTTTTCTAAATTGGTACCGTTAAAAGAACTACTTGCTGATGCGTAAATATTACCAATTAACATGTATGCATCGCATAATTCAGGGTCAAGCGAAATTGCCTTACGCGCCATCTCCCTGGCTTCCTGATAATTACTTTCTTTAATATACAATAACAAACCACGTTCGTAATAATAGCTGGCGAGCAATTTAGGATCGGTTTCCTGACTGATAGCCTGCTGATAAAATTTCTTTGCGTTTTCCAAATCGTCTTTTTTTACATAACCACGGGCCATGTTGAATGCTGCTTCAGCAGAGGGATCCAGTTCGTATAAACGAATGGTTGCTTTTTCTACCAGTTCACTTTCATCGCATTTGGCCTGACGCAATTTACGAAGCATGGATTTGATAAATTCAATATCGCTGTTTTTTGTTTCAAACTGAGGAGAGAAAATGTTTATCAAAGCTTCGCAATCTGCTGCTCCTGAAGTACTGAATAAACTTTCAATATAATTTTGAATTTCTTTGGCGCTGGCTAACTTTTCCTGGTCAGTAGTTTTTGCAATTATTTCGTTTAAATAGGTGTTGCACTTATCGTAGTTTAAAACCACGGTTTCTTTTGGCAACGCTCCAAATTTAAATAACGCCCGGGTGGTTTGCATCAGCATCAGGAACACAGGAAGCTCTGTTTCTTCTTTTTGTAAATTAACAGATTTGTCTAAATAATCGTGACCGATTTTTGTCATCTTTATCAGGTCTTCGCCTTCAAGCGGCGTTTTTCTGATTTCAGCACGATTGTATTCGAGCCATGCTATTCCTTTACGGCCTAAAACATACCCTTCACCTCCAAAGTATTTAATTCTTTGGTCGTGTGCTTTCATATACTGGTCGAGATATTTATCTCTTTCTTCATCGGTTTTCGCATTCTCAAGCAGGTATTCAAATATTTTGGCACCATGTATATAAATATTGGATGTTGATTTAGGATATTTATTGTAAAGGATTTTCCAATGCGGAAGGGCAGATGCATAATCCTCCTGTTTGTAGAACTCAGAGTACAGAGAAAGCTCGTTCATAAAATCCCTGTCCTGCTCATTGAGTAACTCTTCGGCCGATTTTAATATAATTTCACTGCTGGCTGCTTCCCCAGCGTCGCCTTCTGCTCCCGGAATTACACCGGTAAATGCGAAGTCGATTACACCAACGGATTGTTCATCCAAATCAAATTTTTTTGATTCATTGGTAGCCATCAGCGTAAATTTAATATATTTCGATTTTGGATCGGCAGTAACCTCATATTTGCCGTCGAAACTTGTCATCATTGTGCTTCCTTTGTGGGCCTCAACGGTAACACCTGCAGCAGGTTTTCCATCCATGTAAACCGTACCTTTGATAACTCTCTGGGCCATCGAACTGCCAACGGCCACAAGAACAATAAAGGCGATTAAAAATGATATACGTGATAAAGCTTTCATAATAGTATTTTTTGTTTTATTGTTTTAATCAAATCTTCTTTTTATAAACCATAAATCGTATAAATTTACCATTAGGTTTAACCGAAAATAATTTTCCTGAACCAGGTTTTCTTCTTTTGTTCCTTTTCTGCCAACCTCAGCTGCTAAATTTATTGTTGTTTTTGAACGATACACTGGTAACCCAACTCCAAATGTTATGCCAAAATCATTTATTTGCCTGTTGTTAAATATCAGGTAAGTTTGTTCATAGCTAAATCCTGCCCGATATGCAACCCTGCTGGTGAAACTTTTTATTGAAAATTTATCAGGTATCCATTCAGCTCCCACTGCAAATTTATCTAAATCTGTTAAATAATCACTTTTCTCTCCAAGAAATTTAGCATCGCTCCATGATTGATGATAATAATCAGCATTTATCTCGAGTGAGTTTTCTTTAACATACGAAATGCCAAAACCGTAAGTAAACGGAAACTCAATAACTCCTTTTTCTTCTTCGGTATAAAACAAAGTATCCTGATCGATAGCATCACCCGAACTAAGATTTTTTTGGGTGATATCTGAGAAAAACGCATTGTATTTTGGATTATTTTCAAATACTACTCCCAGGATAATTTCATTTTTATTTTTTAACGGAATAGTTGCCTGAGCTCCAAAATCGAAGCTAAAGTCGTTTATCCTGAGACTTTTATATTGTTGCATGTTGTAAAAATCGGAGGCGCCTGAAAATACAATTTCGGCATTTCTGTTTAGCATTCCAAAATAATAGTTGAGGTTAGCACCAACCGACAGAAATTTTAACGGTTGAATTGACAATCCTAAAAAAGCATTTGATATGGTGCCTGCACCATAATAGGTTGTGTTTACCGGGCCTGTATTTTCAATGTCTTGATTAACGACGACATTATATCCAACATCAGAAAAAGGAACCATTCCTAAACTTGTTCCCATCCGGTTGTTAATTTGAAAATTCATTGCAAAATACTGGAAATTAGCATCGTTTGCGACAACACTCCCTATATTGTCAACAAATTGTACTGATTTTGCATCAACAGCAAATTCAAACATAAAGCCAAGTGAATCTATTGCATCGTATGATGCCGGATTCCCAAGGTTTATCTGTTGGTTGTTTCTGCTGGCTATTGAAGCACCACCCATCGCGGTGGTTCGTCCAAAGCTGTAGTTGTGAAGTTCGCCCAACCCGTATCTCGAGTATGGCGAAGATGTGTTATTATTGAATTGGGCGAATAATAATGTCGGAAACATTACCAATGCAACCAAAATAAATCCTTTACTGTTTCTCCCCATTATATTCCAATATGCGGTTTAAGCCCAAGGCTGTTAAATTAAAGTTCACAAAGAAAGAGTTTTTTAATTTCTTATCAAAAAATTCGGCATCTCCACCTGTAATAATAACTTTTAAATTTTTATAAAATTCCTTAAAAGTTTCAATCGCTTTATCTACCTCAAAAACAACACCGTGCTGAACACCGGCCCGAATTGCTTCTTCGGTTGAAGCGCCAAAGAGTTTATCAAATTTTTGCTGGTTAACGAGAGGCAGTTTTCCTGTAAACTGATGAAGCGCCTTGAAACGCATTTCTATTCCCGGCGAAATATTACCTCCCAGATACTGATGTTTCTCATTTACAAGGTCATAAGTAATAGCAGTTCCTGTATCGATTATCAGCAGATTGGTGTCGGGATACAAATCAAAACCACCTACTGCCGCGGCAATTCTGTCTTTTCCAAGCGTATCCGGTGTTTTGTAACAGTTTTCGATGGGCAGCGGTGTATTTGCATCCAATTCGATAAACTGTTTAAATTTTTTCCTGAGGGCGATTTTTAATTCAGGTGAATAATCTTTAACAGCTGAAAGAATAACCTTCTTCAAATCAGGATGTTCGTTTTGCAAAACATCGATATGTTCCGGTAAAAGTTTATCAACCGGAACAGTTATCAACACTTCTCCTTTGTTGAAAACTGAAAACTTTGTTCGTGTATTGCCAATATCGATTACCAGGTTCATTATTAATCGATAATTCTTTGGCTGATATCGAGCGCCTTTACCGAATGGGTTAGTGCACCAATAGAAATATAATCGACACCGGTTGAAGCAACTTTTCTGATTCTTTTCAATGTCATATTTCCCGAAGCTTCAATTTTAGCCCGTTTGTTAATGAGTGCAACGGCTTCAATCATCAACGCCGAACTCATATTATCGAGCATAATAATGTCAACACCAGCATCAATTGCCTGTTGAACTTCATCCAGATTAGAGGTCTCAACTTCAATTTTTATGCTTTTCGGAATTTTTTTCCGTATTGCTTCCACCGCAGGTTTTATCCCTCCTGCCACCTGTATATGATTGTCTTTTATCATAACCATATCGTACAATCCAAAACGGTGGTTCGAAGCTCCACCCATCCTAACAGCATATTTATCGAGGTGTCGGTAACCAGGCAAGGTTTTACGTGTATCCAGTATTTCAACGTCCAGTCCTTCAATTTCCTGCATACAAAGATTGGCGTAGGTTGCTATTCCCGACAGACGCTGCAGGAAGTTGAGCGCTTTTCTTTCGCCGGTTAACAATGCACGATAGTTTCCTGTAAATTCAACAAGAACATCGCCAGGGAAAACTTTGGTTCCATCAGGCTTTTTTTCATTCCAGATTAAATTCTCGTCGAATTTTCTGAAAACCATTTCGGCTACGGGCAATCCGGCGACAATTCCTTCTTCTTTTGCAACTAGTATTGCTGTTTTGTTTTCGTTGGGTGGAACAAGATTATTTGTGGTAATATCGCCATCACCAATATCTTCGGCGTATGCCAGTTCAAATAAAACTTCTGCTGATTTTAATACTTTATCTTCCATGTTTCTGTTTTCTTACAGCTTCAAATTGAATAATTTTATCTTTCTGTTGTATGATGTGGGTTTCAAAATCAGGATTTTCCTTTTGAAAATCTTCGCGGATATGACCACCCCTGCTTTCTTTGCGCACAAAAGCAGCCTGAGCAATAAGTTTACAAACAGTGGCGGTGTTTTTAATCTTGAACAGATTGTATTCGTTTTGATAATCGTCAAATTTCGATTCAATTTCTGAAAGCCTGTCAACAGCTTTGCCAATTCCTTCGGCATTGCGCACAATACCAAGGTTTTCCGACATCAGTTCTGCTATTTCGTTTTGCATTTCAAGGTACAATGGTTCATTTTTACTGTCGATGTGAATCGGGTCCACCTCTGTTAACTCACAATCAGGATTTGGGAGTTTGGCTGCTTTTTCACTGGCGCGTTTTCCAAAAACAAGGCATTCGAGCAGCGAGTTGCTTGCCAGCCTGTTGGCGCCCATCACACCGGTTGAAGCTACTTCGCCACATGCAAACAGACCGGAAATATTTGTTTCGGCATCGAGATTGGTTCTGATTCCGCCAACCATATAATGAGCGGCAGGTGCAATGGGTAAAAGGTCGGAAGTTAAATCAAATCCAAATTCTTTCAGTTGTAAATAAATGTTACTGAAACGGGTAATTATTTCGTTTTTGTCGAGATGTTTCAGCGACAGGTAAATATGGTTGGTTCTGGTCTGCTGCAACTGTTTATAGATGTTGAAAGCCACAACATCACGAGGAGCCAGTTCGGCAAGTGGGTGAATGTTTTTCATAAATCGTTCGCCTTTTTCGTTCAGTAACCAGGCTCCTTCACCGCGAACTGCCTCACTGATAAGGTAGGCTTCTTTCCCCGGAACAAATAAAGCTGTTGGATGGAACTGGATAAATTCAAGATCGGCAATTTTAGCGCCGGCTTCGTAGGCCATTGCAATTCCATCGCCGGTTGCCGTGTAAGGATTGGTTGAGCGAAGGAAAACCCTCGATAAACCTCCGGTGGCAACAATTACCGCTTTTGTTTTGAAAATGATGTTTTTACGCGTAACAAAATCGTAAGCATGCAAACCAACAATACAGTTGTTTTGCTGAATGAGTTTTATGGCCGTAACATTTTCAAATGGAGCAACCGATGGCTGTTCCAAAACTTTTTTCAGTTTAAAACTGGTTACCATTTTCCCGGTAGCATCGCCACCTGCATGAAGAATTCGTCTTTGGCTGTGTCCGCCTTCGAGGCCAAGTACCAACTGACCATCTTTTTTATCGAATTCCATTCCCATGGTTATCAGGTCAAAAACCCTGTCCCTGCCCTCGGCAACCATTACTTCCACCGCATCCAAATCACAAAGGCCACGGCCCGCTTCAAGGGTGTCGTTTACATGAAATTCGGTTGAATCATTCGAGTCGATAACAGCCGCAATACCTCCCTGGGCATAATATGAATTGCTTATATCAAGTTGCGATTTTGTAACAATGGCAACATTTCCATATTTTGATGAATGATATGCAGCAGAAAGCCCTGCCAGCCCACTGCCAATTACAACCGTTTCAAATTCAAATACTTGCATTAATATTGCCTTTCAGAATCGAGCGGCAAAGGTAGTATTTCTTTTAACCATTTTTGCTGTGACAGAACTGTTTTTTTTGCGAAGCGCCTAATTTTAAGGAAGGTAGTCGGGACGTATTGGTGAAAACATTTCAAGTACAACGGAATTTTCAAGTATTTCGACTTCATGCTCCACATTTTCAGGAATGCTCCAGCTATCACCGCCTTCTGCCTTATTCCACGTTTTATCGATTCTGAAATTTAATTTCCCTGAAATCAAATAACCGGTTTGTTCATACGAATGTTTATGCGGAGGAATCCTGTATCCTTTTTCGAGTTTAAATTCGCAAAGTATTGTTTTCTCTTCCCATGCCAGTGGACGCATGGTAACTCCATCGATTAACGGGCGAAAATTGCGTGATTCTTTTTTTGTAAACATTTTTTAAAAACAGGTTGGCTAAATATATTCCATTATCTGTCCTGAAATCAGCAATAAAGAAATTTCGGCCAGTTTGGTGAGATATTGTGCTGAAATTAAGCGCTCCTCGGCGTCGAGTAAGCTTTTCTGTACTTCACGCAGATCGATTCCGGAGAGGTTACCCAATTTATATCTTTCCATTGCAATGCCTAAATTTTCGCGTGCTACTTCCAGGTTTTGCTCTTCAAGTTTTAAAAGTCTCAGGTTATTTTCGTATGCATAATAAAACGTAATCAGGTCGCCTTTTACTTCAAGTTCTATTTCCTGGTATTGATATTTTTGATTTTCGATGGCAATTTTTGCATTCGATTTTTCACGTTTTCTCTCGAACCCGTCAAAAATATCCATTCCCAGGGTCAGCCCGTAATTCATCCCGTAAACCTGCTGGTTTTTTGTAATTCCCGTTTCGTTGCGGTTGTATGCGTAGCTGTAACCCGACGACAAATTCAGGTATGGATAAGCCCGGCCGGCAATTATTTTGTAGTCGAGTTCCGAAATTACCTGGTCTTTGGCAGCCATTAACAAACCGGTGTTTTGCTGAAGTGTTAGTTCAAGCAGCTTTTGATATATTAAAGTTGTATCGATTTCAATCAGTGTGTCTTTTAAAGCAATGTTTTCCTCAAGGTTTTCGAGTGCCATCAGTTTCTTTAGCCTGACTTCTGATGCCAGCAGATTTTCGGTTTGTTTTGCATATCGCGAACTGTCAGCATTCAGATAAACCATTGATTGCAGCAACTCCAGTTTCGACGACGATCCAAGTAAATATCTCTGTTCGTCAATTCTTACCCTTTCACGCGAAAGAGCAACAGCGTATGCCAGGTTTTTCGATAAATTAAGTTGCTGAACATGGAGATAGTACTCGGCAATAATTTTAGATGTCAGGTTTTCCATATTCATTTGGGTGTTCAGTTCGCCAGCCTTTTTCAATTCACTCAGTTTCTGGTATGTAGTCTGTACCTGAAATCCCCTGAAAATTGTAAGGTCGAGATTTACATTTGCCGAAGCTGCATTGTTGTTAACACCCTGTGTCTTTGTTTTCGTCCCATCATTCAACGACTGGTTTGTATTGTTCAAAGTTCCCCCAAAACGGTTGGTCGTTGTTATGGTTGGAAGATATCCGGCATTTCCGAGCGTATAATTATTTTCAGAAACCTGTTCATTGGTTTTGGCAATTTTAAGCGAGAAATTGTTTTCAAGCCCTGAAACAACACACCGGCTTAAATCATAAACTTCCTGAGAACTGAGATTTTGAAAAGAAATCAGGATGAATAAAACGGCAATAATAATCCTGTTAGTTTTCATAAGATGCAATTTTTTCAGATCGGGTTAATTCATCTGTTTTGATTTTTGTTTCACTCGAAATAAACAGATAAATTGATGGAACAACATACAACGTTAAAAAGGTTGAAATGGTAAGTCCGCCAACTACTGCAATACCCATTGCAACGCGGCTTTGAGCGCCTTCACCCAAACCGATTGCAAGTGGCAGAATCCCCAGAATTGTAGAGAAACTCGTCATTAAAATGGGTCTTAAACGGGCAGCCGATGCGAAACTGATTGCATCAAATTTGTTCATTCCGGCTTCCTTTCGCTGGTTGGCAAATTCCACTATCAATATTCCGTTTTTCGAAACCAGGCCAATCAGCATAATAATACCAATCTGGCTGAAAATATTCATGGTGATTCCGAAATACCACATAAATACGAGTGCCCCAACCAACGCCATTGGCACTGTCATCATTACAATAATGGGATCTTTAAAACTCTCGAACTGGGCCGAAAGCACAAGGAATATCAAAACAATGGCGAGAAGAAATGCAAACATCAGGCTCGACGAACTTTCCATAAAGTCTTTGGAGTCACCTGCAAGCGCTGTTCTGAAGGAATCATCAAGTACTTTTGCTGCGATTTTATCCATTTCCTCAAGACCCTGACTAATCGTTTTTCCCTCAGCCAGGCCAGCGGATACTGTTGCAGCCACAAAACGGTTATATCTGTATAACTGCGGTGGTGCTGTTGCTTCTTCCAGTTCCACAAAATTATCGAGTTGAACCATCTGCCCGGTATTATTCCGAACATACAGCGATTTCAGGTCGAGTGGTTTGTTTCGGTCCTGACGTGCAAGTTCACCCAAAATCTGGTACTGTTTTCCGTTCATGATAAAATAGCCAAACCGCTGTCCGCTTAATGCAAGTTGCAGCGTTTGTCCAATATTTTGTGTTGATACTCCCAATAAATTGGCTTTGTCGCGGTTGATTACAATCTGAAGTTCAGGCTTTGTAAATTTCAGGTCAACATCGGGCATTGAAAATATGGGATTATCCTGCACTTCAGCCATAAAAGCGGGTAAAATTTCGCGAAGTTTTTCAATATTCGGCGCTTGTAAAACATATTGTATGGGCTGTCCTGCGCGTCTTCCACCAAAAGTCGATTGCTGAATAACCATTGCCCTTGCCTTGGTCATTTTGCGTAATTCGGCAGTTAACTGGTTGGCAATTTCCTGCTGCGACCTGTCTCTTTCATCGGGACCAACAAGTACAACTCTCACGAACGTCATACTTCCTCTCACCATCGCAGTAACTTTGTCGCGTTCCGGTATTTTTTGTTCCACCAATTTCACAATGTCCTGATTGTATGCAAGGTTAAACTCATAGGTTGAACCTTCGGGCATCGTTGTTCTGATATTCAATTGTGAACGGTCTTCGAGGGGAGCCATTTCTGCAGGAATTGCTTTCCACAAAACAGCAATCAAAACTAATGACACAACAATAATTATCAGTGAGATATATTTTCGTTTCAGTAAAGTTTCCAGCGAACTGCGGTAGCTTTCGTTTAACCAGACAAAGAATTTCTCAGTATAATCATATGCTTTGCTTCTTTTATGTCTGGTTTTTAAAATTTTTGTCGATAACATCGGAGTTAATGTTAATGCCACAAACGATGAAATTGTTACAGATCCGGCAATCACAATACTGAACTCACGGAAAAGCCTTCCGGTCATCCCCTCCAGAAATACAATCGGAAAGAAAACCGCAACCAGAGTGATGGTGGTTGCAATAATGGCAAAAAAGATTTCGTTGGCTCCCTTAATTCCTGCTTCCAAAGGAGTCATTCCCTGCTCAATTTTCACATAAATGTTTTCCATCATTACAATGGCATCGTCAACCACAAGCCCGATGGAAAGTACGATTGCAAGAAGGGTAAGCACATTAATCGTATAACCGGCTAAATACATAATAAAGAATGAACCAACCAGTGAAACAGGAATTACAATAATTGGTATCAGCGTTGTCCGCCAGTCGCGCAGGAATACAAAAATTATGATTACAACCAGAAAAAATGCAAGATAAATGGTGTTCAGTACTTCATCAATCGAAGTACGAATGTATTGTGTATTATCGAATCCAATTTCAATTACAACATCGTCAGGAAGGTCTTTCTTAATAAATTCAAGCCTATCGTAAACTTCATCCACTATTTCAATGTGGTTGGCGCCGGGTTGCGGTGTGATTACGGTTCCAACCATGGGTATCCCATTCATTTTCATGATACCCCGCAAATCTTCCGGTCCAAGTTCGGCACGCCCGATATCGCGAACCCTGATTAACTGGTCGCCCGATTGCCTTAGGATGAGGCTGTTGAATTCTTCGGGTGTTTTCATCAAACCGAGGGCACGAATGGTAAGTTCAGTGGAAGTGCCTTCGATACTTCCGGCTGGTAATTCAACATTCTCGCGGGTAATGGCATTTCTTACATCGAGAGGTGTCATCTGGTAACCGGCAAGTTTAGACGGATCGAGCCAGATACGCATGGCATAACGTTTTTCGCCCCAGATTTGAATTGCGCTTACACCCGAAATAGTTTGAAGTTGTTCTTTAAAGGTTAATTCAGCAATTTCGGAAAGTTCAAGCAGTGATCGTTTGGGACTTTTTACAGCGATAAACATGATGGGGTTTGCATCGGCATCCATTTTCGAAACTGTTGGCGGGTCGCAATCGCGCGGGAGAAATCGCTGTGCCTGCGATACTTTATCGCGAACATCGTTGGCGGCCGTTTCCAAATCGACAGTAAGTTCGAATTCTACAGTTACTTCACTGCGTCCCTGGCTGCTCCGGCTGGTTAAAGTCCTGATTCCCGGTATCCCGTTTATCGATTGTTCAAGAGGCTCGGTTATTTGTGTTTCAATAACATCTGAATTAGCGCCCGGGTAAGAAGTGCTCACCGAAATAATAGGTGGATCAACACTCGGGAATTCCCTGATTCCGAGGTAAGTCATTCCGATTGCTCCAAAAAGGAGTATTACCAGTGAAAATACAGTGGCAAGTACCGGACGTTTTATGCTGACTGACGAAAGACTCATGGTAATTGAATTTCCGGTTTTTGATTTGTAACCAGTGTGTCGAGTTTTACCGGCAATAAATGCCTTAACTGCAGCATTGCTGTTGTTAATAATGTGTCACCAAACTGAAGTCCTTCTTTTATCTGAATATGGGTTGCGGTGCGTAATCCTGTTGTTACTTTTACCTGTTCTGCTTTACCGTTTTTATAAATAAAAACCTTTTCTCCATCCATTTCTGGTATAATTGCTTCAGTAGGTATCGAAACAGCATTGTCAATTTGCGATAAAAGTGCTTCTACCTTTGCAAAACGACCGGGTTTCAGTTCTTCATTTTTGTTGGGGTACATCGCTCTTGTAACAATCGTACGGGTATTTACATCCACTTTTGGTTCAATTGCATAAACGTTTGCCCTGAAGGTGTCCTGAACTCCATCAACTAAAAAAATTATCGGATAACCAGTGGTAATTTGCCCTGCATATCTTTCAGGAATTGAGAATTCAACTTTCAGGGGACTGATTTTCACCAGTCTTACGATTTTGGTTTGGGTACTGGCGAATGCTCCTTCGCTAATCATGCGTAATCCCACAATTCCATCGAAAGGTGCACGAAGTTCGGTTTCTGAAATTCGTGCTTCCACCAGTAAAATATCGGCTTGCAGAGATTGCAGTTCGGTTGAAACCTGGTCGTAACTTTCGCGGCTGATGGCGTCACGTTCGAGAAGTTGTCTCTGGCGAAATTCCCTTTCTTCGAGTAGTTTCCTTTGTGCCTGCAATTTAAGCAGTTGCGCCTGCAAAGGTTTGTCGTTTATTTTAGATAAAAGTTCACCTTTTTTTACGCGTGTTCCTTCCTGAAAATAAATGGCTACCACTTTGCCTGAAGTCTCGAACGAAAGTTCAACTTCTTCATCGGGTAACAATGAACCTGTACTGTAAATCTGTTCCCTCAATTGTGTAGGAACAATAACATAACCACTGGCCAGTAAAATCTGCTGACCTCGTCCGGCGCCTCCAGGTCCACCGGGCATTCCTTTGGTTTCCCCAGACTGAAACAGGGGTTTAAGTTTAGGATAAAAAATCATACCAGCAATCAGTAATATTATAATGATTGTGATGATTATTCTGAATGTTTTTTTATTTGACACAATACCGAAATTTTAATTATTATAAGGTAAAATCAGTTTAGACTGATTGCTTTGACTTTAGATTCTTAAAAAAGTTAAATGAATATTGAAAAAAAAAATCAGAAAAAATCCGGTCGAATATTGAACATTTTCTGATTTCAGGTTTTCAAAAATTAAATATTTCCACAATTATAAATTATAGTCGCCTGCAGCTTCGGGTTGATAAACAATTTCATCAATCTTCAACTTTGTTAACCCGGCCGGAACAATCCATTCAATTTCATCACCGGTTTTATATCCAATTAAAGCAGTGGCAATGGGCGAAAAGATTGATATTTTATTTTCCCTGAAATTTGCCTGGTCCGGATAAACTATCTGAAACTGAACTTGCTTGGTGTTATTGGAAAAACTGATTTTAACAATTGAGTTCATAGTTACAACATTTGATGGGATTGCCTCTGGTTCAACAATCTTAGCCGATTCAAGTTCGTTAATCAGTTTCTGTACTTCACTGTCGGATATCGACTTAAACTGTCTTGCATCGCTGATACATTTCTTAATCCGGGCATAATCGAGCCGGTTAATAATAATTTTTCCCATGACATTATTTTTAAAAATAAACCTGCAAAGATACCCAATTATTCCATCAAAAAAAGTTTTATGATCTTTCGGTATTTAATCTATGATATGTCGAATCTTTCTGATTTATTGGTTGGGAAGGTTTCCAGGTTCTATTTTTATTTTTCTCTTCCTTTTCCCTGAATGCCTTCTCCAAATCGATACCTTTTCTGTTGGCAACGGCGCAAAGATAAATTAAAATATCAGTGAGTTCGTCGCCTATTTCAGTAAAATTTGAATTGGTATCTACTGCCAATCCTTCCGATTTACGAACAGCTTTAAACAATTCGCCCACTTCTTCGCCAAGCAAAAGGCATTTGTCGATAATGGTCTGATGAGAAAAACCGCGTTCATTTTCCAGTTCTTCAACATATTTCTGAAAATCTTTCAGGTTTGGGTTTTCTGTTAATTCGGGCATATTCTGCGACATTACAAGGATGCCATCCGTGATTTTTGAAACTCATACGGATGGCATCCTTTAATTATTCAATTAAATTAGAGATAACGCTTTTCGTACATTCTCCAGTAAAACCGGCACCTTCTGATAAGGATCACCTGCGCCCAAAGTTTCCAAAGGCAAATATCCGCGGTAACTGCCTTCTTTGATGATTTTAAAAAGTTTTAGAAAATCGGTGGGTGTTTCTTTTCCGTCGATCCAAACATTTTCCTTGATTTGCCAGGTAACTGCATATTTCAGGTTTTTCTGAATTTCTTCGTACGGGTCGGCCAATCTGTAACTGCCAATATCAAGATTCAACCCCAGCCATTCCGAATCAACCATATCAAAAATGCGGTCCACATCGGCAGCAGTCATCAAAAAATCGTTGTGGTTTTGTATGGCGATAATCACTCCAAATTTCTTTGCGTATTCACAGCACTCTTTTACATCTTTGGCCATCCATTCAAAAACCTGATCGCGGGTAAAACCTTCATGTTTGTTGGTGCCTGCAAAAATGCGGAGGTTCGGAATGCCCATTTTGGCGGCTGCTTCAACCCATTTTTTCACCAGTTCAATCTCGGCTTTTCGGGCGGCTGCATCCGGGTTGGCAAAATCGTTGCGCACACCGGTACCACTGATATCGAGCCCTTGCAAAAATGCCTGTCGTTTGAATTTCATCATAAACTCATCATTTGGTACTTCCGGGTAGCCTGGGAAATAATATCCGGTTGGGTCGATGGCGTCGAAATTATATTCAGCACAAAAATCAAGCACATCAAACAAATCGATTTTCTTTTCCATTAAAGGGGAATTGAAAGAATACAGATTTAAACTGAGCTTCAGTTTGTGGCCAAATTTTTTGCTGACCGCTGGAGATTCTGAAGATATTGCATTAAAACCGGAGACAATAAATGGCACTGCCAGCATCGATTTCATGAAATTACGGCGTGATTCTGAATTTTTCATTTTCAATAATTTCGTGCAAATTATCAAAAAAATGAAAGGATTATTTCACTTCCAGAAAAAAACCGCTGCCGTGAATATTTTTAATTTCAATGTTTGGATCGTCGGATAGAAACTTTCGCAATTTAGTTACAAAAACATCCATGCTGCGGGCGGTAAAATAACCATCGTCGCCCCAGATTTTTTTGAGTGCAGTTTCCCGTGGCAACAATTCATTTCTATTTTGGCAAAGCAGTTTCAGCAAATCCGACTCTTTTGGCGAAAGTTTTTGTACGACTTCACCGCGTTGAATCTGGCGCAGTTTCGAGTCGAAACGATACGAACCGATGTTGAAAATTACCTCATCTGTTGCAGGAGCCGTGGTTTGCCGTTTAATAATTGCGCTGATTTTGCAAAGTAATACTTCTGTATCGAAAGGTTTGGTAATATAATCGTCGGCACCAAGATTGTATCCTTTCAGAATATCTTCCTTTAAAGCTTTTGCGGTCAGAAAAACCATTGGAATGTCTTTGTCGATGGAGCGAATTTCTTTGCCAATTGTAAATCCATCGACATTTGGCAACATCACATCGAGCATGCAAATGTGGAATTTACCGTTTCTGAATTTATCAACAGCATGTTTTCCATCGTCAATCCAGGTTACCGAATAATCGTTGATTTCGAGGTACGATTTCAGCACCGCTCCAAAACTCAGGTCGTCTTCGACTAAAAATATGTGGTAGTTGGTTTTCATCTTTGTTCTTTTTTCAATACTTTCCAATTTTGCGGTGCATGAAAAATATGAGATTTAATCAACTGCACCAGATGCACCTGTTTTCTTATCTTGATTTCAGGATCCCCAGGTTAAAACATGGGGCTATATTTTTCATTTTCAACATTTTAATATTCCTAATTTATTTTCCTTCTTACTCCCCCTCCTGTGGAGAGGGCCGGGGTGAGGCTTTTTATTCCCTTACAAACGGCAAAAACACCTCAAACCTGCTTCCTTTTCCGGGTTCGCTTTGTACCGAAATTGTTCCGCGATTAGCTTCCAAAACGGCTTTTGAATAGTTCAACCCCAAACCAAATCCTTTTACATTGTGAATATTTCCGCTGGTTTGTCTGTAAAAACGTTCAAAAATTTTACTTTGAACGGCTTTCGACATGCCAATTCCTTTGTCATCAACCGTAATCAACACTCCTCTCGAATCGTTTGTTGTTGTTATCTTAATTTCCGGCGGATTTGCCGAATATTTAATGGCATTGTCTAACAAATTGTAAATCACGTTGGTTCCGTGGATTTTATCGGTTACAATTACCGGATTCGATGCGTTTAATTCCTTTTCAATTTTGCCTTCACGTTTTTCCACCTGAATCGAAATTCCCTGC
>DATITY010000256.1:0-11511 GCA_035467235.1 Draconibacterium sp. | reverse complement strand
CACTGCAGCAGGAACATGATTTCGGTAAAAAGAATATCTAAGGTGTGTTTTTCGCGAACATGAATGTTTTCGTGGCTGACAATTATTTCCAAATCGGGGTGCGACAATGTTTTTTCGGAAACAACAATTTTGCTGAAAAACGAAAATGGGTGGACATCTTTTTGGGTGATGTTAACGAGGTTGACAAAGATTTTCTGAATACGGCTTTTTTGAATGATGTTGATGGCTTTGAGGTGGCCCAGCAAAAGATGAAACAGAAATCCGGCAGTTCCCAGCAGGTACAATCCAAACAAATAATGGTACCATTCAAAAACAAATGCCGGTTTTACAATTTCTCCGGAAGCAGGCGCCAGATAAGCAAAACTGTTCGCATCGAAATTTACAGGTTCGATGTATTTTATGGTGGTAAAAGTAATCAGCGGGATTACAAAACTCAGCGCCAGCGAAACCGGCAAATAAATGCGGTTAAACGTAAAATGCTTCTGGTTTTGGAAAAGCAGCAGAAACGCGATGTAAAAAGCGTCGGCAGCAATCGCAGCCTTCGCGATATAAACGAGGTAAGTTTCCATTATTCCTGCTCTTTAATCATTTTTATCAGCTCTTCCAACTCAGCGGGCGACAAACCTTTTTCCTTGACAAAAAAGGCAACCGCGCTTTTGTAGGAGTTATCGAAATAATCGCTTACCACCTGTTTCATAAAAGTTTTGCGGTACTCTTCCTTGGTCATCAATGGGAAATATTCGTAGGTATTTCCGTACTGCGTGAAACCGACAATTCCTTTGTCCTGCAGCAAACGCACCAGCGACGAAATTGTATTGTAATGCGGCTTCGGGTCGTCGTATTCTTCAACAATATCTTTTACAAAAGCTTTTTCCAGCTTCCAGAGGATTTTCATTACCTCTTCTTCTTTGCGTGTTAGTTTTTTCATAATGAACTTTTTTATGAACGTCATTCCGAACTTGTTTCGGAATCCCAAACTAAAGTTCCTGAAACAAGTTCAGGATGACGAAACAAACATACAACTGATTTTTCAGTTATGCAACTGTTTATTAAGTTTATCAACTGATTTTTCAGTTAAAGAATGTGAAAAGGGAAATAAGTTTGTAAAATAGGGAGTAATAAGGATGCCATCCGTTATTTAAGCAACTTAAACGGATGGCATCCTTTTATAACCTGGTAGTACCTGATGACGCTTTCAGGTTTCGTGACGCTGAAAGGTCTGGTGTCTGTAACTTGACATTGTCCAAAGGTCCTGTCAGGTTACAATGATTTATAAAATCGTCAACTTAAATTGAATTTTTTTTCGAATAAGGATGCCATCCGTTTTTCATGCAACTCAGACGGATGGCATCCTTTTGGACTCCCTTACATTTCTCCGCCGCCCATTTCAACATTACCGCCGCCACCGGAACCACTTCCTCTTTCGTCGGATTTGAAATTATTGATTTTGTAACTCAATGTCAACATAACCACACGCGGTTCACGTTTCCACTGAAACCAGTTTTTAAAACTTTCGGTAACCGATTCGCGCTCAAATTTGGCAGTTCCAAACGGGTCCTGCAAACTGAGCGTTGCTGTCAGTTTTTTCTTCATAAAATCCTGTTTCATAGCCAGCGTTGTAAAAAACGAAGCTTTTGATTCACCCTGCGCCGAAACCGACGGACCACGGTAGAATCCCTGGATTTGCATTCTCGAATTATCAGAGAACTTAATTGTTGTATTCATTCTTCCGCTCCAATTGGTGCTTTCCCTGTCGAAGGCTTCTCCCCCGGCCTCGCCTTTGATTCTGTAATGAAATCCCGAAACACTGGCATTTACGGTCAGCCATTTTGTAAATTCAACATTGCCCATCAATTCCAGTCCGGTTGAGTAGTCTTTCCCGACGTTTTCTGATTTTAAGTACAAAATTCCATCGTCGCCCAATGATTCGAGGCGGTCGATTTTATTATTCGTGATCCGGCTGAAAGCTTCGAGTGACAAATAGGAACGACCGAATTTCAACATGTACCCCAAATCGTAAGAATCGGTATATTCGGGTTCAAGCTCCGGATTTCCCTCACGAATGGTGTAACGGTTAAAATAAGTTGGAACAGGATTGAGATCCCACCCGCCGGGACGATTGATGCGCCGGCTGTAACTTGCCATAATTTCATTTTTTTCGCCGATATCATAAGACAAATGTAATGTTGGAAACAGGTCGTACAGTTTTAATGCGGCTACAGAATCGTTTGCCGTTGATTTAATTTCACGGTCGGTCAGTTCACCGCGAAGTCCTGCCATAAATTCCAGGCCACCCAGTTTATTGGAGTAGGTAGCATAAACAGCGTGAATATCGTTTTTAAGGTCGATTGCACTCGAAAAAAAATCGCTTGTAATCCAGGTTCCGGTCACCGGGTCGTATTCCTGAAACGATGTGCTTTCCTCCTGTCGTTCCATTCTGCTTTGAACACCTGCCTCCAGTTTACTTTTATCGCTGATAGGCAGTGTATAATCGGCTTTCAACCTGAAGTCATTTTCATCTTCCTCTTCAGTAGTTTTTACCTGAGCCACATAAGTTTCCGAAGGATTGTAATTTTCATCAGTCAGCATTTCGTTTTCCTCATCACCGTCGATTCCGGTTTGTCCGGAATAAAAAGCGTTTGCTTCAATTTTGTGCCCGTCTTTTTTAAATTTATGTTGAAAGTTGAGCGTTCCACTGTAAAAATCGCTTTCGCTTTTCGAAATTTCATTGTTAACCGAATAAATATCGGTGGTTTGCGGAATGGTATATTCGTGAATAAGCTCTTCTCCCGAGCGGTTGTTTTTTGATTTTCCAAGTTCTCCTGAAAGTGTGAAAGTTGTTTTGTCGGAAAGATAAAAATCAAATCCACCCTTGAAATTTTGTCCGCCACGAATAAAATCCCTGTCGCCACCAATGGTAAGATACTTGGTTGTATCGCCCAAATAAGTTTCGCGGGATGATGCCATACTTCCGTAGTTTGTTTCATCGCGCCAGTCGGCACCCAGAAAATAATTAAACTTTTCGGTACGGTAATTCAGTAAAAAATCGCCGCGATATTTATCTCCGGTTCCGATGGTTCCGTTTATAATCCCACTGAGACCGTTCATGGAATTCTTTTTTGTAATGAGGTTAATGATACCGGCACTTCCATCGGGTTCGTATTTGGCTGAAGGATTAGTAATTATTTCGATATTTTCCAGCACCGAAGCAGGTATCTGGCGAAGTGCATCACTGCCGCTGAGCACACTTGGCCGGCCGTCGATTAAAACCGTAAAATTTCCTGAACCGCGTAAGGTCACATTCCCTTCAATATCGACCTGAACCGAAGGCGTGTTTTCAAGAACATTGGCAGCAGAACCTCCGGCAGCACTATACACCTGGCTTACATTAACCACTTTTTTATCCAGTTTATATTCCACGGCAGCTTTATCTGCAACCACATCAACACCTCCAATTTCAATTGCTGAAGGACTCAGTTTAATACTTCCCAAGTTAAATGCCGGACTTTCTTTGTCAAGAACAATTTCGTCTACTTTCGATTTTTCGAATCCAATAAAATGAGCTTCAAGATAATATTTACCCAGCGGCATTCCCCTTATTTCAAATTCACCGTTATTCCTGGTAATTCCGCCGGTTACCAAAGTCGAATCTTCTTTATTGTAAATGGCAATATTTGCATATTCCATTGCCTGTCCGGTTGTATTGTCAACGATTATACCTTTTATTATACCAGGTTTATTATCATCGTTCATAACAGGCAAGCCATTTGTAATTTTGCTGAATATGAGTAAATTAAATACAATTAGTTTTGCGATTAGTAATTTTTTCATTCCTTCGTTTTTCTGTTTTTTCTATAATTTTTGTTTTCTGACCCTATTAAGACAATAAACTCTTTTAATGGTTTAATCCGAAAGATGTTAATGAGTTGTTAAAACGATTTTTATTGAAAATCAAAAAAAGCCGGGAAATGAACCTCAGGAGTTAAAAAGAATGTCGAAAAAATGCCATCATGAAAGATGGCATTCAATCTAAACTAAAAATGTATGGAAAAAAAAGCTCTCTCCTTTAACCACTGCCGCTTTGACTTTATACATTATTTATGGTTTAATTACTTCGTTTAAAATACTATTGAAATCTCAAATTATTTGGTGGATTATACTTTCATTTAATCATTGCATCTCTTAAATTTGCTGCAATTCATTAAAATAACCTTTAACCTTTACAATTATGAACGAACAAAATTTTCAGTCAACAGGAACTCCCCCACCCAATTATCTGGTATTTGCCATTCTTGTCACCATTTTTTGCTGCCAGATTCTGGGAATAGTATCCATTGTTTTTGCAGCGCAGGTAAATTCGAAATGGAATTCAGGCGATATTCAGGGTGCAATGGATGCCAGTAGAAATGCAAAACTCTGGGCCTGGATTGCATTTGGAAGTGGATTAATTATCGGATTAATTGCCATGCTTTTAGCAGTGTTTGGTGTTCTTGCAGGAATTTTGGGAGGTGTCGATTTTTAACGGATGAAGAGGATTTTAAATATAGGACTGCTTATCGGTTTTTCAGGATTGGCAGTCCTTTTTTTTGTTTTGGATCCGGCCAAACACGATTTGTTTCCGCGTTGTTTGTTTAATTCCATCACCGGATATTATTGTCCCGGGTGCGGCTCGCAGCGCGCTGTTCACAGTTTGCTGCACCTCGATTTTGCGGGAGTAGTAAGTCAAAATATCCTGTTTATTCCCGCCTTTCTTCTTATTATTTATCATTACATCCACCCCGTTTTAAACAGGTTCTTCAAGTGGAAACTTCCCAGTATTTTCTACTTCAAAAGCACTCCATGGATTATTTTTGGGGTGGTGATTGTTTTTTGGGTGCTGCGGAATTTGCCTTTTTACCCGTTTTCGGTTTTGGCTCCGAATTAATCTTTTAATGATTTAAACCGGTACCCGTTGGAGTAAAAATATCCAATCAGGTTATCGAGCAAATGATAGAACTTATCAGTTCTTGCTGCTGCTGTTCCCGGGTGAATAAGTAAAATTGCCCCGTTCAACCCATTTTTTTCATTCTGTTCAAAATTCTTCAGGTTAGCCCATATTTCCTCCGACGATTTGTAATTTTTCATTCCCGGGGTAGTGTAATCGGCATTTGTTCCTGTTCCGGGAGTAAAATTAATCACATCGAGCCCCAGATTTTTAGCCCATTCCACAATTTCGCGGTTGCACCATTCATAAGGAGGCATGAAAAACGTGGCATCTTCAGGTCGGATTCCAAATTTTTGAAGTGCTTTTAAATTATTTTGCACATCTTCTTGAAATTCATTAAAAGTAACCAGTGTTGAATCCTGATTTTGCCAATCGCAGTAAAGCAGGTGTTTGTATGAATGAGCGCCAACATAGTGGCAATCTTTTATCATTTTTTTAATTACTTTCTTGTGTGCCGGATTTTGAAGAAAATTGCCGGTCAGGAAGAATGAACCTTTGATGTTAAGCGATTTTAAATCGTCAAGAACCTGTTCGCCTCCTTCAAAAAGTGAATCGGCAGTGAATGCGAGGTAAATATTCTTTTCTTTGGCGTTCAACCTTATGATTGCCCCCGTATTATCCTTTACAAACCTGCTTTCGTCCGATTGATTTCTCCCTTCATTTTCAAGCGACGCGAGGTAAAAACTGAGGCTGGCCGTGCCATCCATCGTAGGTTCGTTGGTGGAGTAGTCACCCATATCGTCATGGTAAACCGCTATTCCGTTATTGAAGTCAGCGTATTCATCTGGTTTCATCAGAACAATTCCTATCTGGGCTTTATTTCTTTGGGCGTCAATTGGGCCGTCAATTAATCCTCCCGGCGTGGTTCCGCCAATCAAAACCGTGTATGACGAATGGGGCAACATGGGCGAATCTTCAACGCCCGGAAGCCCGCAAATCATGGCTGTTCCCCACGGATTGCAACCAAATAGCCAGTCGCGAAGTGCAGCTTCCATTTCCAGAAAACGGGAATCTCCGGTTTGTTCTTCATATAAACGGGCTTGCATAATTGCCGCTGCCACAAAATTATTCGAGCACCAGAGAAATGGCAGACCATTAAAAAACGGATCGCTTTTGCCACGCTCAAAAAGCAGGTTTAACCCTTCCCTGTAAAACTTTGTAAAATCCTTCTCCCCATTTTGAATCATTAAATGGTGCCCCAAATTGATAAATGGATAAGATTCGTAATGCCCGGCGGTGTCGTTTTTTATCCACGGACTAACAGGTTCCTGCTCTCCCCAGTATTCAGCCTCTTTCAGAAATTTATTTTCTCCCGTCAGTTGAAATAATTGTGCAGCGCCCAGTTCAAGGTCGTCGGCAAAATTTTTTTCCTCGTAATAATAGGGCGAAACATTGCAGGTAGTCTGTGAATATCCAGTGTCGGAAAGTGCAAATTCCCATGCGTCCAGCGCCTTTTGTTTCATTAATCGCGCAAATTCAGGGTCTGATTCCTGAAAAACCTGAGCTCCCAAAGCAAAACACGAAGCAAATTTACCGGCAATGGAAGAAACCCCGGTTGACTGGTTTTTAAACTTTGCCAATCCCTGTGGTTTGCCTGTAACAAAATAAACAGGGCGGAAATCGCCCAAACCATAATCAGCTTTATCGCCCACCGGCAAACGAAATCCAATATGGTCGCGGTCGTCGGCAATCTGATTGTACATTTCACCGGGTGCGGGATTCATTTTCAGCATCCAATCCAAACCCCATTTAATTTCGTCAAGAATATCGGCAATTCCGTTACTTCCCGGCAAACCATTTTTACCAAATTCATCACCATAAATTTCAGGGAAATTCCGGTAAGCAAACATCATCTGGTAAACCGTGTTTATGGAAGTGGTTGAATATTGCAAATAATCAGTTGCATCGTGCCAGCCGCCGGTAACATCCAGAAATTCACCAGTCCGGGTTGGGTGGTCAACAATAATTCCGTCGTGCAGGTGGCACGAATCTTTTAAAAACGGATTGAAACCGCAACGTTGCTGACGCATGTAATTCAGTATAAAATCGGCTGTACCATCATAAACATCGGCGTTAATCCTGAAATTCGGCGATTTGGTTTGACCCACTTTAATATAATATCCTCCTTCCTTTTCGAATTCTGAAAAATTGAGCCTGTAAGCGGATTTCATCCCCCATTCTTCCGCAGTTTTTGGTTCGGTTGTGCCGGTAAAAACCAATTTGTCAGAAATTGCATCATAAACGGAAAAAGAAGAAAATTTACGGTTTTCAGACGAGATAAAAACAGCCACTTTTACTGATTTTGGCAGGTAGCCGAGTTGGTTGATGCGGATGACTTCTGCGGCGTTACCGGCAAAAATCATGAAAAAAAGGATTACAGTGAAAAGCTGTTCTTTCAGTTTCATTGGTACAATTTCTTTAATTCAGCACCCCTAAAATAGTGATTTAATATGGCTTTGTACGAATACCCTTTCTCTCCCATTACTGCTGCCCCGATTTGGCAAAGTCCAACACCATGCCCCCAGCCGGCGCCGGTTAGGACAATTTTTTGAGGAATACCGTTTACCATTTCAAGGTGGTCAATAACAAATGCCGAACTGTACAAATGCGAGTTTGACAACCATTTCCTGATTTCGAGTTCTTTGCCAACCGTTAGTGTTTTTTTTGTCCCGCTAATTATCAGTTTGATTATTCGGGCAGAGTGGCCGCGCTGAACTGCTTCCAGTTTGATGATTTCACCAAAGTCAATCCCGGACCTTTTTTTAATCAATTCAGAAAGTTCGTTTTGGGTGTATTCCACTTTCCATCGGTAGAAATCGGTGGTTTGCTGGTCGAAATTGGGTAAAACCTGAGTCAGGATTTGCTGGTCGGTAGTGTTGCAAAAAGCATGGGGTTTGTTGCGAATCCACAATTCTGCTTCTTCCTCCTGTCGCAAATCAACACAAGTGGTGTCGCCAAATTCAGAATCAACAACTTTGGTAAGATACGGGTGCCGGACAGGTTCCCAGACATTTTCGAAATTCTCCGAAATTCCTCCGCAACATTTTGAAAAGCGGGCATCGCATATATTATCATCATGCATCAGTACTTCACCAAAGGTTGCTTCGATTGCTTCGATTGCCTTTGCGGAATGTATTTTTGAAATTCCCTGGTAACGCTGACAGTGGTCGTCGGCGCAAACATCAAAGTTTTGGTGGTCTTCACGATCGTACCAGCGGATAATTTCATTTTCGGTTTCAAGTGATGTTTGATAAAGTCCACCACCGGTTTTAATCGATTTGGTTTTTTCGATTTGTGCCAGCAGCCAACTCCGCGAAATAACCGCGTGTGCTTTTAGCAAATCCGGTGAACTTGTTGCGCTCATTTCCGACGAAATAACGCTTTTCAGATATTCTTCAAGGTCAATTATATTTATTGCACGAACTTTCCCATTTTCCGGAATCAGTTTCAACGCTCCTTGAAATTGTTGATTTTCCTGCTGTTCCCAGTGAAAATTGATGCCGATAATTACGTTTTTTAATTCAAAAATTGAATTAAAGGAGTTTGGAATAAACAGAAAAGTGTCGGACTTGATCTGATTTCCTGCATCATCCGTAACAACTACCTGATCATTTAAAATGTTTGCCGAATATTCTCCTGAAAATACTTCAGTATTGTTGAATTGGAATGAGCCCGTAAAAGCAAAATGTAACTTTTCACTTGCAATGATTCCAACATTTATTTTGGGTTGAGTTTTCATATTCTAATTTTCATCATTTTTCACCCCGGCACTAAAGGGTGACTTTCAAACAAGTTTTTTTATTCCAGTTCAAAATTCCACTTATGCCACTGTCGTAATCAGCGTTCCCTTTTAGGCCGGGGTAACGCGGATGGCCAAATTATTTCAAAGCTTTCTTTAAATGTGTAACTAAGTTTATAAATTCTCTCTCGGTTACCGTCACCTCTCCATAAATTTCTTCAATCTCTTTTTTGGTGATTTTCCTGAAATCTTCCTCACCCGGTAAAACCAAAACTCCGCCCATTTCAACCGCGGCAGGACTTACAACCATTTGATTTTCATCGTTTCTGAAATAATGTGACGGCCGTTGTTTTTCGCGTGGAAAAATAATCACCCGCCATTTTTCTTCCTGAAAACTGCACAGAATATTCATCATTGGTTCTTCACCGTTTTTTGATATCAGGTTTTTATATATGAAATCAAATTTCTTTACGGTTTCACTTTTGTCTTCAGAAACAACAGCAATAAATCGTCTAAGGTAATTTTCAACAGCAATCATTTTCAATTTATTGCTTTCAAAAAGAGTTTCTGAAAACTGATTTTCCAGTATGTCGAATTCATTTTCAATGGGTAACGAATTCTTTATTACTGCCTGAAAATGAAAATGGTCGGGAGCTGAAGCGCCGCATTGAGGACCGTTGTAAAACAGGGTAAAGTCAGTCAGATTTTGGCTTAGTTCGAGCAAATCGGTTAAATGCCCAGAAATTTCCTGCTTTGTGTGCTCCAGCTTCGAAATGGTTAAATGAAACGGAAAGATGGGAAACGGATTTGCGAGAATAAAATATTTATCCTGAAAAATTATGCCTTTTTGTTCGGACGGAAGATTCTTAACACATAAAAAACAAGGCCGTTCGGATATGCTTTTTGCATCGGTTTTTGCTGCCGACGAACGTATTCGTTCAGCATTATACTGGGCATCGATTCTGAAATGACCAAAATCAAAACTTCTGGTTTGAATCCGGTTGATTGCTTCGTAATTTTTCCCGGCAGTTTCCCAGGTTGCCTTTTGTTGAGCAACCAGTGTTTTTACTTGTTCGTTCAAGCTGTCAACCGGTCCGAATTTTAAGAGTTCACCGGGTGATATGATTTTTTCAATGTTCATTTTTCGATTATACAACTTTCCCAAAGTTCTAAACTTTGGGAAAGTTTATTATGACTAAGCCTGCTTATTTTTTCTCAATCTGGCTTTTAGTTCGATAGTGCGAATTCTGTCTTTGTACAAATTATGTGCATTCTGTTTCACCACATCGAGCGAAGCATCGGAATTATCTTCCCAGCGGCGGCAAAGGTAAACAGGTTCGTAAATCCGTCCGATTTTATACTCGCGCGAAATGGCCAAACCCACCGCGTAATCTTCGCCATAGCTGACATTTGGCACTTTAATTTCGCGTAAAACCGGAGTGTAAAAAGCACGCGGCGCACCCAGTCCGTTAATCCTCAAAGCATTGTTTGGGCCATTTCCAGGAGTCCATTCTTTGTGATCGATAATTCCGGGCGGGATTTCCTCCAAATTGAAATTCGTCATTCGATAGCTGCCAATTACCATCGCGCATTTTTCTTCATAAAATTTATCGACTATTTTTTGAAGCGTATTTTCCGATGAATACAAATCGTCGCTATCGAGCTGAACCGCAAATTTTCCGCACCTTTTACTAAAAATGCCAATGTTCCAGCAACCGCCAATTCCCAAATCGTTACGGTCGGGAACAAGATGAATCAGCTTTTTGTTTTTGGCATATTCGGCAAGCAGTTCAGTAGTACCGTCAGTCGAAAAATTATCAACCACAATCAGGTTGAATGTAAAACTGGTTTTTTGTGAAAGCACAGATTCAACGGCATCTTTAATGGTTTTTATTCGATTACGTACTGGAATTATCACAGATGCTTCGACCGGAAAATTTTCTGCTGAAAAATCGACTTCTTTAAAAGGGGGCTTTAGTAAACCGCCTGTTTTTTCAAGGTGACGGGTGCAAACTTTTTCCATCTCAATTTGCCGTTCACGTGCTCTTCCACTCACGTAATCAAACTGTTTTTCACCCGATTTGCGGGTATCGGTTTCTTCCATCGTAAACAAATATTCCGGAATCCTGGACAGTTCACCCAAACGAGATGCATGAAGACGGAGAGAATAATAACCAGCCTGCTGAAATTCCTGTTCATCAAACGATTTTAAAATATCGCTCCTGAAAAGTTGCACCGGCCCAAAGTTGAAATCATCGCACAAACTGCCAAATTGGTAATCGATAACCGGGTGTGGCGTTTGAATCCCGTTTTTAATCTCAAAATAGTCGGCATAAGCCATGGCAGCGCCAGTAATCTCAGCCACCTGCACCATTCTTTCAAGAGCAAACTGACCAATACTGATAGCCTGATTTTGTAATGCAATCAGAGAATAATCTGAATATCCTGCCGAAGCAATAAGTTTTATGGTTTCGGTTGAAAATGGATTTTTGCAAATCAGTGTTTTTGCGTTTGTGAATTCTGCTTTTTCCGTAGAAATTACAAAAATATCATTTGCCAAATCCGATGATTTTAGTTGATTCACTGTGACTTGTGTTTCATTTTCATTTCCGGAATAAATGAAACAGTTTATTTTTTTTCTCATTTTTGTACAAATCAGTCATTAAAATGCAAAGGTATTTATATATTGAAAAACAAAACTGTTATTTTAGTCGTGATTATATAAAATATGAACATCTTAAATGACTTATGATACAAATCAAACTTCTGCATAAGGAACCCGATGAAA
>DATITY010000255.1:0-1676 GCA_035467235.1 Draconibacterium sp. | reverse complement strand
AAGGACGGTTCGAAATGGGAAAAAGTGAGTGACGCTCCATGGAACGCTACAGGATCCGAAGATATTAAATATGATTTTGATGCTGTTGTTGAACCGGGATATGGAAAATTTACAGATGCCATTTACACCTTTGGAGGGGATCGCGAAACTTTCGATTTTAGTGATCAGGAAAATTATAAAAATGTCGACAATGATGTGTGGAAATTCAGTTTACCGAAAACTAAGGAAACAGAAGAAATTAAAAAAGTTCTGACGCTTTATCAGAATTATCCAAATCCTTTTACTGAATCCACTACCATTAAATACCTTATTCCCGAAAATTCCTTTGTTTCCATAAAAGTGTATGACCGCCATGGAGGTTTTGTAAGTACTTTGGTTGCTAAAACGCAAAACAAGGGAGAATATGAAATCAATTGGAACGGGAAAAACCACCAGGGAAAACCTGTAAAAGAAGGGATTTATTACATCAGTCTTTGGTCAAATGGTAACGTCAAAACAATAAAATTGTATAAAAACTAATCCTTTTTTAACGAAAAAAATTACTAAATGGTTTAATGTCTGTCAGCCAACCGGACTATTTTCTGGTCAGGTAGAATAGGATGATGTAATTTTTGGCTAACCATTTTGGACTTGGATAACAAATAAGCGACCAGGGCAGGAGCATTACTGCCTGGTCGCTTATTTTACATTAAAAACATAGTGTTGTTGATGCAGATCTTTATTTTTTAGGATTTAACTGATGAAAAACTTTTCCATAAGGGAAGGTTTTTTGTTTTTGAGGCAGTACTCCTTTTTTAATTAAGAATTTGGTTAATAAATATCTTGATAACTAATCAATTGCATTCAGATTACTTCTAAAGAAATTGTTATTTTTCGCTATCTGATTCCCCTCAATTATTTTTTACCAATAATTTCAAAAACACATAACGATGAAAAGATTCCTGTTTATATCCGTGGTATTAATTTCTTACGGTATCCTGGCCCAGACTTCGGCAGGAGAAACTGATTTGGCTTATACTTCACCTCAGGTGGGATTCAGTAATTGGCCGGATGTCAAAAACAGCCAGAGCAAATTGAATTCAGAAAATGTTGAAATTACCGAAGAAGAATTGCAGTTAATAAAGAATGATTTGCTTGCAGAAGGTAGTGCAAACATTTACGATGGGATGTACACATTTACCAAAGACAAGAAAATAGTTTTCTTCAGCGTAAACCGAAAAATAAGAGGAAAAGGCGAAACAAGCGGGAATACAGAGGACCTGAAAAACGCGGTCAATCTGCATTTGTTTAAGGCAAATGTTGATGAAAAGGGCGAGTGGGTAAACCTCGAAATGTTGCCCTTCAACAGCAGCCAGTATTCAACAGGACAACCCACTTTAAATCATGATGACACCAAACTTTATTTTGTATCCGACAATCCGAGATCCCTGGGAAGGACAGATATTTTTTCAGTGAATCTGTACAAAGACGGAACCTATGGCATACCTGAAAATTTAGGACCCAAGATCAATTCCTCAGAACGCGAAATATTTCCTTTTATAGACGCTGAGAATGTGCTGTATTTTTCATCGGATGTGGCAAATCCAAAGAGAGAAATGGATGTTTTCGCGAGCAAGATTTTTGATAATACGATTGCAACTCCGTATAAATTGAAAACATCAGCGTTTACTGATAAG
>DATITY010000254.1:0-13500 GCA_035467235.1 Draconibacterium sp. | reverse complement strand
ATAATTCCCCGGTTTACAAGTTTCAGAATTCACAGTTTAAATGAAAAAACAGAAAAGGATTGGACAATTAACGAATTATACGCCGCTGTAGTAACAAATGAATCAAGGAATCAGCAAATTACGGATGATGTGATTGAGTGTCATAAAAACGGAAGAAACTGCTTGGTTTTAACAGAAAGGGTTGAACATGTAAAAATTCTGTCAACAGAAATTGGAAAAACAATTCCTGATGTTATTTCAATAACCGGAGGAATGGGTACAAAAGAAACCCGGGAAACACTTGGAAGAATTACAACTGCTCCAACCGATAAACCAATCAATTTGGTGGCTTCCGGAAGATTTATCGGCGAAGGTTTTGATGAACCCCGCCTTGATACATTGTTTTTAGCCATGCCAATTTCATGGAAAGGAACCCTGCAACAATATGCAGGCCGGCTTCACAGGTTATTTGCAGGAAAAAATGAGGTGCTCATTTACGATTACGTTGATATTCACGTTCAGGTATTTGAGAAGATGTATAACCGGCGACTTTCGGGTTATGCATCCATCGGATACAAAGCAAAGGGAGAGATTTTTGCAAATCAAAAACCATCTGATGAAAATGGAAACATTGATATCATTTTCGATAAAAGCAATTTCTTCCCTGTATTTTCAAATGATATTCTGAATGCCAGTAACGAAATATTGATTGTAAGTCCGTTTGTTACCAAAAGAAGAACACAACAAATGATTCAGGAGTTGGATTTTGCCATTGCCAATAAAGCAAATATTACAGTTTTCACACGTCCTGCCAGTGATTTTACGAATAAAGATTTATCCTCATGGAATGATGCAATTGAACAATTAAAAACTGCCGGAATACACCTCGTTTTCAAATCGAACATACACCAAAAATTCTCTATATTCGACCAAAAAATAGTTTGGTATGGCAGCATCAACCTCCTAAGTTATGGCAGCGCAGAAGAGAGCATGATGCGGATTGAAAGCACAAAAATTGCTTATGAATTAATTGGCAGTTTGGAGAAAAAGTGAATAAACTTTCGAAAACGTATTCTTGTTAATTCAGTTTCCGGCAAATCACAGCCCCGTAAAAAGCGATTACCCCGAAAGCAAAAGCAGGCACCCAATATGCCAGTTTAATACTTCCGGCCTGGTCAGAAACAATTCCTTGTATCTGGGTAAGCACCGCAGCACCGGCAATTGCCATCACCATTCCCGCTCCGCCAATTTTGGTGTCATCTCCCAATCCGCGAATGCCCAAACTGTAAATGGTGGGAAACATGAGCGACATACAGCCGGAAATGCCCATTAGCGCGTAAATACCCGCGGTACCCGTGTTATAAATGGCAATAATTGAAAAGAAAACGGCCAGCAGTGACAAACCGGTCAGTAAATTTCGCGGTTTTATAAAACGCATCAGCCAGGTGCAAACAAACCGGCCAATTACAAAAAGAATGAGCGACATGATGTAATATGTAGCCCCGGCCTGCTCTGCTGTTCTTGGCAAAAGATAATCCATGCCGATTTTTTCGATAAACGAATAAAAGCCTGCTGCCACTGGTTCAACGCCCCGGAGTGCTGCTTTGATTTCACCGGTTGACGGATTTTCGCCCAGACTACTTACGACGGCATCCAAACCAAGTTGCTGCATCACGTAACGGATGATGAACGACCAAACTGCAATTTGAGCGCCCACATAAAAGAATTGTGCCACAACACCCCAAACATAATTCCTGTTTTTCATCAACCTCCTGAATGCTCCCCTAAAATCGATTCGCTTGTCATCTTCTTTCAGTTTGGGCATTTGCGTGAAGAAAATCATCAGCAAAATAACAACCATAACCAAACCAATGGCCATGTAAGTGGTTGTTACGGCATTCAACTCAATACCCTGAATCCTTGTTAGTTCATCGGTGGAAAGTGCAGCGCGTTCGGCAGCACTCATGGTATTTAACTGCGAAAGCACAAAAACCTGGCTGATGACCACTCCGGTAATGGCGCCAAACGGATTGAAGGATTGTGCAAAATTAAGTCTTTGCGTTGCCGTGGTTTCGGGGCCAATGGCACAAACATATGAATTGGCCGAAGTTTCGAGCACGGAAAGCCCTGCAAACAAAACTACAATTGCCAGAAGAAACATCATAAAACCCAGGCCCACATTTCCTTCAGACAATAACATGGCCGGATAAAACAGGAATGCCCCCGATGCATACATTCCCAGACCAAGCATAACGCCAGCCTTATATGTAAACCTTTTAATAAACAAAGCCCCGGGAATAGCAAAACAGCCGTAGCCAAAAAGGTAACAAGCCACCTGTATCCATGCTGTTTTTGAATCGGAAAGACTCATTATTCTTTTAAATGCGGCCAACATGGTGTCGGTGAGATTATTTGGAACAGCCCACGCAAAAAACAGCGAGGTTAAAAGGATAAAAGGCCAGACAATTCCCTTTGGGATAATTCGTTCGTTCATCGGTTTTTTTATTTTCAAAACATAAAATCAGGTTACATTGAAAGTATTAAAACCTAAAATTTATCTACTCAATTTCTTTTGGCGGTTTACTTCGCCACCAGCTTGCCAAAGCCGAACCGGTAACATTCATTAGCGGCCCGAATATGGCAGGGGCAAGTCCGACAGTGGCAATTTTTCCCATTTGAAGCGCCAGTCCCGATGCCAGTCCACCGTTTTGCATTCCAACTTCAAAAGCTACAGTTCTTCTATCTTTTTCAGGCATTCCAAACAGCCACGAAACTCCATATCCCAAAGAATATCCGGCCAGATTATGCAAAAGACTGGTTACCAGTAGCAATGCACCAACTTTTAACAAACTATCGCGGCCTGTAGCTGTGATTATTGAAATAATGACAGCAATACCAACCATTGATAAAAGCGAAAGAATTTTGCTCATCAACTGTTTATCTCCCTTCAGAAAATGACGAAGAACTACTGCTCCAATCATGGGAAGAAAATAAAACCATGACAACGATTTGGCAAAAGCTCCTAAAAATCCGTAAAAATCAACATGTTTCGCTTTCATGTAAACCAAATCGGTAAGCAGAATAATAATAAAAAATACGATTAACTGCATCACTTTTGACCTTAACTTTTCCTTGCCTTCATTGAACAAATTAAAAATAAACCCTGCCACAACCGGAAGTATTATCATATTCAATATATCCAGCATCATGCTCCAGAAATTTACTTCAATATATTGTCCACCAAGCAGTTTCATTAAAAAAGGAGTTACGAACGGGGAGAGAAGTGTTGAAATGGCCCCGATAGTAACGGCCAAAACAAGGTTTGCATGGGCAATGTACGACATTACATTCGAGGCTAATCCACTGGGCACGCAACCAATTAATATAATCCCGGCAGCAATTTCAGGTGGAAAATTAAAAATCCGGGATATGGCAAAAGCAACAAGCGGCATAATGATATAATGAGACCCGACCCCGATAATTACACCTTTGGGCATTTTTATTACTCCGGTAAAATCGTTCAGACTCATTTGCGAACCCATTCCAAACATTATTATCTGCAATAAAGGAACAATCAGTGTTTTAAACTGAAAATTACCCATCGAAGTAAAGTATTGCGGATAAAACATTGAAGCGGTTACAGCAGTAAAAATCCAAATGGTGTAAGAGAGCCCCTTGAATGTTTCGAATCCGCGAACAGCAATTGCGAGCGACATGAAAAACAAGATGAGATAAGGCCCTGACGTTGAAATTCTGCCGTTAAAAATGAGAAAAAGTGAAATCATTAAAAACAATACAGCAGATACAATTGCTATCTGATAGGGATTTATATTTTTCATAATTTAACTCCAGGTTCTGTCGTGCGAACGTTTTTCATTCCATTCGTCGGTTGGTGCAAAATAGCTTTTATCTTTCGGATGCAAATGTTCTTTTAATACTTCTTCATTAAGTTCAATACCTAATCCCGGAGAATCTGGAACCGGAGCAAAACCTTTTTTAATTATCGGATTTCCATCGGTCATTTTCACAAGGCTTTCCCACCAGGGCAGATCTACCGAATGATGTTCCAGCGCCAAAAAGTTTTGGGTGGCAGCGGCACAATGCACATTTGCCATAAAAGAAACTGGTGTTCCGGCCTGGTGCATTGCCATGGCAACTCCGTGCTCCTCTGCATAATCACCAATCCGTTTGGTTTCAAGCAATCCTCCGGATGTGGCTAAATCAGGATGAACAATATCTACCGCATGAATATCAATTAAAGGTTTAAAACCACTTAGCAGATAAATATCTTCACCCGTAAGCATTGGTGTTTCAAGTGCATCCGACAATGTTTTCCACTGGGCGGTATATTCCCACGAAACAATATCCTCCATCCAGGCCAGCCGGTATTTCTCCAGGGCCCTGCCCAAACGTATGCCATTATTCAGATCGAAATGCCCGTAATGGTCTGTGGAAATAGGGATATCCCAGCCTATGTGCTCGCGTGTATGTTCCACATGTTTTGCCAGCTCTTCCAAACCCTTGTCTGTTATCTGTATCTGGGTAAACGGATGCTTGGTATTTCCGTAACCCATATAGTTTCGTAAATCGTATTGTCCGGAGGCGCCATCCCAGAATTCATGGTTAACAAGTGCGCCTGGGACTTCTTTCAGATTATTGATTGATACATCCATTTTCAGCCATGTATAACCCTGTTCTTCAATACGGTATTTGATTTTAGCCGCCTGATCGTCATGGTCTTTTCCCTCGGGAGTATCAGCATATAACCTTATGCTGTCACGATACCGGCCACCCAGTAACTGCCATGCAGGTACTCCATAAGCTTTTCCGGTTAAATCCCAAAGTGCCATTTCCACAGCACAAACACCACCACCCTGCCGTCCATGATTGCCAAACTGTTTGATAATCTTGAAAATCATCTCAACATTACAGGGATTTAAACCTAAAATCCTGCTTTTGAGCATGAGTGCATACCGCACATCGGCACCATCCCGAACTTCTCCAAGACCGTAAATTCCCTGATTTGTGTCAATGCGTATAATGGCTGTATTTCCCAAAACTCCTGTCAATGCATACCGCATGTCGGTTATTTTCAAATCGGAAGGACTTGACGAACGCGATACTTTTGAAGTAGTTTGTGCAATTGTATCTTCAATTGACAAACCAAGTAAACCACCCAAAGCGATGCCTCCCAAAGCAGTTTTCTTTAGAAAATTACGCCGGTTATTACTTGTTGCCGGATTTTCAATTTCAGCTATAACAGCTTGTTTTTGAGCTGCTTCGCGCTCCCTGTTCTGGTCAGCAATTTGCTGTATAATGCTTTTCATGATCATTAAATTTAAATGTTAATTAGTAATTTCTTTCTTTCAGGTAATTATCCAGTTCTTCCTTCGACATCGGCAATTTACCGGGATAATTATTCACCCAGTTCAGAAAATCTTTTTTGATCTCCTCGCTCCATTCACTGTCAATTTCACCGGCCAGATATTTCTTTTCTTTGAGCCGCTGATGTCCGAATTCGTCACGAAGCGCGGTTACTTCAGATGTCAAAACCAGGTCTTCCACCAAATAAGCAGGAATAAAAATAACGCCATATTTTTTAGCCAGAACAACATCACCAGGCAAAACGGTAGCCCTTCCAATCCTGATAGGTGCATTTATCGAAGTGAGCATCATTTGCTGAATGTAGGATGGATCAGCACCTTTAATCCAGCCATTGAATCCCTTAATTTCAGAAATGCCTTCCAAATCCCTGACCGAACCATAAAAAATCACTCCACGTTGTGACTTGGCATAAATTGAATTTCCGAGGTTATCGCCAATTAAGGTTCCATCGGCAATTTTCCCATAACTGTCGGCAACATAAACATCGCCCGTTGTCAGAATATCAATTGGCCACGAATTGGTTCCACCTTTTTGAGCTCTGTTCTCAACTTTGCCCTGTTCCTTTATCTGTTTTTCCATATCGGGCCTGAGTGGCATGTACTGCGCAGTCACTACCCTGCCAGTCATAGCTTCATCCGGATTGACGATGGTCCAATCACCCTCGTATTGATTCATAAAACCCTTGTTTCGCAATACTCCCCAGGCTTCTTCAATAGAAATATTTTTTAATCTTTCAAGAATGGCATCCGAAACTTTTGGCCTGCCATCGGGGAAACGTTCCCCTTTCCACTCAGAAGTCAGCGCTTTAATATACTCCGGAGAAGAACCAACCCGCTGCGCGTTGGAATAAATACTTCCCAGTACTAGTACCAGGACGATGATGATTTGTTTTTTCATAACGATAAATCTGTTTAATTAATATTTCAAGTTTATTTTTTTCAATTTATAATTCAAGTAAGTCTTGTATATGAACCATTTGGCCGTCACTCAATTTAAAGTTGCCCGCCAAAACCTTCGCTTTTTCGTTTTCATTGCCCAAACTGGTTAAAACGGCATCTGCTTCTGTCATGTTTTCGTTTTTTGTATATTCGTTAACGGTTACCAACACTTTGATCCCCGCTGCTTTTCCAGCAATCAGGCCATTTTCAGAATCTTCAACAACAAGCGCATCGTTGCCGGTTAAACCGGTTTTTTGTAATGCAAGAAGATAAATTTCCGGGTCAGGCTTCTTTTTGGTTACGACATCACCTGCAAGTATAAGATCAATTTTAATGTCAGCCAGCAGCGAATTTACAATTGCTTTTACCGCCTTTTCATTCGATGTGGTACAAATTCCAATCAATATTCCCATTTCATTTGCTTCCTGCATTAACCGCTTTATTCCCGGACGAAGCGGCAATTTACCAGTTTCAATTAACGACACAAAAATTTCAGTTTTTAAAAGATGAAGTTGCTGAACAAAGTCATCAATTGGAATTCCGGCAGGCAAAAATTTCTTTCCCTCTTTCTGAAAAAAGAATTTCATCCGTTCTTTCCCGCCGGCAATCTGGAGCAACTGATGATATTTGGCAACATCCCATTCCGCCTTAATTCCAAGCCGGGCAAAAGCTTCGTTGAACGCAACCCGGTGACCATCCTTTTCAGTATCGATGATGGTACCATCCATGTCAAAAAAAATTGCTTTGATTTTCTGCATATTACACTTTAATTATGCTTTTCCTGAACTCCCAAGTAAATCAATCCAGTATTCAATCCTTTGTTTCGTCGCCATTTTCACCTGTTTATCCAGTTTCCCCGGATCGTATTCTTTCCGGTGTTCCGACATGTATTCAAAAGTACTGTCAAGTAAAATGTACTTCAGATTTGTGGAAACATTGTATTTTGAACCCCCGTTTTCAATCAGTTCGCGGACAGTTGCTTCGCTTAAACCGGTGCCACCATGAATTACCAAAGGCGTGCTGACAACAGGAATATTTATCTTTCTGAAAATTTCGCCTAATCTTTTAAAGTCGATTACCGGATTCTCAGTCTGATAAACCCCGTGAGCCGTTCCGATGGCAGGGCCAAAAAGGTCGATACCCGAACGTTCAATAAATTCGAACGATTTCTCAGGATCACAAAGTTGCGCCTCGTCAGATGCCACTTTTATCTGGTCTTCCACTCCTGACACGGTTCCCAGTTCGCCTTCCACGGTAATATCACCAAGTTTATGGCAGTAATCGCTTACTTCGCGGGTGAGTTTTATATTTTCTTCAAAACCAAAATGAGATCCGTCGAACATGATATTTGTATATCCCAAATCGGCGCATTTTTTGCAAAAATCAACATCAGTGCAATGGTCAAGGTGTAAACAAACCGGGATTGAAACCGATTGTGCCAATGCCCTGAACACCGCAACAATCACTTCGGGCTTCAGGAATTTGGCGGGTGTAACCGATGTTTGAATGATAACCGGCGCATTTTTTTCCTGCGCAGCTTCAATTATTGCCCCCATTTGAACCACACTCGTAATGTTGAAGGCGCCAACTGCATATTTTTCCCTGCTTGCCTTTAAAAGCATTTCTTTTGCTGAAACTATTGTCATGTTTTATGTATTACAATTTTCAAAATATAATTTTCCCAATTTGGCAGCTCCCTGCAGCGAACTCTGATCAATGTATTCAAAACGGTAATCGCCAATCCATTTTTTCTTCACGTTTTCCATATTTCTTATATTTCCTGCACCTCCGGTAAGTTTAATGTCAGGGCTGAGTTTAACAACCGCTGAAACTTCGGAAAGATGCGAAGCAAGATATAAATTATTACCTTTCAGCAAAGACATCAGAAAATCGTCGCGGGTAGTATTCACATCAATACCCGAAAAAGCTGCTTTCAACGCTTCGACACTGTATCTGGAACCCTGCAAAAAAGGGATGTAGGAAGGAACTTCCGCTTCAATTTTTTTATCAATCACCGATGGAATATATTCGTTGTAAAACTGATCGGTGGTCATTTCGCTGCAAAAAACAGACTGAAACCATTCAAGCGATTTTCCACCCGTGTTTAAAACAAACAACGTCATCCATAAATCAGGCAAAATATGGGACCGAATGTTATATTCCGCAGAACCCTTTGGATTATCGAGACAAACCATCATAATATCGCAGGTTCCGGAAATGAGCAAAATATCTCCCGGTTTATTGATACCGGCTGAAAATGCAGAAAGCACTGCATCGTTTCCGCCACAAAGAACCGCGCAGTTTGAAGGCAAACCAAGCAATCCGGCCACTTCCGGGGTAATTTTTCCAACCTCCTGATATGACTGATACAAATCAGGCAACTTGTCTTCCGATAAATCCAGTTCATTCAGAAATTCAGAATTCCAGGTAAGATTATTGTCACTTGTATTGTACAACCCTGATATTGAGGTTGTTGACGGATCGATTGCCCATTTCTTTGTCAGTTTGTGAACAAGGAAAGTATTGGTGTGTCCGAACTTGTGTGTTTTCTCATACACTTCGGGCAGTTTTTCTTTTATCCAAAGAATGGAACTTAGCGAAGAACCTCCTGAAACCGGCAGATTGCAAGCCTTTTCGAGCAGCCTTTCTTCCCCTATTTTATTTCTGATTGAAGATGCCTGGCAATGCGATCGCTGATCCAAAAAAAGTATTGCTTTTGTAAGAGCATTTCCATTTTTATCCATTGCAACCAATCCCGGAGTGGTAACAGAGAATGCCACAACCCCGACTTCGGCCAATTCATTTCCAATTGATTTACAGCCATTCATGAGTTGTTCCCACCAGATTTCAGGATCTATTTCAGCCTTTTCATCATTAAAAATATCCACATCATAATTTTGCTGGTAAATCTTTTCAACCGACAGGGATTCATTAAAAATTCCCATCTTAAAACTGGTTGTTCCTACATCAATGGCTAAAATCTTTCGGCTCATCCCGGATATATTTCTTTTATTGAATTTCTGATTCTTTCTACCTCAGCAACCGAAAGTCTTTGAAGTGGTTTGCGCAATTCCCCACCCACAAGTCCAACTGCATCCATTCCGGCTTTCACCCCTGCAACACCGCTCTTCCCTGAAATCAAGGCATTTAGTTGAATAGCAGTTTCCTGAAGCGATTTAGCCTTCTCCCTGTTCCCATTCATATATTCATTGTAAATCTGAACAGGAAGTTCAGGAAGAAAATTAGCCAAAGAAACAATTCCACCTTTCGCACCTTTCTCCATCATTTCGAACAAAGTATTTGCGGTTCCGGTCAGTACAGTCAAATTTGTACTGAACACTTTCGGCACTTTACTGCTGTCTTTAATCCCGACTATCGCATCAAGTTCTGCAAGCCTGTTAATTAACTGTTCCGAAAAATCGACGCCTGTAAAACCGGGTGCATTGTAAATTAGTATTGGAAATGGCGAAATCCGCGTAATTTCAAGATAGTACTGATAATAATCTTCCTCGGTGAATTTTCCCCTGAAATAAAACGGAGGCTGAACCAGCAAATAGTCAATTTGGAAATTGCGTATTTTATCGATAAACGCTTTTGCCAGATAAACACTTTCGTACATCAGACCGGCAATGATTGATTTTCTGCCTGCCACCATTTGGGAAGTCAACTCAATTATTTTTATTTTTTCCTCTTCGCTCAGGCTTTTGCACTCTCCGTTTGAGCCCAAAATCAGTAATCCGCTTAATTTGCCTTCAAGATAAAACTGAAGATTTTTTGAAAAGCCAACATAGTCAACCTCTTCTTCAGAGTTGAAAGGCGTGTTAACCGGAGCAAATATTCCTTCTATTTTGTGCATCATTATCAATCATTCAAAAAATGGAACACCGGGAGTTGCATATTTACGCATTCCTTCTTCATTAATTTCAACTCCAATTCCGGGTTTTTCGGAAAGAGGGATAAATCCATCAGTCACCATTGGCCCATCAAAGGTGACAATTTCTTTAAACATCGGATCAGTGTGAAAGTAAATCTGCCATTCCAGAATCATAAAATTCGGGACCGAAGCACAAACATGGCATGAAGCCATTGCTCCAAGAAACGAAGCCACCATGTGCGGTGCAAACGGAACATAATATAAATTTGCCAGGTTTGCAATTCGCTGGCCTTCGCCCAAACCTCCTGCTTTCTGCAAATCGGGCATCACAATGTCAACTGCTGCGGTTTCAAGCAATCTTCTGAAACCGTGCGCCATGTATATGTTTTCACCGGCACAAATAGGTGTACTTGTTGAGGATGTTATACTTAAATAGGCATCAACATTATCTGCAGGAATTGGTTCTTCCAACCACATCAGGTTCAATGGTTCCATTCGTTTGGCAACCTGATGGCCGGTGACAGCATCATATCGACCATGCATGTCAACACAAATATCTATTTTGGGTCCTACCGCTTTTCTAACTGCCGCAATCTGATTGTACATTCTGTCCAGTTCAGCCGGACTGGCGGTCCAGTTGTATCTGTCATACTTGTTCGGATCATTTGCTTCATCAATATCGAATTTTACTGCATTAAATCCCATATTTACAACCTTCATTGCCGATTCGGCAAATTGCTCGGGTGTTGGTGAATTTGCCCGATAAAGTGCAGTATCACAATAAACACGTATTTTATCCCTGAATTTACCTCCAAGCAACTGATAAACAGGCAGTCCAAGTGCTTTGCCTGTCAAATCCCACAAAGCGCTTTCAACTGCTGAAAGGACTGCAATGTACATACCTGACTGGGCGCCTTCAAAAAAACCCGATTTACGGATGTCTTCGAACAAACGATGCACATTTAGCGGACTTTTACCTTTTATCCTGTCTCCAAACATTTTCACCAAATGATATGTACCCGGCGTAGCATCAACGGCCTCGCCACAACCCCAGATTCCCTGGTTGGTGTGTATTTTAACAAACAGGCTGTGCCCATTGCGAATGTATCCGCATTTTATTTCAGTAATTTTAAGGTCGCTCGGACTTGAAGACAAAGGAGTATTTTCAACTGCAGTTTCCAAACCTCTTCCGTAATTGGAAAAAGCGGTAAAACCCAAAGCTGCAGTCAAAGCGCTTTTAGTTATAAAGTTTCGTCTTGAATTAGTCATAAGTTCTTTAATTTTTTGGTTTAGAAATTACCAGGTCCTGGTTTTCAGCAATTCTTTTATTTGTTCTTTTGGCACAGGCAATTCGTCGATGTGGTCGTTCAGCCAGACAGAGAAATCCTTTTCAATTTCATCCGACCATCTTGAATCAATCTGACCGGGAGTGTATTTTTGCTCGCGCAGGCGCTGATGCCCGAACATATCGCGCAACCTGACAATTTCTGATGTTTTTACAACTTGTTCTGCAAGGTGAGGCGGAATAAAAATAACTCCCCCATCTCTTCCCAAAACAACATCACCGGCAATTACCATTGCATCGCCGATGCGTGTAGGTGTATTAATTCCTACCAGTGTTGTATTTAATTCGCCGTTAGGATCGTTTAAATGATGTGATGGATGATAACTACGGAAAAACGATGTAAAAGATCCAAGTTCCTTTAATCCGCTTATATCGCGAATTGCCCCATTATAAACAATTCCGTTACCTGTTTTAGCAAAAATTGAATTACCAAGATTGTCGCCTATGGTTGGACCGTCAACATGGGCACCGAATTGATCGACAACATAAACATCACCTTTTACAAGCATATCAATTGGCCACGAATTTTGTGATTTTACACGGCCGTCCTTCTCCTGTCCTTTTTTATCGATCACACGCTGCACATCAGGCCGGCCGGGCATAAATGTAGCTGTTAATGCTCTCCCTACCAGAACACTGTCGGGATTGATGCACTCCCAGCCATCGGCATAAGCATGTTTATAATTTGCACCTTTCAGCACTGCCCAGGCTTCTTCGAGTGTAACTAATTTCATTCTCTTCAGAATTTCGTCAGGCACTTTTGGACGGCCGTCAGCAAATCGTTCACCCTTCCACTCCGGTGTCAGAAAAATAAGTTCTTCTTTTGAAATCTGCTGTGCTGTAATGTTTGAAAAAGAAAAAAACACAATAAAAAGCAGAGGTAGTAATTGTTTTGTATTCATATAATTTAGTTTACAGATTTGTTGGTTTAGTAAAAATATTTAAAAAAACAGTACCCGGTTTCCCGGGTACTAATCTTTTTTATTTGTCCCACCATACTTTTGTTGCTAAGTTATCTGGGCCCTGTCTGTTAATTGCTTCATTAACATTTTCATTATTCACCGAGATTTCAGAATTCGGATAGGTCAAACGGTTAATCCATTCAACAGCTTTTCCCGGATAGGGATTCGGAGCCAATACAGGATAATTGCTTCTTCTGAAATTGGCAAAAGCTTCCGGTCCGTTCAGAAATGAGGAAATCCAGTACTGGGTATTGATCTGTTCCATTTCCTTACCGGAAACAAGTGGATTAGCAGCAATATATGCATCCCTCGCAGCGGGGTCAACTGCACAGGTGGCATCAACCAATGCCATCTGATTCATGTGAGCCCTTATTCCTTCAGCAAAATAATCTGCGGCGTTTCCTGCAGTAATCCAGACTTTTACACGGGCTTCAGCCAATAAAAGGTTAGTCTGGCTTGCAGTTACAATAAACATCGGGGCAGTCAATTTCACAATACGGTTACGGTCGGCCTGGCTATATTCATAAAAACTTGCCAAACCATCAGCAGTAGCTGCTGCTGCAGCAGTTTTATTATCATTTCCCATTGGAATTCCAATCTGATCAGCAGCTAAAATTGATGCATTTGCAGGTATTTGATCAGAACCTGATTTAGCGCCTTTATAACGAACCGCGAATGAAACAAGTCGTGGATCATTTGTGTTTTTCAATGCATCAACAAATGGTTTTGTCAGATAAAAATTGGCAGCTTCAGTTGAATTTAGTGTATTACTTAAAGGATTTCTGTAATTGGCGTCGTGTCGAACAAAGGCATTGTCAATATTTGTTGTAATTACGCCACCGTCAAAAGCAGCCTTAACCGCAGCCTGCGCCTGTGCAGGATCAACAGCGCTTAATCTCATACCTGTACGAAGTAATAAAGAATAGTCGGAATTTTACCACGTCATCCGCTTCGGCCATTTTTCCCATAAACCATACAGATTGAATACGAGCATAAGAATGGTCCATGGCTCAATCC
>DATITY010000253.1:0-2399 GCA_035467235.1 Draconibacterium sp. | reverse complement strand
AGTAAAAGAACCACTGTAAACGGTTTTCCGGCAATAGCGGCCATTTCGCAACAGGTTTCGCAGAACCAGCAAACCGGCGCTCAGCAGGTTATAAAAGTGATGTCGTACCTCATTCAGGACAATAACTCGATTTTCATTTTTCACGGTGTTTCCGAAGACGCCAATTTTAATAATTACTATCGCATTTTCGAATCGACAATGTCCAACTTCAGCCGCTTGACAGAACCAGCAAAATTGAATGTGAAACCCAAACGCATAAATATTGTTCAGGTTCCGGCAACAGGTTCATTAACGCAAACTTTTAAAAGTTTAAAAGTGCCTGAAAGTCAAATGAAGGAGTTGGCATTACTGAATAATATTGAACTGACTGATCAGGTTACAAAGGGGAAGCTGATTAAGATTATTGGAGAATAAATTTGAATCTATTTTACTGATTTTTCCCAATAAAAAAGCCTTCCGGACTTCCGAAAGGCTTTTTTATTCTGAGCGGGAAACGAGACTCGAACTCGCGACCCCGACCTTGGCAAGGTCGTGCTCTACCAACTGAGCTATTCCCGCAAAAGTACCCGGGGCGGGACTTGAACCCGCACGAACATATTGTTCATTGGATTTTAAGTCCAACGTGTCTACCATTCCACCACCTGGGCATCCTAATGTTTTCTACTGAGCGGGAAACGAGACTCGAACTCGCGACCCCGACCTTGGCAAGGTCGTGCTCTACCAACTGAGCTATTCCCGCTTATTTTAAAGAACCTGTTTTTTTAAGTGGTGCAAATATATTGCTATTTTTTTATCTCACAAAATATTGAAAATAAAAATACAGTCCTTATTTCAGCCCGGTTATTTTCTTAATTTCATTTAGTTTGTTCAATGCATCAATTGGAGTAAGGTTGTTGATATCCAATCCTGCAATTTCGTCCCTGATTTGTTTCAGCACCGGATCGTCCAACTGAAAAAAGCTCAGTTGCATGCCTTCGCGTTTTTCCCTGATTTCTCCCAGTGGTTTCGAAAGACTGCCTTTTTCTCTTCCACCTTCCAGTTTTACCAGAATCTGTTCGGCACGTTTGATTACCGATTTAGGCATTCCGGCCATTCCTGCCACGTGGATACCAAAACTATGGTTACTTCCGCCACGAACCAGTTTTCGCAGAAAGATTACTTTATTTCCAACCTCCTTTATAGAAACATTATAATTTCTTACACGAGGGAAAGCGCCTTCCATTTCATTTAACTCGTGATAATGGGTTGCAAAAAGTGTTTTTGCCTTGGCACGCGGGTGTTCGTGTAAATGTTCCACCACCGACCATGCAATCGATATTCCGTCGTAGGTTGAAGTTCCGCGACCCAGCTCGTCGAACAAAATCAGACTTCGGTCAGAAACATTATTTAAAATACTTGCCGCTTCATTCATTTCAACCATAAAAGTTGACTCACCCAGCGAAATATTGTCGGAAGCGCCAACGCGTGTAAATATTTTGTCAACGTAACCAATTTCTGCTTTTTCAGCCGGAACAAACGAGCCCATTTGAGCCAGCAATACAATTAGTGCGGTTTGTCGCAAAAGTGCCGATTTTCCCGCCATATTCGGACCGGTAATTATGATGATTTGCTGATCTTCCTGGTCGAGCAAAACATCGTTCGAAATGTAAGATTCACCGATGGGGAGCTGATGTTCAATAACCGGGTGCCGCCCGCTTTTTATGTTGATAGATGTTGAATCATTTATTTGCGGACGAAAATATCCGTAAGTACCGGCACATTTTGAAAACGACAACAAACAGTCGATTTGTGCCAGTATATTCGAATTAAGCTGAATTGCAGAAACATATTCGTTTAAGGCAAAAACCAAATCGGTAAAAATTTTTGTTTCGAGCGTTTGAATTTTTTCTTCGGCTCCCAGAATTTTAGTTTCGTATTCTTTCAGTTCTTCGGTAATATAACGCTCAGCGCTCACCAGCGTTTGTTTTCTGATCCAGTTGGCCGGAACTTTATCTTTATGTGTATTTCTGACTTCAATATAATACCCAAAAACATTATTGAAACTGATTTTAAGTGATGGAATACCGCATCTTTCGCTTTCGCGCTTCTGTATTTTTGCCAGGAAATCTTTTCCGGAATAAGCTATTTCCCGCAAATCATCAAGCTCTTCCGAGATTCCATTGGCAATTACACGGCCTTTATTAATTGCTGTTGGCGGGTCAGAAATAATTTCCTTGTGAATTTTTTCACGAATTAAATCACATGAATTTAACTGTTCGGAAAACCGGTTTAATGCCACATTTTCAACCGCAGCACAAGCCTGTTTAATCGGAATTATCGCGTTTAAAGCGTGTTTTACCTGCACCACTTCGCGCGGATTAATCCTCCCAACAGCAACTTTCGAAATCAAACGTTCCAAA
>DATITY010000252.1:0-2958 GCA_035467235.1 Draconibacterium sp. | reverse complement strand
ATTTTATTCATACCTCAACGCCTCCACCGGATTCCTCGTTGCCGCTTTCCACGATTGAAACGAAACAGTAAACAGTGCAATTCCCAAAGCCAGCAAACCAGCCAGCGCAAAAATCCACCAACTCAACTCGGTTTTGTAGGCAAAGTTTTCGAGCCATTTGTACATAGCATAATATGCAATGGGTGTGGCAATTACAAAAGCGATGGTGACCCATTTCACAAAATCTTTGTTCAGCATTGCCATTATTTCTGAAATTTTCGCACCGTTTACCTTGCGGACGCCGATTTCTTTGGTGCGGTTCAGGCTAATCATGAAAATTTGCCCGAGAATTCCCATACAAGTCAGCACAAATGCAATAATCGAAAAGAAAGTGATTGATTTAGCCAGTTTGTCTTCTTTTTCGTACATGGCCTGAAACTGGGTGTCGTAAAAAGCAAATTCCATTGGATCATCAGGCAGAAGGTTTTTCCAGACTTTCCTTAAATCGTTTATTTGCTTGCTGATATTGCCCGGCATCAGGCGCATTGAAAGTGTGTTAAACTCACGGTCGGGTTCATATAGCAGCACAACAGGGGTCATTTCAGAATGCAACGACTGCACATTGAAATTGTTAACAACTCCCACCACATCGTATCCTCCGTCGCGTCCGTTTTTATACTTTTTGCCTTCAAAAGTGTCCCAGCCAAAACGTTTAACGGCCGCTTCATTCATCAGGCAGGCGTGGTCTTTATCTCCCTGCATAAAATTCCGGCCATCGGTTAAATTTATCCCAAAGGTTTTCAGGAAATCTTCGGATACAAAAATGCATTTTACTGTAAACTCATCGCCTTCAACGCCGCTGCCCATCGACATGTTAATTTGTCCGGGATAGCCGTTGCTTAGTGCGCTGCTGCTTACAAAAGGTAATTTGGCTGTTTCATTTTTCAACACTTTCTGGTTTTCAAATTTATAGGGGAGTTCAACGCGAACAAGATGTTCTTTGTTAAATCCAAGGTCGTGATGTTTTACAAACTGAAGCTGTTTAAATATCAGCATCACAACGGCAATCAAAGCAATGGAAACTGTAAGCTGAAAAATCAGCATCGCTTGTTTTCCCCATTGTTTTCCGGTTCTTTTTCGTCCGCCGGTCAGAAAATCGGTGATATTAAACTGTGATAAAATGTAGATTGGCGCCAAACTATTCAGCAAAACAATTCCTGCAATAACAGCGGCTGTTACCGGTAAAAGTTTGAAGAAATTTACATCGCCCGGATGAATTTCCTTGCCAAATAAAACACCGGTTGAGGGTAAAAGCAAAGCAACAAGGATAACCGAAAAAGCCAGGGCGATAAAAATTCCAAGAGAAACCTCAATCAGGGAATCGGCCAGCAAGTGAATTTTTTCTGCTCCATTGGTTTTGTTGATGCCAATTTCCTTCATTTTGGCATATTGCATCGACACGGTGTAGTTGAGATAGTTAATGCTTGAAAGAAGAATGATTAAAATACCGATAGCCAGAAAAATCATCAGCATTTTTGAGTTTCCCTTAAAATGGTCGTCCGACCATCCCAAATCTATGGTTGAAAGATAAATGTCGGATAACTTTTGCAAAGCCAGGCTGTCAGTTGTTGTATTGAATTTACCAATGGAAGCATTGAGGTTTTCAGCCAATTCATCGGGATTAACTCCGTTTTTCAGCAAAATAACATGCTCCACCGGGTAAATGCAAATTCCGTTATTGCATTCCTGCGACATTTGATAATCTTTGTTTTCGCTGTTGAGAAGCATTTCTGCCTTGAAACTTGAGTTTTTTGGGAGGTCTTCCATAACAGCAGTTACAGTTGCCGAAAAGAATTCCTGACTGATTGTTCTTCCGAGAGGATTTTTATCGCCAAAGAGTTTTTTTGCAACCGACTCAGTTATCACTGCCGAGTTTTGCTGACAGATAGGCTGGTTTTCAAGGCTTGACAAAATTTTCACCGAAAACACATCGAAGAAACTGTTGTTTGTAGATATAACATATTCGATGCGGGCATAATCTTTTGTTTCAGGGTCTTTTACGGTTATTGGGTAATAGGAGAATCCGAGCGGGCACGTTTTTTTTATGTCGGCGTAGTTTTCGGAAAGTACCGTGTTTAGTTTGTAATCGAGGCCTGACTTACTTTTTTTGGCATCATACAAACGAAAAATGTTTTTGTAATCTGAAAAATGCCTGTCGACATTTTTTTCGGCGCTATAAAACAATGCAATAAGCATCGATGCTGTAAAACCAATGGCAAAGCCGCCAATGATTAAAAACGAATACAGTTTGTTTTTCAACAAATTTCTGACTGCGAGTTTTATTTTAAATCGAATCATATTCTATGATAATTTATATTTTACAAATCCTGTTCATCTTTCATCTGCAAATCCAGGTAAAGACATTTTACTCATACCTCAACGCCTCCACCGGATTCCGTGTTGCCGCCTTCCAGCTTTGCCAACTCACTGTTAGCAATGCAATTCCCAATGCCAGCAAACCGGCCAGTGCAAATATCCACCAGCTCAGTTCGGTTTTGTAGGCAAAGTTTTCAAGCCATTTGTGAGCAGCGTACCACGCTAACGGCGCAGAAATTACGAATGCAATTGCAACCCATTTAACAATGTTTAGGTTAAGCATTGACAAAATATCGGGAACAGTGGCGCCGTTAATTTTACGAACCCCAATTTCTTTCACCCGCTGCCGGACAGTGAAAAGTGAAATTCCCAGAATTCCCATAACTGCAATAAAAAGCGCCAGCACTATGCCGAACCTAAAAATTCGTGACTCGGTAGTCTCTTTTTCATACAAAGCTTTCAGTTTATCTTCATGAAACGTGATTTCATTTTCGTAACCATTATACAATTCACCAAAAGTTGAGTTAAACTGCGCCAGCGTTTCATTGGATGTCCCCGGCAGATACCGCACAACAATATCAAAATTCCTTAAAAACTTATCGG
>DATITY010000251.1:0-3512 GCA_035467235.1 Draconibacterium sp. | reverse complement strand
TCAACGCTTATGCTCAGAAATGCTGCTGAACTTACCCTCAACATGTGCCAGCTCACCTATACTCTTTCTGATTCGGATTATGTAAAAACAAGGTTACTGACTATGGATGCCAAGCAACAGGAACTATTCGATATCATCTCCGGAAATTATTAGGGTGCCCGAATGCTGAAAACAGGATAAGTTAGGAATTGCAAGTTGGGTTCACCATTGTAAACTTCGAAATTGCCTGTGGCATTTCTAATTACTATTTGTATAAATCATCAGAAAGTTAAGTATTGCATTCCTGTTTTGGTTTATTTTTTTAATGCCTTGAAGCTGAAGAGCTTGTTGTTGGTTTTGTAATGTATGAGGTAAGTTCCGCCTGGCAGATTGCCCAGGTTATTCAATATAATTTTTTCACTGTGTTCATCAAAATTATAGGTTTTGACAAGTCTGGAGTTAATATCATAAATCCGCAGATCCACATCATTCTGCGGAATTTCACCAAGATGTATGGAAAGTTCACTGTCAAAGGGATTGGGGAAATAACCGGTTTTCCCTGAATCTATAGGTTTAGCATGGGTTGCAATACTGTCCTGATATACTCTGATATAATCCAGAACCAGGGAACTTTCAGTGAAATCAGTTGTAATAGCGGGCAGAACAGCTACATTCAACAAAAAATATTGTTCTTTGTCAAAAGGCCAGGTACTGTCGTTTTTAACTGCAGGGTTATACGTGTAGTGTACAATATCATCAACACTGAATACGAGTTTTTCAGGAGTCCATTCAAATGTATAAATATGGAAACCGGTGGAAACACCAGGTATGCTTCTACCACCTTTGTTTACTGTATTGCCGGAGCTGGAAGGTGTATGAATGGCACTTGAAACGTAGTTTTGATTGGTACCCCAATGCTCCATCATATCTATTTCTCCGCAGGCAGGCCAGCCGGTAGTACCAAATCCCTGTGTAAACCAGTAACCTCCGTTTTCTTTAACATTTTTACCCATCGTCCACAATGCAGGCCAGGTACCCGGTCCAAAAGGTAGTTTGGCCCTGATAACCACTTTCCCATAGGTAAAAGCAAACTTCGAATTTAATCTCGCTGATGTGTACTGTTTGGTAACGCCCTGGTCAGTAAATGTTTCTTTTTTCGCTACTATATGAAGGTATCCGCTGTCAGTAAATGAATTTTCAATACGGTTTGTATAATGCTGAATTTCATTGTTATACCAGCTTGTTCCGTTTGGTATTTTTGTTTGGTGAAACCATTTGGAAGCATCAATGGCTCCATCCATATTAAATTCATCTGACCATACCAGTTTATTGAATTTATAAATGGTTTCCGATGCATTTTCAATTAAATGATTGTTGTTTTTGCTGGTTTCCTGGCTTTTTAATTTTCCGGTTGTCGACATTAACAGTAAAAAGAAGCAAAATTGACCCGTAATAAATATCTTTTTCATAATTGCTGGAATTTTTAGATTTTTCCTGTTGAAATATAATAAACAATAATTATCATCTGTTAATCTTCGGCAATCCTTACAGAAAATTCTTATCCAGGTACTCCTGGAATTTATCTTTATACTGGTCACTCACCGGAATATAAGTTTTGCCAAATACAATCCGGCTGCGTTCAATGGTTTCTATTTTATCGAGGTTAACGATAAACGATCGGTGAACACGCATGAATTTCGTTTCGGGAAGTTTGGCTTCCAGCGATTTTAGCGAGTTTATCGACAGTACAGGTTTCTCTTCGTTTTGTAAATACACCTTCACATAGTCTTTCAAACCCTCGATGTATTTGATTTCGTTGAAATTGATGCGCCTGATTTTATATTCCGATTTCAGGAATAGAAATTCATTGTTGGCTTCAATTTCTTCGGTTTGAACCGGGTGTTCCAGGCGCAACAGTTTTTCCGCTTTTTTGGCTGCTTTCAGAAATTCCTCATAACTAAATGGTTTCAGCAAATAATCCACCGCTTCCAGTTTAAATCCTTCGAGTGCATATTTTTCATAAGCTGTTGTAAATATGATTTTTGGCCGGTTTTCCAAAATACGGGTGAACTCAATTCCTGAAAGATCTGGCATGTGAATATCGAGAAAAATGAGATCAACAGAATTTGTTGAAAGAAAATCCATGGCATCCAGTGGATTGTCAAACGATGCAACATGTTCGAGAAAAGGTGTTTTCGAAATGTACCCGTTAACCAGTTGCAGGGCAAGGGGTTCATCGTCGATGGCTATTGTACGTATCATAATCAGCTGGTCACTTCAATCATCAGTTCAACAGAAAATTCATTTTCAGTTTTTAAAATCTGCAGATCGTGTTTGCCGGGGAAAAGCAAATCCAACCGTTTTTTTACGTTTTCAAGGCCGATTCCCGAATGGTTTTCTTCCATCGGTTTGCCATTTTGTTGAGCAACACTGTTTCTGCAACTAAACCGAATCTTGTTTTCATCAAGGTTCATCGAAATAAAAATAAACGATTTTTCGCGGTAACTGATTCCGTGTTTAAAAGCATTTTCAATAAACGGAATAAATAGCAGCGGTGGGATTTTCAACCCTGAATTATCTGCGGGTAAATCAATTTTAAGTTCCACTTTTGGCGAAAGCCGCAATCGCATTAAATCGATATAGTGGTTCATAAAATTAATTTCGTGGCTCAGCTCCGTTTTTCCATGTTCCGATTCATACAAAAGATAACGCATCAGCCGAGAAAGTTTCATTACCGCATCCTGTGCATCGGTGGTGTTTATTTCAATCAGCGAGTAAATGTTGTTGAGTGTATTGAAAAAGAAATGCGGACTAACCTGGTTTTTCAGAAAAGCAAGTTCAGAGTTCAGTTTCTCTTTTTCCAGTTCTTTTTGCCGTTTTTCGCTTTCCGAGTGTTTTTCAATCACCCTCAACCCGATTGCAAAACCTGTAACAATAATCGAAATCAATGCAAAATAATACAGTTGCAGTTGTTTCATTGGTGGACGGGGAAATACCTTGTCTTTTGCCAGTTTTTCAAATGCTTCCGAAATCTGCTTGTCTCTTTCCGGATCATGTAAAAAGTTCTGATTTACAACAATGAACAGAAAATAAAGCACCACAATTACTGTAAATGCAGCTATAAAATAAACTGTTTTTCTTTCTCTGAAATAAAATCGCGGAACCAGCCATAAATAATTAATATAGAAAATGATACCATATAATGCAGCACCAAGGTAAAATCCCCATGCAATAAAATTGTTGCTCCCCCAGTACCTGTTGATAATAAACTGTGGCAAAATAATAAGCAGCAACCAGGCCAGCGAGTGCATAATTATTGGAAGTGAGCGGCTTTTAATGGTTGATTCGGTCATTTTTTGTTTTTATTTCGTTGTAAAAAGAATTCTGTTTTGTTGAAAATCAAAGGTAGCCGAAAAATTAAAAATCAGGTTTTTATATTCCTGATTTTTAATTTTGCCTATTCATGTCGGACTGCATCAATCGGATTCAGGTTGGCTGCCTTTTTAGCCGGATACCAGCCAAAGAAAATGCCG
>DATITY010000250.1:0-2205 GCA_035467235.1 Draconibacterium sp. | reverse complement strand
AGTGTAAATTTTTGAACTCCAGGGTGAATAGGTACGCGAAACTTTTTCTATTGTTAAAACAGTGTTTTCGTAATCGTGCATTTCGCTCAGGTAAAGATGAATTGTCATGGCAATGGCAGCATTCACTTCACCCGACATTGCACCTTGCGAATGAACTGCAGATGGTTTTAGTTCACTTGTAACAGATTTCTTTGATGCAGCACCTTGCCGGATAAAGAATCGTCCCATATTTTTGTAAATGATAAACAAAATAGCCAACGCAGAAAATACAACAAACATGGCAATCATGGTCATCCCAATTCCATACGGGTCAAATTCGACAAAGCTTTCACCCGCCGATTTCTTTTTTGTATAATCGTTATTGGCTCCGGGAGTTGATTTTTCAAGAAAAACCCAGTCTTCACTTTCATTCGATGGTCTTCCAAATGTAATATCAGGTTTTTGTCCTGCCGGTATCTCAATTTTATCGATGAGTGTCTTTCCATTGGCATCAAAAAGTGCCACTGTTTTTCCTTCTTTTAAATCGAAATTTAAATGAAAAATACCACGGGTTGGATGATTATCGGCCCAAAAAACAATGTAGTTTCTTGATGGAATTTTCGTTACCGGATCGCCTGTCGGAATCCAGTATTTTGTTGGATTGCTTAAATCGTCAGTTAAATAGCATCCCCCAATGTTCACGGTATTGTACGATGAATTGAAAATCTCAATCCATGCGCTGTGTTCACCAAAATCGTCAACTGCATTCGAATTGTTGTAAACCAGAACCTCGTTTAGCCTCAGTGTATTGGCATTTTGAGATGTACTGTCAAGGTTAATGGCAACAACAAATAAGAGAGTGGCGATTCCGGAAACGATATAATTAATTCTCTTTCGCATAATCTTTCATTATAAAGGAATGTTGGTGTGTTTTTTTGCCGGCATCACATCCTTTTTGGTTGCCAGTGCCTGTAATGCGCGAATAATGCGGAAACGGGTATTTCTCGGTTCAATTACATCGTCGATGTAGCCGTATTCGGCAGCTTTATAAGGATTTGCAAATTTTTCCTTGTAATCTTCTTCGGCTTTCTGCAGGTACGCAGCTCTTTCTGCTTCATCAGCAATTTCTGCAATTTTTTTACCACGAAGAACTTCGATAGCGCCTTTGGGGCCCATAACTGCAATTTCGCCGGTTGGCCATGAGTAATTAATGTCGCCACGCAGGTGTTTTGAACTCATTACACAGTAAGCACCACCATACGATTTACGAAGGATAACAGTTACTTTTGGAACGGTAGCTTCTCCAAAGGCGAATAATAATTTGGCACCATGAGTAATAATACCACCATATTCCTGTGCTGTGCCGGGTAAAAATCCGGGAACGTCGACCAGAGTTACGATTGGAATATTGAAAGCATCGCAGAACCTTACAAAGCGGGCAGCTTTGCGCGAGGCGTTAATGTCAAGAACGCCAGCCAGGTAGTTGGGCTGGTTGGCCACGATACCTACTGAAGTCCCGTTAAAGCGGGCAAAACCCACTACTATATTTTGTGCGTAATTGCGGTGCACTTCAAGGAATTCGTTTTGGTCAACAATGGCGTGAATTACATCTTTTACATCATAAGGTTTGTTTGGATTATCAGGAATAATTTCGTTAAGCGAATCTTCCAGACGATCGATGGGATCGGTACATTGTACAAGTGGTGCATCTTCGAGGTTGTTTTGTGGCATGTAGCTAAGCATTTTACGAATCAGAAGAATGCCTTCCTCTTCATCTTCGGCAACAAAATGGGTAACACCCGATTTTGAACCATGAACAGAAGCACCACCGAGTTGTTCGTCGGTTACTACTTCGCCGGTTACAGTTTTTACCACTTTTGGACCGGTAACAAACATGTAACTGGTGTCTTTACTCATAATGATAAAATCGGTAAGAGCAGGCGAATAAACTGCTCCACCGGCACACGGGCCGAATATGGCCGATATCTGAGGAATTACTCCCGATGCCATAATATTACGTTCGAAAATTTCGGCATAACCTGCAAGTGCAGTAACACCTTCCTGAATGCGAGCGCCGCCAGAGTCGTTAATACCAATAATTGGTGCGCCTACTTTCATGGCCATATCCATTACCTTGCAAATTTTCAATGCATAGGTTTCTGATAACGAACCGCCAAAAACAGTAAAGTCTTGTGCATATTTTGTGGCAGTTTCTTCTGCCCCGGT
>DATITY010000249.1:0-4310 GCA_035467235.1 Draconibacterium sp. | reverse complement strand
TGATTTGACTGATTTAAAGCAGGGTACATACTTTGTTTATGTGACAATGAAAAATGGTACACGTTCTGTTCAAAAAGTTATAAAAAAATAACCGGTTAAATTTACCCAAAATTGAATAATTAAAATGCAGCTGTTAAGATGATTAACAAAGTTCATCATATTGCAATCATTTGTTTCGATTATGAGGTTTCCAAAAAATTCTATACTGAAATTTTAGGATTCACAATATTATGCGAAACTTACCGGAAAGAAAGGGAATCGTATAAATTGGATTTGGCATTAAACGGAGATTATATCATCGAACTGTTTTCATTTCCAATTCCACCTAAAAGACCAACCCGGCCTGAAGCAGCAGGGCTCCGGCATCTGGCTTTTGAAGTTGATAATCTGGATGAAGTAATTGCCCATCTGACCAATCATAATATTGAAGTTGAACCGGTTCGAATTGATGAAATAACATACAAACGATTTACTTTTATTGACGACCCTGATAATTTACCGATTGAATTTTACGAAAAATGAGTTTTGATTGCCAAACTTTTAGGATTTAAAACGATTTCATTAGGCCCCGGATTGCGGAAAATCCAACAATAAAATCCGTTCATTTCGCATAAGTTACCGATCATTGTTATCATACTCACTGAATATGAGGGAATATATTTACTAAAGTATTATAGTAGAAAATTGCATATCAGTTGTAACCAAACAATGGATGAAAGAGTAGAATTGTAAAAAGTATAAGATTGGTTGCAACGTGGATGACATTATAATAATTAGCTGATGTATTTTTCGAATATTGAAGCCTTTAAGTTAGTGATTTAATTAATGTTTTATAGTAACTTATACCAAAAATTGAGTTTGTGTAATCAAAAATGAAGAACCAAACAAAATATCATTTTTTCCTTTTTTTTGCTTTTATCGCAATATTATGTTCGTGTTCCGTGGCTGAAAAGGCATCAAGGCATGGTTTTGAAAGTGGTTATTATGAAATTAAATCATCGCAAAATCAAAATATGGATGTCTATTTAGACATTAGCGATGAAGAGGTTACTGTTTATCCAAAAAATGAAAATGGATTGGGAAATTCTCTTTCGACTATTCCCCTTTCAGATTCAGACACACTTTCAGGTTATCCGTTAAAATTCATGAAAACAAGTATTGACATTGATTTAACTACTGTTCCCCTGAAATACCGGCCTGCAGTTGGTGATTTGCCTGCACAAATGGATGCTGGCTTTAATATTGCATTATATGCCGGTTGGAGACATGACAATTATTTCATCACCAGAAAAGAAAATCCATTAAAAAAGTCACATAATGCAATAATCGGACATGGTTATGATTTTGGCATTTTGACGGGAATAGGTTCAACCACAATTGGTCCCTTTACTACGAATAGCGCGGTAAGCAATGAATACAGCGGAATGGTTCTTCAATTTGGTATTGCAGGATTTTTAGAATCAAGCATCGCAAGTTTTGGTATTTCTGCAGGATATGACTATCTGCTGAGTCCTGACAGAGATGTATGGATTTACAGCGGAAAACCATGGATAGGTTTAATAATTGGTGTCGCTTTGAATTAACTGACCTGTTGAAATAGAAAGTAATAAAACTGCTTATTCAGGTGCCTTGCAATTTGCAGGAAGAATTCCGTTAAATAAACATTTACACTACACTTCATTTTGAAAAAAGTATTAATCTTACATATCGGAATCGAATAATTCAACAATTTGAAAATTTTTAATAATTATTACTAAATGAAAAAACTAAATTCAATAATTCTCCTGTTAATCGTTGTTATTCAGCTTCAGGCGCAAAAACAAAAAATGGATTCTTTCATCAGTAACTTAATGAAAAAGATGACTTTGGAAGAAAAAATCGGTCAGTTAAACCAGGTCGCAATTCCAAATTCCTTCGTAACCGGGGCAACGGTGAGCACCGATATTGAAGGCAAAATCGTTGCCGGAAATGTGGGTAGCATCTTAAACAGTCTGAATCCCGAAGTTACCCGGAAAGCACAAGAAATGGCGATTACAAAAAGTCCGTCGAAAATTCCAATCCTTTTTGGAATGGATGTGATTCATGGATTTCGTACTATTTTCCCGATTCCACTGGCCTTATCATGTACCTGGGACATGCAACTGGTTGAGCAAAGCGCCCGCATAGCGGCTGCCGAAGCCAGTTCGGCAGGAATCGCCTGGACATTTTCGCCAATGGTCGATATTGCGCGCGATGCCCGCTGGGGAAGAATTGCCGAAGGTGCCGGTGAAGATCCTTACCTTGGTTCGCAGGTTGCAGCTGCAATGATTAAAGGTTACCAGGGAGATGATCTTGCTAAGGAGAATACCATTCTGGCCTGTGTAAAACACATGGCTTTGTATGGCGCAGCAGAAGCCGGTCGCGATTATAATACCGTTGATATGAGCCGTTTAAGCATGTACCAGGATTATCTTCCACCCTACAAAGCAGCAGTAGAAACTGGCGCCGGAAGTGCAATGACTTCGTTTAATGTGATTGATGGAATTCCGGCCACAGGAAACCGCTGGCTGCTTACCGAATTACTTCGCAATCAATGGAAATTCGATGGATTTGTAGTTACCGACTACACCGCAATAAAGGAGATGACTTTACACGGAATGGGCGATCTGCAGGAAGTTACGGCGCTGGCACTCAAAGCTGGTGTTGATATGGATATGGTTACCGAAGGTTTTTTAAACACTCTGAAAAAATCGTTTGAAGAAGGAAAAGTAACAGAGGATGAAATTAATCATGCCTGTCGACGTGTGCTGGAAGCCAAATACAAACTGGGTTTGTTCGACAATCCTTACCGCTATATCAATACTGCACGAATGGAGAAAGAAACCTTTTCTCAGGCCAATCAGGATGCCGCCAGGAAAATTGCAGCCAACTCAGTGGTTTTGCTAAAAAATGACAAACAAACATTACCCCTTAAAAAATCAGGAATTATTGCATTGGTTGGCCCACTGGCTGACAGTAAAAGTGACATGCTGGGTACCTGGGCAATGGGAGGACAAGCCGAAAAAGCGATAAGTTTAAAGGAAGGATTAAAAAATGTTGGAGGAAATGCAATAACCGTTTTGCATGCAAAGGGATCTGAATTTACCGATGATCCCTATCTGATGAAAAATACGCCTTCCGGAGCGCCCGGCACTTCATCAGAATCCAAAAAGCCGGCCAGCGAAATGATACAGGAAGCAGTAAATTTGGCGAATCAGGCTGATGTTGTGGTTGCCGCCATTGGCGAGCCCGCTGCCTGGTCGGGAGAAGCCACCAGCCGCACGGATATCAGTATTCCCGAAACCCAGAAGAACCTGCTGAAAGCATTAAAAGCAACCGGGAAACCGGTGGTGGTGGTAATCTTCAGTGGCCGCCCGCTCACTTTGGTTTGGGAAGACACCAATTTCGATGCTATTTTAGAAGCCTGGCAAGGCGGAACACAGGCAGGAAATGCAGTCGCCGATGTTTTGTTTGGCGACTATAATCCTGCAGGAAAACTAACAGCAACGTTCCCGCGAAGTGTCGGACAAATCCCAATATATTACAACCATAAAAATACTGGCCGGCCGCAAAATCCAAACGACAAATACACATCAAAATACATCGATTCGCCAAACGAACCACTTTACCCGTTTGGTTATGGATTGAGTTACACATCGTTTGAATATGGTGATATTTCTTTAAGCAAAAAGGAACTCAAAGGAGATGAAACGCTTACGGTAACGATTCCGATGAAAAACACAGGGAAATTCAAAGGGGAAGAAGTTGTTCAGCTTTATATTTCAGATCCGGTGGCCACAATTTCAAGGGCAGTAAAAGAGTTGAAAGGTTTTCAGAAAATAATACTTGCACCAGGAGAAACAAAGGAAGTTAAATTTACCGTTTCAACTGAATTATTGAAATTCTACAACAGCAACCTCGAATATAACTGGGAACCTGGTGTATTTGAGGTGCAAATCGGAGGGAATTCGCGCGATGTAAAAAAGGCGAAGTTTAACTGGTTGAAATAGATTTATAAGATTCAATGTCGTTTAGTTAGCATTTTTTTATGTGACGCTTTCAGGTCTCACGACGCTGAAAGGTCTCTGCCGTAAATCTGACAGCGTCCGAAGGGTCCTGTCAGCATTTTAATAATTTAAAAGACATTGATATAAGATTGAAGAAAAAATCCTGTTGAGAAACCAGCAGGATTTTTTATGCTCTGTTTTAATCCTTTGTTTATGAGGTTATAATATTGTATATTTAGTTGCTTGTTGAAAACCAAAACAATAAGCTGTGAGTTATTCTCAATG
>DATITY010000248.1:0-11870 GCA_035467235.1 Draconibacterium sp. | reverse complement strand
GTTTGCAGGAATAAAACTGTATTGCCCAACAGGTTATTCACCAACCGATCCGTTGCTTTTTGGTCCCGACGGACAAAGAGGTGGAATTTACGCTTTTTGCGAAGACAACGGGATTCCTGTTACAACTCACAATTCCGACGGCGGTTTTGCAACCCTGGCTAAAAGCGTTTATGTAACCGGGTTAATTCAGGTGAACGGAAAACTGCATCAGCTTCAAAATGAACTGCTGAAATTTTCAAAAGCCATTCACGAAAAAGATGCAATCTACGAACGTGCTCTGACACTGAATCATCCGCTTATCTGGGGAAAAGTTGCTGAAAAGTACCCAAATCTGCTGCTGAACCTGGCTCATTTTGGCGGCGGTCGTCAATTGGAAGCAGCAATGGATAATCCTGACAACATCAACCTTTGGTCGAACAGGATAATTGAACTGTTGAAAGACAGCCGTTACAAAGTTTATACTGATGTTTCGTGTTTCAGCGATTTCAGCTCTATCGATAAACTTATTGCCAGCAAGGTTTATCCTGAAATCAGAAAGAGAATACTTTATGGATCTGATTACACGCTGTTGCTGTTATTTGAAGATAATTTTGATGAAAACGTGCGGCTTTTCAGAAACAAATTCGGCAGCGACTTTGATATTATTGCCCGCGAAAATCCGGAGGAGTTCTTGAAAAATGTAATCCATATAAATTGAAGAAATGGGGACAGTTACTGATTCAAACACTATCAAAGAAGGCGACAGAAATGCACTTTTAATATGTAACGGCGAATTTCCTTTTATTCCGGATATTAGATTAAATGGACCAGCCAAAGACGCTAAAATACTTAATTCAGTATTTTCTAATCATGATATCGGGCAATTTAAAGTGCAGGTACTTATCGATAAAGGTCTTGTAGAAGTCAGACGAGAAATATCCCGCATTTGTAACGAGTCAAATTCCGATGATACAATTCTGATCTATTATTCAGGCAATGGAATAAAATTCAAGGACGATAGTCTCTACCTGCTTGTTAATGATTCCGATTCAAGATATTTGGAAGCTACAACTCTGGATTCTGATTTTATTCTCTCGCAACTTCGTCATTCAAAGTGCCGAAAAATTATTTTATTAATCGATTGCTGCTTTTCGGGAGCATTCTTTAATCATAACAGGGGAATTCCAAATGGACTCTACGCAGTTACTTCTTGTGGAGCGGACGAAGTTTGTTACGATACCGTTGAAGGAGGAGCATTTTCGCTGGCCATATACAATGGACTGATAGGTTCTGCCGCTGACAATACTGGCGACGGACGGGTAACAATTGACGAATTACACGAGTTCGCTAAAAAATGGATCAAAGAAAATGGATTCAGCCAAAACCCAAAAAAATGGGTTTGGAATGTTCCTGAGCCCATTTATGTTGGAAATACGCAAAAGCATGTTTTCCTGAGTTATTCGCGTGAAGACAGGGAAAAAGCCGATCTGCTTTTAAAAGCACTTGAAAGCGAAGGACTTTCTGTTTGGATCGACAGAAAAAAGATTCATTCCGGCAGTTGGAAGGAACGGGTTATGGAAGGACTGAACAAAGCCAGAGCACTTGTTTTTTTGATGACCAAAGAATCTTTAAATTCTCTGGTAGTTAAAAAAGAAATCGATTTTGCAACCAAAAAGAAGATACCAATCATTCCTGTCCAAATTGATGCAAAAATGGATGATTTCCTGCCCGACTGGTATTTACTGGAATATGATGAATTGCATCGGCATTTGATAATCTCCGAAAACTATATTGAGGGAGTTAAAGAATTGGTTTTGGCAATTCAAAATGTCAAATGAATCTATCTTTGGAAAGTATTTATCAAAATGAAGTTGATATGAATATATTTTTAAGTCATATTTCGGAGGAATCATCTGAAGCAAATGGAATTAAAACTTCACTTGAAAGTGCATTGCCTGGGATTGAAATATTTGTAAGCGCTGCAGATATTCATTATGGCGATCAATGGTTAAAAGTTATTGATGAAGCCATGGAACGGGCAAAGGTAATATTATCATTGTGCAGTCCTGGTTCAGTCCGCCGCTCATGGGTAAATTTTGAAAGCGGCAGTGGCTGGGCAAGACGAATTCCAGTGATCCCTTTGTGCTATAAAGGTTTGACTAAAGATCAGTTACCCGACCCATTAGGTATTTTTCAGGCGTTGGAATTAACAAATGCTAATGCCTGCCTGAAATTGGCAGAACGACTTGCCTTGGAATTTAAAATAAGAGTTACTGATAATTTCGATCCCTCACTGATGCTCGAAAGTATGAAACCTAAACCGCCGGTCAGAAAAGCTGAAATCGGAATTGTGCTTACTCACCGACAGGATCAGTGGGAACAATATCAGCCAACTGTTTTTAACCTTTCTGAAAAATTGCCTCCGGGAATCTCGGTTGAATGGAAGTTTCAAGCCCTGACCGATAAGAAATCTTTTTTGTCAGAAGATTTAAATAAGCTCACCGGGCTTGTTTTTACCAGCCCCTGGCGAACTAAGCTAGAACCTGAAATAATTGCCTCAACAGTCGAGTGGGTAAAAAAAGGTGGTAGGTTATTACTTCTTGGCTTTGAGTTAGGCGATCGTCACCACGGTGCAAACCTCGCTGAATTAAGCCAAAATTTTGGAATTCATCCTTTTATTGATATCGTTGGACCACCTGATTTCGGTCAGCAAAAACCTTATGAAACTATTATTGAATTTGATACTTCAATTACAGAAAAGCATCCTTTTACCAATGAACTTACATGCATACAACTGGCAAATGTTCAAACATTGCGGGTGGAACCGGGCGGAATTGAATGGTTGCGTGTTGGAAAGAATGTTGTATATCAGCCTAAACGCGAAAGTGTTATTTACCGTGACGGTGTGATGACTGCACCCGGGGGAAATGCATTTCATCTGAATAAAAATGCCGGATGGTTACCTGTTGCTGTTGAAGCGCCAAAAGGATTATGCGGACAAGGAAGTGTTCAAATGATTGGAACATGGGATTTAATTGGTCGAAACCTTTCGTTCGGAGACGACAATAATATTCTTGTTACGAGACTCTTGGATTGGTTGGCAGCAAAGTAGATTAATAATTAATGACTTTAGAAAAACTGAAGGGTAATTAATCATAATGGCAATTAATAAATTAGAAAACATAAATACAGTAATCATTAACAATTCATGGTTTATAGTTTTCCTTTAGTTTCGGATTCTGACTTCATGCTTTCACATCCTGGTTTCTTAAAATAAACAGACATTCTCATCTTTTTATTAAATTTCATCAATAAAACAGGCTTATTTATTTTCATTTTAAAAAAATATTTTCATATTTGCAGCGAAATTGAAAGTAAAACATGAATTTTAAGTTCAACATATCTTCTCTCAGCCTGCTATTAGGAATTATTCTTCTCATTCGGAAGAACTGAGAATGGTATGTAGATAAAAGATATTTGTAAACAAATAAAGCCATTCTCAGTTAAAGAGGGTGGCTTTTTTTTTAGTTCAGAGTTCAAAGTTTAAAGTTTAAAGTTAAGAATTCCGGATTCCGAATGAGAAACTCGAAACCCGGAACTGGAAACCCGGAACTGGGAACAAAATTGGAAACAACAAAATTTATATAATTATGAGTAACAGACTTTACATTTTCGACACAACCTTGCGTGATGGAGAACAGGTACCTGGTTGTCAGTTGAATACGGTTGAAAAAATTGAAGTTGCCAAGGCATTGCAGGATTTGGGAGTTGATGTAATTGAAGCAGGATTCCCTATTTCAAGCCCCGGCGATTTCGAATCGGTGGTGGAAATTTCGAAAGCGGTTACATGGCCAACAATATGTGCCTTGACCCGCGCAGTTCAGAAAGACATTGATGTAGCAGCCGAATCGCTTAAATATGCCAAAAAAGGGCGTATTCACACGGGAATCGGAACATCATATTTCCATATTTACCATAAACTCAACTCCAATCCCGATGCCATTATCGAACGTGCCATTGAAGCTGTAAAATATGCAAAAAAATATGTCGAGGATGTTGAGTTTTATGCCGAAGATGCTGGCCGTACAGAAAATGAATATCTTGCACGTGTTGTTGAAGCAGTTATTAAGGCTGGCGCAACTGTGGTTAATATTCCCGACACAACGGGTTATTGTCTTCCAACCGAGTTTGGCGAAAAAATAAAATATTTGTACGATAATGTAACAGGTATCCACAAAGCCACCATTTCAACGCACTGTCACAACGATTTGGGCATGGCAACTGCCAATACAATCGCGGGCATTATGAATGGAGCCCGACAGGCTGAAGTTACCATTAACGGAATCGGCGAACGTGCCGGAAATACTTCACTTGAAGAAGTGGTAATGATTTTGAAGAGCCGTTACGCTGCTTTGGGTATCGAAACAGGTGTAAACACAAAGAATATATATCGCACAAGCCGTTTGGTTTCAACATTAATGAATATGCCGGTGCAGCCAAACAAGGCAGTGGTTGGCCGCAATGCATTTGCACACTCTTCAGGTATTCACCAGGATGGTGTTTTGAAGTACCGCGAGAATTACGAAATCATGGATCCAACCGATGTTGGTATCAACGAATCGGCTATTTTGTTAACTGCAAGAAGCGGTCGTGCAGCATTAAAACATCGTCTCGAAATTATTGGTTTTGAACTGACAAAGGAAAAACTGGATTTGGTTTATGAAGAGTTTGTTAAACTCGCTGATAAGAAAAAAGACATACGCGATGACGATATCGCTTTGCTGGTAGGCGATGCAACCCGTCAGGAACGCCGCATTAAACTCGACTATTTACAGGTGGTAACTGGTAAAAGTCTGAGACCAATGGCCTCGGTGCGATTAGATATTGCAGGAGAAAAATTCGATGCCACTTCGTCAGGTAACGGTCCTGTTGATGCCGCTATTAAGGCGGTAAAACAGATCATTCACCGGCAGGTAACCATCGAGGAATTTCTTGTTCAGGCGATTACACGTGGCAGCGACGATATTGGAAAGGTGCACATGCAAATCGATTACGACAAAACCATTTATCACGGGTTTGGAGCAAATACCGATATCATTACGGCATCGGTGGAAGCCTTTTTGGATGCAGTGAATAAATTACCGGTGGCGGAATGAGTTTCAAGTTTCAAGTTTAAAGTTCAAGGTTTAAAGTTAGGGTAGAGACAAGGCATGCCTTGTCTTAGCTCCAATACAGATAAAAAAATTAAAATATTATGCAAAAAACATTATTTGATAAAATATGGGATGCCCACGTGGTAAAACAGGTTGAAGGAGGTCCTGATGTTTTGTACATCGACCGTCATTTAATTCACGAAGTAACAAGTCCTGTGGCATTTCTGGGTTTAAAAACCCGTGGATTGAAAGTGTTCCGTCCTGAAAAAACCACAGCCACACCCGACCACAATGTTCCAACCATTAACCAGCACCTGTCCATTAAAGACGAACTTTCGCGTCATCAGGTGGAAATGCTGAAGATGAACTGCATTGAACATGATATCGTTTATCATGGATTGGGAACTGAGGGACACGGAGTTGTTCATATTATCGGCCCTGAAATGGGACTTACACAGCCGGGCATGACCATTGTTTGCGGCGATAGCCATACTTCAACACACGGAGCTTTTGGTGCCATCGCATTTGGAATTGGAACCAGCGAAGTGGAGATGGTTTTGGCAAGTCAGTGCATTATGCAGCCCAAACCTAAAAAGATGCGAATCACCATCAACGGAAAATTAAATAAAGGCGTAACAGCAAAAGACATCGCGCTTTACATTATTTCAAAAATATCCACCAGCGGCGGAACAGGGCATTTTATTGAATATGCAGGCTCGGCAATTACAAGCCTTTCGATGGAAGGACGGATGACGCTTTGTAACCTGAGCATTGAAAGTGGTGCGCGGGGTGGAATGATTGCACCCGATGAAACCACATTCAGTTATATTAAAGGACGCGAGTTTGCTCCCAAAGGCGCTGAATGGGAAAAAGCAGTTGCCCGTTGGAAAGAACTTAAATCGGATGAAAATGCAGTTTTCGACACAGAATATACCTATAATGCAGTAGATATTGAGCCAATGATAACTTATGGCACCAACCCGGGAATGGGAATTGGCATATCACAAACCATCCCAACTGCCGAAGGAATGGAGGGCAGCGATAAAATCACCTACGAAAAATCACTGAATTATATGGGCTACGCTCCGGGGGAAAAGATGGCGGGCAAAAAGGTTGACTTTGTTTTTCTGGGAAGTTGCACCAATGGCCGGATTGAGGATTTCAGGCAATTTACCTCTTTTGTAAAAGGGAAAAAGAAAGCGTCGAATGTAACAGCATGGCTTGTTCCCGGCTCAAAACAGGTAGAAAACCAGATTCGTGCTGAAGGTCTTGTTGAAATTCTGGAAGAAGCAGGTTTCGAACTTCGTCAACCCGGTTGCTCGGCATGTCTGGCAATGAACGATGATAAAATTCCGGAAGGTAAATATTCAGTTTCCACATCAAACAGAAACTTCGAAGGCCGCCAGGGACCGGGTGCAAGAACGCTTCTGGCCAGCCCGCTGACAGCAGCGGCAGCAGCAGTTACCGGAGTAATAACTGATCCAAGAGCACTTATGGAATCTTGAAGATTTGAGTCTTGAAGATAAGAATGATAAAAACATAATAAAATGAATATGGCAGAAAAAAGCGATTTGGCGAATTTCAAGGAAAAAATGAAATACAGAACAAAAGAATTTGCACATGATTGTGTTAAACTCTCTCTTGAATTGCCAAACAACATACTCGCAAACCATATAAAAGGACAATTAATTAGATGTTCTACTTCAGTGACAGCCAATTACAGGGCCTCATGTGTTGCACAAACCGTTCCATTAATTATTGCTAAAATAAGTATTGCAATTGAAGAAGCTGACGAAAGTGAATTCTGGATTGAATTTGCATTGGACGAGAAATTAATTACTGGTGAAAAAGCCCAACCTCTAATTAAAGAAGCACATGAAATAGCTTCAATTTTAATTAAATCACGTCAAACACTTCAAAACAAATAATTCAAACATTCGAGATTCTAATATTCAAATATTCTAATATTCTAAATATGGCATACGATAAATTCTCAGTAATAACTTCGCCGGCGGTTCCGCTGCAAATAGAAAATGTGGATACCGACCAGATTATTCCGGCACGATTTTTAAAGGCAGTTGAACGTAAAGGTTTTGGCGATAACCTTTTCCGCGACTGGCGATATAACAAAGACGGAAGTCCAAAAGCAGACTTTCCGTTAAACAACAAAAAGTATTCAGGCAAAATTCTGGTGGGCGCCAAAAACTTCGGAAGTGGTTCAAGCCGCGAACATGCTGCCTGGGCAATTTACGATTACGGTTTTCGCGTAGTGGTTTCCAGCTTTTTTGCCGATATATTTAAAGGCAACGCACTGAACAATGGGTTACTGCCTGTTGTTGTTTCACCAGAGTTTCTTCAGAAAATATTCGATGCGATTGAAAAAGATCCAGATAACCTTTTCGAAGTAAACCTTGAGAAACAAACATTTACAATAAAAGCCACTGGTGAAAGTATTGATTTCGAGATTAATCCTTACAAAAAACATTGCCTGCAAAACGGGCTCGATGACATAGATTACCTGGTGGAAATGAAGGAAGAAATTGCCGCTTTTGAAAAGCGACTATGAATAAGTAAAAAATGACAGGCAAAACAGTTGAAATAGAAGGCAAACAACTCACGATAATGGACACCACCCTTCGCGATGGAGAGCAAACATCGGGGGTTTCGTTTGGTGAAGGGGAAAAGTTAAGTGTGGCCAAAGTGTTACTTGAGGATGTAAAAGTTGACCGAATAGAAATCGCTTCGGCCCGTGTTTCGGAAGGGGAGTTTAAAGGGGCAAAAAGGGTTATGCAGTGGGCCGCGCAAAAAGGCCATCTCGACAAAGTTGAAGTTCTGGGTTTTGTTGACGACAAAATTTCGCTGCAATGGATTGCCGATACAGGTGGAAAAGTGATTAACCTACTTTGCAAGGGTTCGCTGAAACATGTCACCGAGCAATTAAGAAAATCACCCGATGAACATTTAACTGATATAAAAAAGGTGTTGAAAAACGCGGAGGAAATGGGAATCAGGGTAAATGTTTATTTGGAGGATTGGTCAAACGGGATGCGAAATTCAAGAGATTATGTGCATTACATGATCAAAAACCTCAAGGATGAAAAAATTGACAGGATTATGCTTCCCGATACACTTGGAATACTTGACCCTGATGAAACTTATGAATATTGCAAAGAGATGATTCATTCATTTCCTGATGTTGAATTCGATTTTCACGCTCACAATGATTACGACCTTGCAATTGCCAATGTTTTTCATGCCATAAAAGCAGGAATTCGCTGTGTTCACACTACTGTAAACGGACTGGGTGAAAGGGCTGGGAATGCGCCGCTTTCGAGCGTAATTGCAACGATAAAAGATCACCTTAAAATGAAAACCAATGTAGTCGAAAGCGAGTTAAACAAGGTTTCGAGATTGGTTGAATCTTATTCAGGAATTCGAATTCCTACAAATAAGCCGTTAATTGGTGAATTTGTTTTCACGCAGTGCAGCGGCATCCATGCCGATGGCGACAGCAAAAACAATCTCTATTTCAACGAACTTCTTCCTGAACGGTTTGGCAGAAAAAGAAAATATGCCCTCGGTAAAACTTCTGGTAAGGCAAACATAAAAAAGAACCTCGAGGATTTGGGAATTGAACTTGATCCGGTTTCTTTAAAAAGAGTCACTGACAGAATTATTGAATTGGCCGACGAAAAGGAAACCATCACGAGCGAAGATCTGCCATACATTGTTTCCGATGTTTTGGATAGTGACCTTATGGAACAAAACGTACGGGTAATTAATTACACGGTTACAAATACCATGGGATTGCGACCTGTGGCCAATGTTGCCATTGAGATTGAAGGGAAACAATTTGAAGAGTTCAGCGATGGAGACGGACAATACGATGCATTTGTAAAGGCACTCAGGAAGATATATAAAAAACTGGGGAAAACATTGCCAAAACTGGTTGATTATGTGGTTACCATTCCACCTGGAGGGAAAACCGATGCACTGGTTGAAACCGTAATCACCTGGAAAAACAGCCGCGAGTTTAAAACCAAGGGACTTGATCCCGACCAGAATGCATCCGCCATAAAAGCAACCATCAGAATGCTGAATATTTTTGAAAATGAATTTAAATTTAGTTAAATGAAACTCAATCTTGCAATTCTTCCCGGCGACGGAATCGGACCTGAAATTATTGAACAGGCCATGAAAGCGGTGAAAGCTGTCGCTAAAAAATTCAATCACGAATTAACTTACGAATATGGATTAACCGGAGCTTGTGCTATTGACAAGGTGGGCGACCCCTACCCTGCCGAAACCCACGAACTGTGCATGAAATCGGATGCCGTTTTGTTTGGCGCAATCGGCGATCCAAAGTTCGACAATAATCCGAAAGCCCCGGTTCGCCCTGAACAGGGATTACTGGCTATGCGCAAAAAGCTGGGTTTATACGCCAATATTCGTCCGGTTGAAACATTTGAATCATTGCTGCACAAATCACCACTGCGGCGCGAACTTGTTGAAGGCGCCAATTTTGTCTGCATCCGGGAATTGACAGGCGGAATCTATTTTGGCGAAAAAGGCCGGAAAGATAACGGAAATACCGCTTTTGACACGAATACCTACACCCGTGCTGAAATTGAACGCATTCTTGAACTTGCATATCAGTTTGCCGCAAAACGCAACAAAAAACTCACAGTGGTTGACAAAGCCAACGTTTTGGAAACCTCGCGTTTATGGCGCGAAATTGCTCAGGAAATGGCGCCAAAATATCCTGACATCAAAACCGAATTTATGTTTGTTGACAACGCGGCAATGCAAATTATTCAATGGCCAAAAAACTTCGATGTAATGGTTACCGAAAACATGTTTGGAGATATTTTAACCGATGAAGCCAGCGTAATAACCGGTTCGCTCGGTTTGCTACCATCAGCATCCATTGGCATCCACACTTCAGTTTTTGAGCCAATTCACGGCTCTTATCCTCAGGCTGCCGGTAAAGACATTGCCAATCCGGTTGCAACTATCCTGTCAGCCGCGATGATGTTTGAATATGCATTCGGTCTGATGGAAGAAGGAAAAGCAATTCGGGATGCCGTGTCAGCCTCACTTACTGCAGGATTTGTAACTGTGGATATTGCCGAGGGACTGGCATACAAAACCTCCGAAGTTGGGGATTGGATTGCCGATTATATTATAAAAAAATAGATGTTGGTTTTGCCCCGAAAGGGACGATTAAAAGAACCGTTTTTTGAATAAAGGCGGTTCTTTTCTTTTATGCCCTGAGTAAATGTTTTTTATCATCGTTTTTATTCACAACCACATGTGAACAGATTATAATAAAAATCATAAATCACAGTTTAGATTCATTATAAAATTTATTTCTTTTGTCACATCAAAAAATATAAACCATTGAATAAAAAATATTTAAAATATTTTGGATTTGCAGCAGCATTGGTTTTTATTTTTAATACAGGATACACACAGAAATTTTCGGACAGTGGTATTAACTTTGGTTTAAAGGTAGGCACTTCAAAGCTTTCAGGAGAATTACCCTATGGTTTTTCAGACATTATTAAGGAATTTGACAATAAAGTTGGTCTGGCTTATGCTTTCGAAATATCGAAATATGTCTCTCCAAAACTGGAGATAGGATTAGAAATAGGATATTCATCTTTAAATGGAAATACCAACTCACCTGAATTCTCTGCGGAGGGCATACAGTATGGAATTCCCGCGGAAATAACGGAACCAGTGGAATATTTAAACAAATTATTCAGTCAAAACTTCTTTCTTCGCTATTTTTTTAAACCTGCCGGTTCAGGATCTGCTTTTATCCCATTTGTTCGGGTAGGAGTTGGATATATGAATTACAACTCAAAATTTAAATATATTGATGCTGATGATGACGATTTGCTATTTGGCAAAGGAACCGAAGGATACACAGCATTAACTACACCGGTTTTTTTTCTGGGTACAGGTTTTAAAACCTCTCTTTCATCCAAATTTTATATGGTTACCTCACTCGATTTTAATATGGTTAATTATGATTTTCTGGATGTGATGCATAATTATGATGATTATGGGAAGAGGATTGAATTAATGGGTTTGTACACCGAGTTTAAAATTGGTATTTTTTATAATCTCAGTAAATCGTATGATGAAAAAAATAATCAAAACAACAACAAAAGTAACGGCACATCTATGGATAATTATTTACCGTTTTCCCGGTGAATTAAGTTTTAGATCAGAAAAACAACAAATTCAATCTCTAAATTCAACTAACCAATTACTGTGAATGTGCAACCAACTAACGTATGTTAAAAAGTTCTATACAAAATAATGAAAATTTGCTTTTAAAGTAACCAATTAAAAATGAATGAATTATATTATTGTTATCACTAATATAGGTTGTTGTCTCCAATTCAAACCAGCTAAAAAATAAAATCACTTTTCAAAATTAATATAATTATTGAGTACTTTTGTTGCTCAATTATTTAAAAAACAATCCGCTCATTCATAACAAAGTGTAACTGAGGAAGCGAAGCTGTGAATTTTTGAATGAAATTCAACAAACGGGGCTTTAAATTCAGACACATCAAAATGTTATATTTTATCTGAAAAAATCGACTGTTCATATGCTCAATTCATTGGTAACATCCAAAACCAGAGTAAAATTACTGCTCAAATTTTTTCTGAACAGCAATACAAAAAGCTATTTGCGAAATCTGGAACAGGAATTTGGAGAAT
>DATITY010000247.1:0-1509 GCA_035467235.1 Draconibacterium sp. | reverse complement strand
CACCTCGTTTAAAAGCAGAAACAACATAGAGGTAATGTTTGACGGAATAAAAAATTCCTGGGTCGTTGAATCTATTACTAATGCATCAATGGCAATGCTCGAAAAATTAAAAATACATATTACATAATTTCAGGCTGGGTTAGGGGTTAATGACTTCAGGTTACATCTTTTCACCAACTACTACAACAAAATTCGTTGTGTAAATTAAGAAACCGCCGTGTTCAGAAAGGTAAGCATGGTGGTGTGAGAGGTCGGAAAATAAAGTAGGAGAAAAACTATTTTATTTTCCTCCTACTCAGGGCTGTTCAATTCTAAATAAATTGTTTATAACTGTATAAGTTATAGAAATCAAGGCTGTTCTCATATAATTCACCTTTAATATTTTGGATATTATTTTTTCTTAAAACATTTAATGCAAAACTCCTGATAGTTGACATTTTCTCAGGCCTGACCCTAATCCTTGATTCATCTTCCCTTAAAGTTACATCCCTTACGTGGTGATCCTTGTTTTCGATATACCAATGTTTTCTGATTAAGCCACTGGACTGCATTGCATTGACTTTGTGGTTGGCGATGTATACAGCAACTTCACTTCTGTCTTTGTATATCTTTTCTTTGGTACTAAAAACAGATGTTTGCCTTTCTACACAAATGACAGACTCAACGTATCCGCTCCATTGTTTGTCACAGATAAACTGCATTTGGCTGTGGTATACCGAAGTTGACCTTTTTTCTATCCTGTTCCTTCCTTTTTCTGAAGTTTGGCAGCAACTCTCCGGTTTTGAAAAACGGATAATATCCATGCACGCCTGTAAAAGCTCTTTTTGATTGTCTTTGACCTGTATGATGAGTTTTTTTTTCTTCATATTTTCATTGTCGGCTATTTCAAACGTCTTTTTTTGGCAGTGCAAAGCATCCAGGGTATATACAACCCCCTCTAATCCCAATTGTGGGATCAGTGCTTGTGCCACTGGGATCTCGTTTGTTTTTACATCTATTGTCTCATGGGCAAGGATGAGTTCCGATTGGGTATCGAAGAAACTTAAAACCTGTACTGCTTTTTTGTCTTGGAAATTGTCATAGCTCCCCCGCAATACTTTCCCGTCAACCGCCACTCCTATAGGGTTGTCATTGCCTGCCCCTGTCAATAAAGATTGGGCATATGCCCTGAAACATGATTCAAGCTCTTGCTCATCAATCCCTTGAATTATATTCCTTACTGTAGTGTAGGCCGGTTTTTTTTTCCACTTAAGCCCAAAATCTTTCTGCAGGTTTCTGAAGTGTTTTTCAATAAAACGGGCAATGTCGCGGTATGACTTGGCATTGCTCAAAATTGCCATTATTGAAAACAATACAATGAACCGTAATTCGTATCTTTGCCCCTGGGATCGTCGATGATCCTTTAAATCATCAAGGAATGTTATTATCATAGCTCTGTTTTTTAGTGAATTACAAAGTTATGAACATTCCTTGTTTTTAGACTGTCTGGAGAGGTATTAGAATTGAACA
>DATITY010000246.1:0-9232 GCA_035467235.1 Draconibacterium sp. | reverse complement strand
CCAGCAATGCAGGTCGCGATTGATATTTATGGTAGTATATGAAAATTCCCCAGCCATGATATCGAAATTGGTGTTCATCGATATTTTCCATTTTTCGGTTAAATCGACATTGCCCCTGATTCCAAGTGTTTGCGAAAACCTGCCGTCGGGCGCGCCCGCCGAAGGGCCCTGGTAACTAAAACTATAATCGAATCCAAAATTCCAGGGCATGCTAAAATCTGCATAACCCGGATTTAAATCCGGAACAGGAGAATCCTCATTTTCTTCTTCGCTTCCGGGGGGGCCGGCACTTTTACCTTTATCATCCTTCTTTTTTGAATTGAAATTCATTCCAAACGAAATATTTGCGTTTGCCATCCTTCCAATTCTGCCAAAACCGGTTTTATTGTTCCATACATATTCGTTAATCCGCTGATATTGATCGTTTAACATATACGGATCGATGAGAGTCCCCATATTAACACCCACACCTGCAACCGTTGTTCTGGCCCTGATGCTGATTGGCGCGAGGTTCATGGAGTCGGCAATTAAATTATACGATGATGTTAAACTTAAATTATCGATAAGCTTTACTTTTTTGTATTTGGTTTCAGCATTGGCAGCAGTGGTATCTTTTGTGTCTAAAACCTTCATTTCGAGGTTATTATTTAACGACATACTTATTGCGCCCGATGCTCCCCTGCCGGGTGAACCTCCGTAAACACCCCCTTCGTTAACGTCAAAATATCCAACATTTCCCATCGAATCAATCTGTACCTCCTGCCAGTATCCAAACCGGGCTTCACCAAAATCGGGGCGATAACTGAAACTTCCTGATGGTGTTAATTTATGCCTGATTCCCTTTATTTTTGATTTTGGATTCTTTGGAATAAACATTCCGTAGATGTTTGTAGAAGCGCTTAAACTGTAGGCATATTCATAAACCCTGCTCAGTCCGCTAATCGTATCTTTTTTAATGTTGGATGGTCTTCCGTATTCGTCATAAAAAATTTCGTCAGGCATGTAGGAATAGTTGTATTTTTTAAAGTACCATTTTTCATCATAACCAATTGTTGGGCTAACATTCACATATTTTGCAAGGTTAAAACCCGGAAAAGCCAGTGGAATATTGTGTTTTAAACCGTTTTTCCAATCGTCGGGAAACGATTGTTTAAATAAATCATATTGTTTAACATTGCTAATTGAGTTCCGCAAATTCCCGGTATAGTTAATACCAAATTTCTCATAGAATTTCACCGGGCCGGTTCTGTTCTTTTTTCGAAACGGATAGACTTTTGCCATGCTAAATGTCATTTCGGGCAGCGATAAATCAATGGTTGTATCAACTGAATTTTGCGAATGTCGCAGGTTAACCGACATATTAAAAGGTGTATTCTCAAATTTCTGGGAATATGAAATACTCGATGATTTCTGGGTTTGCAGATAATTGTTGCCTCCCCTTTGTCCTTCATACGAGTTCTGCTTATCATACCCGCTGCTCGACATATTTACACTGGCCGAAAATGTACGGCTGGGATTTGCCTTTTGATCCTGACTGTGGTTCCAGGTAATTGCATATTGTGGTGTTTTTGTATAAGTATCCAGCCCCGATTCGCCATATACGTTTACGTTGTACCTGACATCTAAACCACCGTTAAATTTGTAACGTTTTCGGTAGTTGGTGTGCGTTTGTACTCCCCATGATCCCTTTGAATATACCTCTCCTGTTACGGCTAAATCGAAATATTCGCCTGCAGCCCAGTAATATCCGCCATCGCGTAAAAAGAAACCGCGGTTTTGTTCTTCGCCATACATTGGAACCAAAATACCCGATGAATAAGTTGGATTATTTGGAAAAAAACCAAACGGCAACATCGGAAAATAAATCGGAAAATCTTCCAACACCATGTATGCCGGGCCGGTTACAATTTTTTTATTCGAAATAACCTTTGCTTTCGACAGGTGCATATAAAAGTGAGGGTGATCGGCATCGCAGGTGGTGTATTTTGCATCTTCGGTAATAAAAGTTTCTTCCCCGATTTTTTTTGTCCGGTCGCTCAGAATAAATCCTTCTCCTTGTTTCGATACTACCTTTGTAATAAAAGCTTTTTCGGTTTCAAAATTGTATCTCATCGTTTCCGATTCATATTCCTCCGAACCCTGCTTAAAAACAGACTTTTCTATCATTGTTTCGGTACTGTCAAGAATACCTTCAGCATAAATTTCCTTGGTTTCAAGGTTTAGTTCGATATAATATGCGGTCAATTCAATATCCTGGTAAGTTACCTGTGCATTTTTGTACAGGAATACTTTTTGTCCGTCGAAGGAAACTACAATCGAGTCTTCGGCACTATACACAATTGGCGCATCAATAATGGGTTTTGCTACCGTGTCGGTCGCCACAGAATCAACAGCGAGTGTATCAGAAATCAAGGTATCAGTTGGCATGAGTCCGGTTTGTAAACTTTCAGCAGCCAACTCAGCGTTTTTAGTTGTGAGTTTTTCCGTTTCCTGACTGAAAACTAAAAAAGGAACAAGGAGAAGTAAATATGTAATTATATTCTTATACAAAATGCTTTCTGAATTACAAACTGCCAATAGCCCGACAAAAATAAAAATAAGGGTTAGAGTATAACGCTAATAAATGCAAAATAATTTTAATATTTCTATTTTTACCGTTGAAACAAAAAACATGATGAAGAAGGCTATTTTTAATCTCATTTTGGTTTGCTTTTTTATTTTGATTTCGGGAAACTTTCTCTGGGGTGAAACTTACCGTGTACCTGAGAAAGACGAAAAACATATTACTGTGGTTGTTATTGATCCCGGACACGGCGGGAAAGACTTTGGAGCAAATGTTGGCAATGCAAAAGAGAAAGATATTGTTTTGGATCTTGCCCTGAGACTTGGTGAATCCATTAAATCAACTTATCCCGAGGTCAAAGTTATTTACACACGTACGAAAGATGTTTTTATTCCTTTGTACGACCGCGCCAATATTGCCAATAAAAACAAGGCCGACCTGTTTATTTCAATTCATGTTAATGGTACTGATAAAACCAGTGTTCAGGGAACTGAAACATTTGTTTTGGGTCAACACCGCAGCAAAGACAACCTGGAAGTAGCCAAAAAAGAAAATTCGGTAATTTTGCTTGAGGATGATTATACTACTAAATACGAGGGATTTGATCCCAATTCGTCTGAATCATATATCATGTTTGAGCTGGTGCAGGATGAATACCTCGATCAGAGTGTAATGCTTGCTTCCGAAGTTCAGCACCAGTTTCGTCAACATGCAAAACGAATCGACAGAAGTGTTAAACAAGCTGGTTTTCTTGTACTTCGCCAGGCAGCGATGCCCAGTGTGCTGATTGAGGTTGGTTTTATCAGTCACCCCAATGAACGTAATTACATGCTGAGCGAATCTGGAAAATCAACTCTTTCTGCTTCTATTTTTAATGCTTTTAAAGCTTATAAAAGAAAAATAGAAGAAAAAAGCAGTTTCGCAATTCATTCAGAAACAGGCAGTTCAGCAAATCCGGGGAATAAATCAAATACAATTCCCAATGCAACTTCTGAAGAAGTAAATATACCTGCAGAAACCGAAACTGCAACAGAATCAAAAACGGGTAGCATCATTTTTTCGGTTCAAATTGCAGCATCAAAGAAAATAATTGACACAACACCGTCGAACTTTAAAGGAGTGAAAAATGTTTTCAGAATTGAATCAAAAGATATATCTCGGTATTTTTCAGGAAAATTCATTAATTACAACGATGCTGTTAGTGAACAAAAGAAAATTAAAGAAAAATTCCCTGAATGTTTTGTAGTTGGCATTGAAAACAATGAATTAATTTCGGTTAAAAAGGCTTTGGAAAAAATGTAATTAAGGACTGAATTCTCTAATTTTACTTTACAATTGATAAATTAAACTTGTTTGATATGAAATACTCAAAATATGTAAAACTGGGGGTTTTAATTGTCATATCATTAACCATCTTGTTTTGGGGACTAAGTTACCTGAAAGGGAATGATATTTTTAAACGAAACAGTTACTACTTTGTGGTTTATGAACGTATAGACGGACTTTTAGAATCAAACAAAGTTACCATGAACGGTTATCAAATCGGTCAGGTAAAAAACATTGTTTTTTCACCCAACAAAACCGGAAAACTTGTAGTTACTTTAATGATAGACGCATCGTTTAAAATACCAAAAAACTCTCTGGCTCAGATTATCAGCAGCGATATTATGGGAACCCGTTCAATTAAAATGGTTTTAAGCGATGAAAACACATTTTACGCATCAAATGATACCATTCCTGGAGCAATTGAAAGTGATTTAAAGGAACAGGTTAGTTTACAGGTCCTTCCAATAAAAAACAAAGCCGAACAACTTTTAAGCACGCTCGATTCGGCAATTACTGTGCTTACTGTAATTTTCAACGAAGATGCCAGGGAGAATTTATCTGAAAGTTTTGCAAACATCAATAAAACCATTGAAAATACACAAAAAATCACTGAGGATTTGCAACAAATTGTATCGTCAGAAAAAGGGAATATTCAGCAAATTGTTTTAAATATTGAAGATATAACCAGTTTTTTAAGCAGCAATACCAAAGAGCTGGATAAAACAATAAAAAACCTTTCCAGTTTTAGTGACTCGCTTTCACAGATTTCGGTAACACCAATTGTCACCAATATTTCTGTGGCATCAAACCAGATTTTGAGTTTACTTGAAAAACTAAACAGCGATGAAAATACTGCAGGATTATTATTAAATGATGACCAATTGTATCTCACAATTACAGCGCTTTCCGAAAATCTGAGTTTTCTGATAAACGATATTCAGGCTAATCCAAAACGATACCTTCAATTTTCGGCAATGGATTTTGGAAAAGAATATTACATAAATGCAGCCGGCGATGTTTCTGCTAAAAATATTATTTTTAAAGTGCATCTCATTTCAAGTGAAACAAAGATTCCTTCAAATTCAAAACTTTTCGAAGGAATTGGGGAAGTAGAAGAATATTATGCAAATGGAGCCTACTCATACCTGTTGGGTGCCACAAGTTCTTATGCCGAAATACTGGAAATTCATAATCTCGTAAAATTGAAATTTCCCGAATCAGCAATTGTTGCATTTAAAAACGGACAGTTGATAAAACTTGAAAAAGCGCTTAAATCATTGCGTTAATTAACCTAAAAATGTTAATAAAATTTACAATTATTCAATTATACCTACCACTACCTACCTGTTATGATTCTAACTGTCAGTTATTTAATTTCAACTAATTGATATTGAATGATTTAATTATTATTAAAAAAAATCAAATTTTAAACACCTGAAATAGAAAACAATATAACATTTGGGAGAATTTCAATAGATTTTGAATTTTTTTTTTAACTTTTTTTTCGCAAATTTTGCTTTCGGGAATAACATTAGAGATTTTTTTTGTTGAAACTCAAAAAACCAAAATATTTAAATGAACGAAGAATACAAAGCTGTTTGGGACAAATGTTTAAACGTTATAAAAGATAACGTTCCCGGCAGTAGTTTTAAAACTTGGTTTGAGCCTATTATACCAGTTAAGCTAGCAGATAAGGTATTAACTATACAGGTACCCAGTGCATTTTTTTATGAATACCTTGAAGAGCAATTTATCGACATATTGCGCAGAACGCTTCGAATGGTTTTGGGAAATGGAGCAAAACTGGAATACAATGTTGTTATGGGCGATAAAAATGGTGCCACACCTTACACAGTTAGTTACCCAACCAATAACAACATTAAAATCGTAAATAATCCACTCACAATTCCTTTAAAAACAGATGAAAAGTCTGCCATAAAAAATCCTTTTATAATTCCCGGAATTCAGAAATTACAAATCGACCCGCAATTAAAGCCAGACAATACTTTTGAAAATTTTGTTGAAGGCGATTGTAACCGATTGGCACGCAGCGCAGGTTTTGCTGTTGCTCAAAATCCCGGTGGAACAGCATTTAATCCATTAATGATTTATGGAAACTCCGGACTGGGGAAAACCCACCTGGCACAGGCTATTGGGATTGAAGTTAAAGAACGGTTCCCCGACAAAATTGTTTTATACGTAAACGCCAATAAATTTCAGACACAATATACCGAGGCTACACGAAACAACAACCGGAACGATTTTCTTCATTTTTATCAAATGATTGATGTATTGATTCTGGATGATGTTCAGGAGTTTGCCGGAAAGGAAAAAACGCAGGAGACATTCTTCCATATTTTCAACCATTTGCACCAAATGGGCAAGCAGTTGATTTTAACTTCCGACAAGCCACCAATTGAGCTAAAAGGAATGGAGCAGCGTTTATTATCGAGGTTTAAATGGGGACTAACTGCCGATTTACAAATACCCGACTTTGAAACGCGTATGCAAATATTGCGGCACAAAGTTTATAAAGATGGTATCACATTTTCAGAAGATGTGTTAGAATACATTGCGTCGCATGTTGCGAATAATGTTCGTGAACTTGAAGGAGCATTGGTATCTTTGCTGGCGCAGTCAATGCTTAACAAAAGAGAAATTACACTGGAACTGGCAGCAAAACTGATCAACAAATTAGTTAAGAATTCGAAAAGAGAACTTTCGATTGAATATATTTCAAAAGTTGTTTGCGATTATTTTAACATGCAGGTGGATGCGCTTCAGACAAAAACCCGCAAACGAGAGGTTGTGCAGGCCAGGCAAATTGCTATGTATTTTTCAAAAAGCCTCACCAAATATTCGCTTACAAGCATTGGTGCCCAAATTGGATCAAAAGATCACGCAACTGTACTTCATGCATGCAAAACAGTAAACAATCTGAAAGACACCGATAAGAACTTCCGACAATACGTGGAAGACATTGAAAAGAAATTGAAAATGTAATCGAAAGCATCCGTTCATCGACGGGTGCTTTTTTCTGTAATGGAAGATGTATATCAAACCATAGAAAAGGAAAGCCAGGGATATTTCAAGGATAAAGGCAGCAAATTTTATGCTTTTGCCTTTCCCGTAAAACATGAAGACGAGATAAAAGAAATTCTGACCTATTTGCGCAAGGAACACCACAGTGCCCGTCATCATTGTTATGCCTGGCGTTTAGGAACCGAAGAAATAACTTTCAGAGCCAATGACGACGGTGAACCATCTTCAACAGCCGGAAAACCAATACTTGGGCAACTTCAGAGTTATAATGTAACCAATATTCTAATCGTAGTAATCCGTTATTTTGGAGGAACTCTTTTGGGAGTAAGTGGTTTAATAAATGCATACCGAAGTGCCGCAGCCGATGCACTAAAAAGTGCCGAAATTCAACAAAAGATAATTGAAAAAGAAATTACTCTGGATTTTACATACAACGAATTAGCTGAAGTAATGAATATTATAAAACAGGAAAATCTTACAGTTGTAAGTACCCGGTTTGAAGAAAAATGTAATTTGACTTTTGCAGTTCGAAAATCTGAATATGAGAAGGTTAAGTTAAAAATTTGTGCAATTTACGGAGTGATTATAAAGAATGGGACAGAATTAAAATCCTGTTAATAAAATGGTAATAAATACGTTCCGGTCTTTTGGAAAAACAAATGAAAGCCATTAATTTTGAATCATGATGAAATTACAAAAATGTCAGTTTAATCATTATTCCAGAAAAATAAAACACAATCAAAAAGAAAGTATTTTTTCAGGATTTTTCAATAATCAACCTTTTATTTTAAATCATATATTTCGAAATAAAAAAGCGAAATATACATTTCATTCATTTGAAAGCCAACATTTTAATTTAATAAATGTTGGCTTTTTTTTGAATGACAAAACCGTGACATTAATAAACTAAAAATATGAAGAAGGATTTAATTTCAATTACAGACTTTTCGAAAGAAGAATATCTGAAAATTATGAAACTTGCCGCTGAATTCGAAAAAAATCCTAATCAGGATTTATTGAAGGGGAAAGTAATTGCCTGCCTTTTTTTTGAACCATCAACGCGTACACGATTAAGTTTTGAAACTGCAATCAATCGTTTGGGTGGTCGGATTATTGGCTTTGCCGACCCAGAAAGTTCCAGCGCAAGTAAGGGGGAAACTTTACACGACACCATAAAAATGGTAAGCAATTACGCCGATTTAATTGTAATGCGTCACCCGCTTGAAGGCGCTGCCCGCTATGCAGCAGAAATTTCATCGGTTCCGGTTATCAATGCCGGTGATGGCGCAAACCAGCATCCGTCGCAAACTTTGCTCGATATGTATTCTATTCTGAAAACACAGGGAACACTTGACAATCTCAACATTTTTATGGTAGGCGATCTGAAATACGGAAGAACGGTACATTCGCTTTTAATGGCGATGAGTGAATTCGAAAATCCTATTTTCAATTTTATTTCACCCACAGTTTTGGAAATGCCTGAAGAATACAAATTGTCCCTTCGCGAAAAAGGAATAAGATATTACGAGCATAAAGAATTCACTGATATTATCAGTGCGGCTGATATTATATACATGACCCGTGTTCAAAAGGAGAGATTCTCAGATCCGATTGAATATGAGCAGGTAAAAAATATTTACATTCTTCGGAATGAAATGCTTGAAAAGACGAAACCAAATGTAAAAATTTTACATCCTCTGCCACGGGTAAACGAAATTCATCCCGATGTTGATGCCAACGAAAAAGCTTACTATTTCACTCAGGCATTAAACGGAGTTTTCACCCGCGAAGCAATTATTTCACATATCATGAACTTAAAATAAAAAGCCATGCAAGACGACCAAAAGAAAAAACTGAAATTGAAAGTCAGCGCAATAAAGGAAGGAACAGTAATCGACCATATTCCTGCAAAAAATCTCTTCAAGGTTATTTCAATTTTAGGCCTTGATACAATCGAAAATCAAATAACATTTGGAACAAATCTGGAAAGCGAAAAACTTGGTGCTAAAGCAATTATAAAAGTTTCGGATAAGTTTTTTGAAGATGATGAAATCAATAAAATTGCGTTATTTGCACCTCATGCGAAGTTAAACATCATCCGCGACTACGAAGTTGTTGAAAAAAAGGTGGTTGAAATACCCGAATCGATATCAGGAATTGTAAAATGTTTTAATCCCAAATGTATTACCAACAATGAAAGAATTACCACATGTTTTAGAGTAATTAGCAAAGATCCTATTTCGTTAAAATGCAAATACTGCGAAAAAATAACCACCTCAAATCAGATTAGCATGCGGTAAC
>DATITY010000245.1:0-5944 GCA_035467235.1 Draconibacterium sp. | reverse complement strand
ACATGATTTACTGGATGTGGCTGACCGAATCACAGTATGAAAATTATATCGATTCGCTGGCAGTTGTGGAAAAAGAAAGGATTGAACTTCAGAAACGAACCATCGATTTTGTGGCTCCCGGCGAACAGCAGCCCGAGGCCGACCACCAGATGGAAAAACTGAACTCGAATACAGGGAATTTTCAGGATGAATTCTGGCGCGATGCCCGCAACGAAGGGTATTTCAGCTACAACATGGCAACCAACGCCGAAACCGGATTAAGCCTGATTGTCCGCTACTGGGGCGCTGAGTGGGGAAACCGGAAATTCGACATTTTCATCGACAACGAAAAGCTCGTAACCGAAGACAACACTGGCCGCTGGAACCAGAGCCAGTTTCAGGAAGTAAAGTATGAAATCCCCGACGCGATGGTAAAAAATAAAAAACAAATCAGGGTGAAATTTCAGGCTTTACCCGGAAATACTGCCGGGGCCATATATTACATCAGGCTGGTGAGAAATAAAAATTAATTGAATAAAATCAAAAATAAATAAAATGAAAGGGACACCTATAGAAAATGAACAGATACCAGAGTCATCAAATGTTTATAGAAAAAATGACGATAGATGTCGGTACGACTCCGGCTGGAGTCGAATATCTTCCATAGATACATCTTCTATAAACATTCAAACCCTCTGGGTTTAGAGGAGAGAATAAAATACAGAGAATAATCAAATCAAATAATTATAGACAATGAAAAAAAAGCAATTCACAATCAGTACTTCCAAAAGAAAAACAATCTTTCTGACAACATTTTTTACTGCCCTATTTTCGCTGACAGTTTTTAGTCAGGCAACCAATACGCCTCTGTTTACCAATTTTGTTTACGAAGGCAACGACAAGGTTTATACCGACAACCCGTTAAAACCCGGTGAGTTTTACAACCCCATTTTGCAGGGTTGTTATCCCGACCCGAGCATCACCCGGAAAGGCGACGATTATTATGTAGTATGCTCATCGTTTGCCATGTTCCCCGGAGTGCCGATTTTTCATTCAAAAGATTTGGTAAACTGGACTCAAATCGGCCACGTGCTCGACCGCAAATCGCAGTTAGTTGTTCACGATTGCGGAATCAGCGCCGGAATTTATGCCCCGCAGATTCTCTACAACAAAAACAACGACACCTTTTACATGATTACCACACAGTTTTCCGGCGGTTTTGGAAATATTGTGGTAAAAACCAAAGAACCGCTGAAGGGCTGGAGCGACCCGATAAAACTGGCATTCAACGGAATCGACCCATCGCTGTTTTTTGATGACAATGGCAAAGGTTACGTAATCCACAACGACGCGCCCGACCAGGGAAAAGAATTGTACAACGGCCACCGGGTGATTAAAATCTGGGAGTATGATGTGGAAAACGACAAAGTGATTCCAGGAACAGACAAGATTATTGTGGATGGCGGTGTTGACTTGGCCAAAAAACCCATTTGGATTGAAGCGCCGCACATTTACAAAAAGAACGGAAAATATTACCTGATGTGCGCAGAAGGCGGAACCGGCGGCTGGCATAGCGAAGTGATTTTTGTGAGCGACAATCCAAAAGGTCCGTACGCTCCGGCACCCAGCAATCCGATTCTCACACAAAGATATTTTCCAAAAGAACGGGAAAATAAGGTGGACTGGGCTGGTCACGCCGATTTGGTTTTGGGGCCCGACAACAAAACATATTACGGTGTTTTCCTTGCCATTCGTCCAAATGAAAAACAAAGGGTAAACCAGGGCCGCGAAACTTTTATTTTGCCGGTGGATTGGTCGGGTGAATTTCCCGTTTTTGTAAACGGACTTGTTCCTATGGAACCCAAACTGAAAATGCCGACCGGAGTGACGGAAAACAAAACCGGGAAAGACGGATTTTTCCCCAATGGCAACTTCACTTTTAAAGACGATTTCAGCGCCGAAAAGCTGGATTACCGCTGGATTGGACTGCGTGGCCCCCGCGAGGATTTTATTTCAACCTCAAAACAAGGGTTAAAAATCAAACCGTTTGATACCAATATCAAGGAGGTAAAACCTACTTCGACCTTGTTTTACAGACAGATGCACAAAACTTTTTCGATTACAGCAACTGTTGATTACCAACCTGCTTCGGAAAAGGATTTAGCCGGAATTGTGGCGCTGCAGAGCGAACGGTTCAATTATGTTTTTGGCATCACCAAAAAGGGAGCCGACTACTATATTTTGCTTGAACGTACTGCCGGAAAATTCAGAAGTCGCGAAGTGGAATCGAAAATTGTGGCCAGCGCCAAAATCGACCTCAGCAAACCGGTGCGTTTGCAGGTTGCGGCCAATGGCGACGATTATCAGTTTAGCTACTCAACCAACGGAACCGACTTTGTGAACCTCGGTGGAATTGTTTCGGGCGATATTCTTTCAACCGATGTGGCTGGTGGATTTACCGGTTGTTTGCTTGGCTTGTATGTAACTTCGGCAAATAATGTAGTACCGGAATAAGAAAAATGTAATTTAATGTTGAGAGAATTAATTGTGGTAATAATATTTCGTCCTTACAGGACTTTCAGGTGATGAGGGACTTATTATCTACCCATATTTTATCACTACGTGATAGTTCCTTTAGGAACTTAATGTGGGTAGAAAAAGAATTATTTCCAGGTAGTTGAAAGTTCCGTAGGAACGAAATTCAGATGAAAAAAGGGAAATGAGAAAACCAGTATTGTTCTTAATATCAATCATTATTGCAGGATTAAGTTTCCTGTCAGTTGGAAAAACGGATGCCCAAAATACCAAAGGCAGCAAGCAAATCAGCCCCGATTTGTTTGGATTGTTTTTTGAAGATATCAACTACGCTGCCGATGGCGGATTGTATGCGGAACTGGTGCAAAACCGTTCGTTTGAATACAACCCTGCCGAACGCCGCGAGTGGAACCCGTTTTCGTTCTGGGAATACATCGCCCCGGGGTTTTGTTACGGTCGGATTAGTGTTGAAACCAAAGCGCCGCTGCATCCCAACAATCCGCATTATATGGTTTTGGATATTGAACATGTGGGTCATTACGAACAATTTAAGGGTGAATCAGGTGTTGGGTTAAAAAACTTCGGGTTCGATGGAATGGTGGTCCGGGCTGGCGAAAAATACAATTTCTCGGTTTTTGCACAACAGCTTTCCGATGCACCAGTTCTTTTGTCGGTAAGCCTGCAAACCCCGAAGGGAAAGGTGCTTGCAGAAACTTCGGTTTCCACGGCATCCAAAACCTGGCAAAAATATACGGCAATCCTCACTGCATCTGAAAGTACCGACAGCGCTTCACTGGTGGTGCTTGCCAAAACCGAAGGTCAGTTAGCGCTCGATATGATTTCGCTTTTCCCCGAAAAGACATTTAAAAACCGCGCCAACGGTTTGCGTGCCGATCTGGCCCAAAAGCTGGCCGACATGAAACCTGCGTTTATTCGCTTCCCCGGCGGGTGCCTGGTTCATGGCGACGGACTGGGAAATATGTACCGCTGGAAAAATACGATTGGCCCGGTTGAGCAACGAAAAGCGCAGCGAAATATCTGGGGATACCACCAGACTGCCGGTTTGGGGTATTTCGAATACTTTCAGTTTTGCGAAGACATTGGCGCCAAACCGCTTCCTGTTGTTCCGGCAGCGGTAACTTGCCAGAATTCGGGCGGAACGTGGCGCATTGGCGGAACCGGACAAAAAGCAATTCCGGAGGAAGAAATGGTTGAATACATTCAGGAAGTTCTGGATTTGATTGAATGGGCGAACGGACCAGCAACTTCTGTCTGGGGAGCCAAACGCGCTGCTGCTGGTCACCCCGAACCTTTTAACCTCGAATATATTGGCGTGGGTAACGAGGACAAAATCACCCCTGAATTTGAGGAACGTTTCAAGGAAATTTACGAAGCTGTAAAAGTAAAACATCCTGAAATTATGGTGATTGGAACGGTTGGCCCGTTTCATAGCGGCGAGGATTTCGAAAAAGGCTGGAAAATTGCAGAAGAGTTGAAATTGCAAATGGTAGATGAGCATTACTATGTTCAGCCCGAATGGCTGATGGCCAACGTGCAACGTTACGACAAATATCCACGGAGTTCGAGTAAAGTTTATTTGGGCGAATACGCTTCGTGGGGAAACAAGTTGAAAAATGCGATAGCCGAAGCCACCTATTTAACCGGCCTCGAACGCAACGGCGATGTGGTTCACCTGGCTTCATACGCTCCGTTGTTAGCGAAAAAAGGTTTCACGCAGTGGACCACCGACATGATTTTCTTCGACAATGTAAATATTCTGCTTACCCCCAATTATCATGTGCAAAAGATGTTCATGACCAATCAGGGAGATTATTGGTTTGACAAGGTGATTTCGAAAAACGAAAGCGATACAACTTTGGCTGCTTCGTGTGTTCAGGACAGCAAAACCGGCGATATCATCCTGAAAATGGTGAATTACAGCGACACTGGCAAACCCATGAAAGTGAACCTCGGTAAATTTGGAAAAATAGCCCTGAAAGCCGAGCAAACCGTTTTGAGCGGGATGCCCGGCGATGAAAACACTTTCGAAAATCTGCAGAAAGTTGTGCCGGTAACTTCGGCAATTGAAGTTGCCAAATCATTTGAGTTTACTGCTCCACCCATGTCGCTGACAGTAATCAGGATAAAACAAAATGTGAAAAAATGAATAATCACCAAAATCTAAATTATGAAAGTTAAAAGTCTCAAAATTATTTTAATCATACTAATCGCATTAGTTTCGTTTGCCGGGAAAACAAGTGCACAGTCTTACGCAGCCTGGTACAATAAAGCGCAGGAACGGATTGACACCCTGAGAAAAGGCAATTTCGGGATACAAATAATAGACAAAAGCGGCCAGCCGTTTACAGGCGATGTTTCTGTGCGGATGAAAAATCATGAATTTCCGTTCGGAATTGCTTTTGATTTCTACGAAGGCTCGGCCAGTATGGGCAATAGCTACAGTACTTCCACCACCATTCAGGCAAAAACCGATAAGGAAATTTACAAAACTGAGCGCTGGAGCGCTAATCTGGCTTATGCCATTCCTGTTGAGAAAGGAAAGGAATACAAAGTCACGCTGAAATTTGCAGAAATATTTTTGGATGCCAAAAATGCCAGATTATTTGATGTTACAGTCAACGGGCAGCTTTTTCTTGATAATTATGATGTTTTTGCGGCAGCACGAGGGAAAAACATTGCGGTTGATACCAGCTTGAATGCCACTGCTGCTGATGGTTATGTCTATATTGAGTTAAATGCCTCAAAAGACAATGCGGCCATAAAAGGAATTGTTATCGACGAAATTGGTGGAGCAAACGTTGTGAGAATAAACTGTGGCGGCGCTGCGCTTACAACAGCCGACGGAAATTATTATGCCACAGAAACAGGTTATTTTGACCCCGAAGCCAAAACGGTGGCCAGCAACGAACAATGGATGCAGGCAACCATGTATAAATACTTCAATTACGGGGTTACCGGCAATTCATTTAAATGGAGTGGTGTACAGCCACAACATACTGCACCCAACTACAATAATTTTGAGAATGCGCTGAAATGGACCCAAAAAGTTGGATGGAAAATAAGAGGCCATAATTTACTATGGGGCGGTAACGATGCCCATTCAACACCTGATTGGGTAAGAAAACTTCCCACAACGCAGGCATTTATCGATACCTGTAAAATGAGGGTTATTCGTGATGTTTCGCGCTATAAAGGGTTAATTTCAGAGTACGATGTGATTAATGAACCTTTAACAGGCCATGCCGATTGGATGCGAAAAACCCATGGTGATTCAATTATCTGGAACAGTTTTAAGTGGGCTCATTCTGCTGACCCGGAGGCCGGTTTATTTGTGAACGATTATAATGTAGAATACAACTGGGGACAAGCTACTGAATATCGCGACCTTATCCTGAAAATGAAGGAAATG
>DATITY010000244.1:0-19314 GCA_035467235.1 Draconibacterium sp. | reverse complement strand
GCCCGAATTTAAAATGTACGAGAACGAAAATATTTTCATTGCCGATTCAAGCATTTTCCCGAATGCACCGGGAATAAATCCATCTTTTACAATTATGGCGCTTTCGGTAAAAGCAACCGAATCGGTTTTAAAACAGTTGAGCTAATTTAAAAACACAAAAATGGCAGAATTAAAATATACAGAACTTCCTCTGGCTCAGCCACAAATACCAGCCGCTGCGGAAATCAGGAAGTCACACGTTAAAGGATTGTATAAACTGGGAAAAGTAATTATTCCAGATTATCCCGGATACCCTGCTTTTGTTGATGTTCAGCCGGAAAAGCACATCAATCGTATGGTGGATTATATGTATAAAGACGACCGGGGTGCAATGCTGATTATCCTTTCACTTTTTTCGGTTTTGCCGCTTTTTATTATTCGATGGAAAATTTTGTTTATCGATTGGGGTGCAAAAATGAATGGAATAATCGGGGCGCCTTTCAAAATGTTACAGATTGCATTGAAAGGATTGGTTTTTACCATCTATTATTCCGATTTTACCGATGGAAAAGTGATTCATGAAAATATTGGCTACGATGCTAAAATTGTGAAAAAAGAAAGTGATGAGGGAGGAAACAATAAATTATATCAGATGTCAGAAATAAAAACAGATTTTCAAAAGGCCAGAAAAGCCGAAGCTGAGTTAAGAAAACTAACTGTAAAAGAGCGGATTGAAAAATTAAGTAACCTAAAAAAAATTGTGCTGGAACGCAGGGAATGGATTATTGAAAAAATTCAGGGTGACACCGGCAAATCGCGTTCTGATGCGCTGGTTTCCGAAATTTTCGGTGTACTCGACCATTTGGTCTATCTTGAGAAAAATGCTGCAAAAGCACTGGCAGATAAGTCGGTTACAACACCCATCGCATTGATGGGAAAGAAATCGAAAATTTATTTTGAACCACTTGGAACAGTGCTTATTATATCACCGTGGAATTATCCGTTTTATCAGGCTGTTGTGCCCATTACTGCTGCTTTTGTCGCAGGTAATTCGGTTATTTACAAACCATCGGAACACACTCCACTTATGGGAGTTGTGGAAGAATTACTGAAACCGGCCGGTTTTAAGGAGGATTGGGTGAAAATTGTTTATGGCGATGGAAAAGTCGGGGCCACTTTAATCGATTTGCAACCCGATAAAATCATGTTCACTGGCAGCGGGAAAACAGGTAAAAAAATTATGGAACAGGCTGCAAAATATTTGATTCCTGTTGAACTTGAACTGGGAGGTAAAGATCCGATGATTGTTTTTGACGATGCCAACATTGTTCGTGCCGCAGCCGGGGCTGTTTGGGGTGGATTAACCAACCTGGGGCAGAGTTGTACCTCGGTGGAGCGAATTTACATTCAGCAAAAGATTTACAACGAATTTAAGACCGAAATTGTAAAACAGGTGGAGCGCATAAAACAGGAAACCGACGGCGACGGTGATGCTGATGTTGGTGCAATGACGGTTGATTTTCAGGTCGAAACCATTAAAAACCATTTGGACGACGCTAAAAAACTGGGGGCTGAAATTTTAACCGGAAATAATTGGGATGGGAAATCAAAACTGATTCCACCAATGGTAATCGATAAAATTACCCCCAATATGAAAGTGATTACCGACGAGAGTTTTGGCCCGTTTTTGCCGCTTGTTCCGTTTAATACTGAAGAAGATGCAATTGCTTTTGCCAACGGTTCTGAATATGGTCTTTCGGCCAGCGTTTGGACAAAGGATATGAAACGTGCCGACCGCGTAGCACGTGCCATTAAAACCGGAAATGTTTCTGTAAATAACGTAATGCTCACCGAGGGAAATCCCGCACTTCCGTTTGGTGGTGCAAAAAACAGTGGTTTCGGACGTTTTAAAGGTGAAATCGGGTTGCATAGCTTTTGCAATATCAAATCGGTTTTAATCGATAAAGACAGCTCAAAAATTGAATCAAACTGGTTTCCTTATACAAAGGAAAAATATGAGATGTTCAGCAAAATGACAGAAGGATTGTTTACAGGTTCGTGGATTAAATTTGCTTTAACCGGAATGAAACTTGAATCGTATTCAAACAAAGCAGGTAAACAGGGACGAAAAAAATAAATGAGTTGTAACTGGGAATATGGGAAATTAAAGGAGCTGGTTGAAAGTGAACCGCTTCCGGCAATGTTGGTTGATTTGGATTGCCTCGATGAAAACATTTCGCGAATTGCTGAAATGGTTTCCGGGTTTGGCAAAAAAATTCGCATCGCATCAAAAAGCATCCGTGTTCCGTGGCTGCTCGAATACATCATGAAAAAAGGAGGCTCGCATTTTCAGGGAATCATGTGCTATTCGGTACCCGAAGCTGCTTTTCTGGCTGCGCAGGGTTTCGACGATTTGCTGGTGGCATATCCAACCGTAGGTTTGGAAGATTTGGAACTCTTTTTTTCGCTCACACAGGATGGACTGAATATTACACTCATGGTTGACAGCATCGACCAGGTGGAAGAAATAGAAAAAATCTGGCGGAAAAAAGGCACAGGCGTTCAAGGGAAAGTATGTGTAGATATTGATATGTCATGGAAACCCGCAGGGATGCACCTTGGAGTTTACCGGTCATCAGTAGATTCGCTAAAAGCTTTTCAATTGGTTTATAAAAAGATGATGGAAAGCACGCATGTAAAATTTGCCGGTGTAATGGGTTACGAAGCACAAATTGCAGGAATGGGTGATAAAAGTCCCTTTTCACTGCTGTTGAATCCGGCTAAAAAATTCATAAAAAGAAATTCGGTGAAAGATGTTTTTGAGAAACGAAGAGCAATACACGATTTACTGAAAACCGAAAATGTTGAACCCGAAATATTTAATGGTGGCGGAACAGGAAGCCTGACAACGACAGTAACCGAACCTTGGCTTACGGAGGTAACAACAGGTTCAGGATTTTTGCAGTCGCACCTGTTCGATTATTATGCTGCAAATAAAAATGTTCCGGCTTTCTGTTTTGGACTGCGGGTGTCGCGCATTCCGCAACCGGGCATTGTAACCTGCAAAAGTGGCGGTTTTGTTGCCAGCGGTGATGCCGGAGCTGATAAGTGGCCCATTCCTTTTCTACCCAAAGGAATAAAAATGATAAAAAACGAAGGTTTTGGCGAGGTGCAAACTCCTGTTCAAATTCCCTTAAATCTGGATATCAAACTGGGCGATCCGCTCTTTTTCCGTCCTGCAAAAGCAGGAGAAATTGCAGAAAGATTTACCCAATATATTCTGATTCGCAATAATAAAATAGTTGATAAAGTGCCAACCTATCGTGGTTTGGGACATTGTTTTTATTAAGGGTGCAGCGGTTTGCAATCCCTGATAATAAATCGCGGATACAATGCACGACACCCGGTTATTCCTCTTCCGGTGGCACAATTTCTTCAAACTTGTTCAGCATAACAGCCTCAATTAACAATTCCATGAATCCCGGGGTTTCTATGAGTTTTAGATACGAATGATTTGAATTTTCCCGTTTCACCCAGCGATTACCGCCTTTTTCGTCGGCTTCGCAATATCCGCCGGTGATTTTCTCCCACAATACATCAACGCCGCCATTAACGGCATATAAAACTGCTGTTTGGTCGAATGTTGAATTGTTCAGTATTTTTCCTTTAAACTGTGATTTCATCCAGGGGGCATGTTCGCTGAAATACATAAAGCCCTTGTAAAGCGGTGTTTCCGGGTCGATGTTGTTAAAAGTAGCGCCGGTTTTAATCTGTGCACCCAGTTCGAATCCCGAAAAAACGATGGGAACTTTCAGGTTGTTAAGCACAAATTTGGTTACGCCGGGCATGTCGCCGTTAAAATTCCATTCGTTTTCGCCTTTCGGGAATTGCCCGCCCATGATTACGAATTCCTTCACTTTTTTTGAAATCAGGTCTGAACCGTTTAATGATGAATATTTATCCGCTTTCGACTGCAACAAACTTTGAATATTTAACAGCGGACCAACGGCAACAACAGTAATACTGCTATCGGTAGCCGAAGCCAGAATTCTCCGATACAAATCAACTGATTCAGGCACATCGTTGTATGTCAGTTTATATTCAAAATTATCGGCAATTGCTTTGTTGTAATTGGTTATGCTTGTGTAAGTAGGGTCTTTCCGGGTTCCGATTGGAATATTGGGATTCAGGTAAAACCGGTTAATTGCATCAACAGCCGGAACAGCGTATTCATCGGTTGTCCAGAGCATAATGGCAAGCAATTCGCAATCGCCGCGATTCACATAATTGTGGAGCATGGCCAGCGCTCCCAAATCGTCTGCATCGCCGCCAATATCGGTATCGAAAATAATTTTGGGTTGCGAAAACGAAAACAGACTGCTTAATATTAAAAACACTAAAACCAAAATCCTTATTTTCTTCATCACATAATTATTTGTCTTCTTTACTTTTGTTGAGTTGCCCATCCTGACTTAATAAAATGGCAACCGGCCGGGTTGATGGAAATTCGGCCATGATAATAATCAGAATTATCGTAATTGGAACGCTAAGCAACATGCCTGTAATTCCCCACATTACACCCCAGACTGCGAGCGTTAATAACACCACCAGCGGGCTGATGTTAAGTGAGTTTCCCATTATTCTGGGTTCAGCAAAATTACCAATAACCATTTGTATTAAACCCACAATAAACAACACTAAAAATCCCTGGGTTAATTCGCCAAATTGAAATAAGGCAAAAATTGCCGGGAAAAGTGTGGCAATCAGCGAGCCGATGTTTGGTATATAATTGAGCACAAATATGAGAAAAGCCCAGAATGCAGGGGCATCAACACCGATGAAAAGCAATGTAAAATAGCTCAAAATACCTGTTGCTAAGCTCACTAAGGTTTTTAACGCGATGTATTGCTGTACGGAATGGTCAATTTTAGAAATCATGAAGTTTACCTTCTCATATTTTTCATTGTCGGGGTACAATACACGGATTTTTTTTGAAAATGTAGCCTCTTCGAGTAACAAAAAAACCAGGTAGAGAAAAACAGCGAATGCTGCGCTAAAAAGGCTGGTTAAAGTTGATAGTAAACTGGATAGTATTGTGGTAAATTCAAATTGATTGGTGTAATTGTTGAATATTGTTTCAAAATCGATATGGAACTGGTTGCTTAAATTTCTTTTAATTTCACTAAAATTGGCCTGATAAACTGGTAAAGCATTTGAGAGGTATTGAATGTTTTTTGTAATCATTCCAACAACAAAAGCCAGAAAACTAAACAGGATGGCAGTTGAAAAAATAGTGAAAATCCAGTCAGGCCATCTTCTTAATAAACGAATTCGTAAAATTATTTTTTTGATTATGCGAATCATAAACCAAAAAATAACAGCCAGGAAAAAAGGAATAATAATGGTTTGTGCGTAAATTAAAATCACAACCGCTATTACAACAATGAGTAAAACATATATTTTCTTTGCCATTATATTTTATCCCGTTTTAACAAAAATTCATCATTCTAAATTCTTACTTATTTCGTCCCAAATCTCTTTCCACTCGCGGTTGTAGCTATACTCGGGCATTGGTTTTTTGGCACGCGAATACCAATATGATGCGTTGGTTAAATCGGGTTCTTTGCGGTGAAGATAAGCATGAATCCAGTATGCATAAGGGTGATGCAAGTCCTGAACCATTTTGTGCGCTTTGTCCCAATCTCCGTTTTTTTCAGTTTCAAGCGCTTTCAGCAATACTTCTTTTGTCACCATCAATCTAAATTTTAGCAGGTTTAAAATTAGCAAAATCTGCCAAGCAATGACACTTTGGTGAAAAAAGTAAGCCAGAAAAACCGAAGTTGTTTTCAGTCAATCAGAAAACCGAAAACGGAACATTGTAAACCTTTTTTTCAGCGCTAACCGGTATTATTAACCGTGCTTGCGATGGCAGGCTAAAATCCGTTGTTCCGGTGATGTTAATCAGGTACATACAATTTGGATTGCAGTCGATACAATTTACCACAGGATCGATAACTCCTGTAAGATCGAATTCAAGATTTCCATTGTTGTTGATTGCAGTTAATGATGACAGGTCAATTTCATCCTGCATGTCGAAATTAATATCATCAATATTTTTCGAACCCCATTTCAGTTGCATCGATAAAATGCTTCCTTCTTCACCTACTCCCGTAAATGACAACTTACAACCCGTGCAAGGTTTAATGTTTTGAACTGTGCACATTGGTTTGCCAAGTTCTTTGTTTTGTGCAAGGCAAAAAATCCCTTTTCCTGTAAAAGAGTATTCTTTTTCGGTGGAAAGCGATTTTAATTCAGGAGAATCCGCAGGTTCGGCAGTAACCATAATTTCTGCAACCAGTTCAGTTTCCAGATCAATAACAGAAAATTCCTCTCGATTTTCGCACGAAAAGAACGGGATTAGGAACAACCCGATCAAAAGCAATGTTTTAAGTTTCATGGCAAATTAATTTAAATGTTTGTTGGGTAAGTCAGGTTAGTCAACTAATTTGGCTTTGTTTACGAAGTAATCAATTTTTGGTTGTTTAAAATTAGCTCTTATTGCTTATTTCTTCCAAAATCTCTTTCCATTCCTGTTCGTAGCCATATTCGGGCATGGTTTTTTTTCGCGCGAATACCAATATGCAGCATTCATTAAATCGGGTTCCTTGCGATGCAGGCAGGCATGAATCCAATATGCGTTCTGATGCTGCAGCTCCTGCACCATTTCATGTGCCTTATTCCAATCACCATTCCTTTCTGTTTCCAGGGCTTTTAACAATATTTCTTTGGTTACCATGTTTTTTTTGTTTGTGAACTTTAAAATAACACGAATTGGGAAGTTTTCATATAATAAAAGACAGTGTAAACTTTTTTTTATCTGATTCGTTTATAGGTTTACCTAACATACAGATTTAATTTAAAAAATCTGTTTACAAACATTATTAAGTTTAATACTGCATCGGATTAAATTAAAATAATGAAGTTTCGAATAAAATTTTGCATTACATTAAAGAGCCAAATAGTGCTTTTAATATTCTTTTTTTTAGGATTAACCGTACTTTCCTATAAAAGCAATTCACAGGAAGTTAATTTCAAACATGTGAATATCAATGATGGGCTTTCGCAAAATGCGATTTTTGCCATAATAAAAGACAGCCGTGGCTTTATGTGGTTTGGAACCAAGGATGGCCTGAACAAATACGATGGGTATAATTTTGTTGTCTATCAGCACAATCCTTTCGATACAACAACACTTTCATCAAATTACATAACAAGTTTGTTTGAGGACAGCCGGGGATTGATTTGGATTGGAACCTACAACGGCGGATTAAATGTTTTTGACAGGGCAAAAGAAATTTTTAGGAGAATCGATTTTGGAAAAGAAGGCCTTTTGCTCGGCAATAACTTTGAAATAAAGGCAATTGATGAGGACCCGCATGGCAATATCTGGGTGGCAACCAATGGCGATGGAATATTCCGGGTAAATGTAAATTTGACATATTTTGAATTTACCACAAAAAGATTTATTCATGAAATCGGAGATCAAAACACACTGAGCAGCAACCAGGTTTTTTCAATCCACTGTGATAACAACAACAGGTTGTGGCTGGGCACTTTTAACGGATTAACCCAATTTGATTTAAAATCGGGCAAATTCACCAATTATGTTTTCAAAACAAAAAACAAGGCAGCTCCCGAAAATCCAAGCCAGGATGCAGTCAGCGCAATTCACGAAGATAAAAACGGCACACTTTGGCTGGGAATGACAGGGGGTTTGGTCAGTTTTAGTCCATCCAAAGGAAACTATAGCTATTTTCCGCATCGTTTCGATGTTTTTCGTTACGGATGGGGAAATATTGTTGGAATTGATGAGGACAGGGAAGGCAATTTGTGGCTTGCCACTGCGGCTGAATTGATGAAGTTTGATGTTAAAAAAGAAAAATATACTTCATTCACCCATGATCCTTTCAACGATCAAACCATAAGTTTTAATTCGATTTCGAGTGTATATATAGATAACACCGCAATACTCTGGGTTGGCACCACCGGAATGGGGATCGATATTTATAATCCTTATGCAAGCCGTTTTCCTGTTTTTGAGATAAAACCCGGACAATCATCGCGGACAACAAGTTTTAGTGTAAGATCGATTCTCGAAGACGATGAAGGAGATGTTTGGGTTGGCACTGAAGTCTTGTACAAATGGGAACGCAAAACAGGTAAAGTCCAAAGTTTCGAAAAAAGTTCGAATGAACCCTATTCCTTTGGCAATATGGATGTTTTTTCGATGATACAAACTGCTGACGGATATATTTGGGCTGCCACCACCGGAGGTCTGTTCAGGTATCATCCCAAAACAAACAACGTCAGGCTTTATAAATTCGATCCGGAACAAACGGATGGTATTCCGCAAAAAGAAGTTTATATGGTTTATGAAGACAGGGAAGGTAAAATATGGATTGCCACGGAAAAATACCTTTGCAAACTTATCGATGCTGAAACCGGGAAGTTTCATTCCGTTCAATACCATCTTGGCCCACCGTATTACGAACAGGTCCGTCCTGTTATTTTTCAGGATGAAGAAATGCGAATGTGGTTGGGTACCAAATACGGGCTTTTTCGTTTCAATACAGAAAATGAAACTTTTAAGCTGTACGACAACGACCCTGCGCAACCAACCAGTTTGATTAATAACCTGGTAAAATCAATTTGTGCCGATCCGGTTTTTCCCGACCGTTTTCTGTGGATTGGCACAGCCGGCGGGTTAAACCGGTTTGATACCGAAACGGAAACCTTTTTTTATTATACCGAAGAAAACGGTCTGCCCAATAACGTTGTTTATGCCATTTTACCCGATGACCAAAAAAATCTTTGGTTAAGCACCAACAGAGGTTTATCGCGTTTTAATCCGCAAACCGGTGTATTCCGGAATTTTGATGTAACCGACGGACTGCAAAGCAATGAATTTAACACAGGGGCTTATTACAAAAGTAAAAATGGAGAGCTGTTTTTTGGGGGAATTAAAGGTTTAAATTATTTCTATCCTGCTAAAATTAAGGATAATCCGAATGTGCCTCCGGTTGTTTTGACAAAAATAAAGCTGAGTGAAAAAAGCCTTTCACATAAAACCGATCCCGAACTATTGGAAAAATCAGTGGAAGAGACCAGGCAAATTGTTGTTTCGCACAAGGAAGACATTATTACTTTTGAATTTGCGGCGCTTGAGTATTCATCGCCTGAAAAAAACCAGTATGCTTATCAACTTGAAAATTTCAACAATAAATGGATTTATACCGACGGAACGCGTTCGGCAACTTATACCCATTTGCCTGCCGGTGAATATATTTTCAGGGTAAAAGCCTCAAACAACGACGGGGTATGGAATGAGGAAGGACTGGCCGTTACTCTGGTAGTTAAACCTCCCTGGACAAATACATGGTTTGCATACGTTCTTTTTGGTTTGGTGCTGATTATATTAATTTACCTGATTCGACGTTATGAAATGAACCGGATTAGGCTTAGCAACCAGTTGAAGATTGAAAAGATTTCAACAGAAACACTGAAGCAGCTCGATCAGTTGAAATCACAGTTTTTCGCCAATATATCCCACGAGTTTCGTACTCCGCTTACCTTAATTTTGGGGCAGATAGAAAGTGTGATGTCGTCGTTGGCTGACCTGAAACAAAAGGCAAAACTGCAGGTTGCCAACCGAAATGCACGAAGATTGCTAACCCTGATTAACCAGTTGCTCGATTTATCGAAATTGGAATCAGGGAATATGGAACTGAATGCCACACAGCAGAATCTGGTATCATTTCTGAAAAGTCTTTTTTATTCCTTCGAATCGCTGGCCACCACAAAAAATATTACGTTAAAATTTGAATCAGAATCAGAATTTATTCCGGTAGTTTTTGATTTGGACAAAATGGAAAAGGTTTTTTATAATCTTGTTGCCAATGCATTTAAATTCACAAATGAAAATGGAGAAATTAACGTTTCAATAAAAACAATTGATTCATTGTTTGTTGAGATTTGTGTTGAAGATAATGGAGTAGGAATGCCGACAGAACATCTTTCAAATGTTTTCGACCGTTTCTACCAGGTTGACAATACAACTACACGCAATTTCGAAGGAAGTGGAATAGGTTTGGCGCTTGTAAAAGAGTTGGTAGAACTTCATAATGGAGCCGTATCTGTGATCAGCAAAGTAGGGGAGGGCTCGGTTTTTTGTGTGAGGTTACCAATGGGCGAACAAAATCAGGAATCGAAAATTACCGAAATACCGGTTATCAGCCGGCCCTATTCAAATGATGTTTACAGGGAACAGGAAATTATTGTAGCGGATGAACCGGTTGCCACAAACGAAAATATTCAGGGAGATAGCCGCGAAATAGTTTTGGTTGTTGAAGATAACATTGATGTGCGTTCATACATTCGCGAGCAGTTGGAAGAATTTTACCAGGTAATGGAAGCAGAAAATGGCGAAGATGGAATATTGGTTGCACGCGATACTGTGCCCGACCTGATTGTTACCGATTTAATGATGCCCAAAGTAAATGGATTTCAGTTCTGCAAAGAAGTTCGGAAAGATGAGCGTACTAGCCATATTCCAATTGTAATGTTAACGGCAAAAGCAGAGTTTGATGATAAAATTGAGGGACTTGAAATTGGCGTTGATGATTATATTACAAAACCATTCAGCGCCAAAGAGTTAATAGTAAGGGTAAGCAACCTGATAAAACAACGCAGATTACTCCGGTCGCGCTTTAAAACCTCAACGTTGATAAAACCTTCTGAAGTTACCGCTACGTCTGTCGATCAGGTATTCCTCGAAAAGGTGATAAAAACAATTGAAATCAATATGGAAAATCAGGATTTTACACCCGAATCGCTTGCTGCATCGGTAAACATGAGTGTTTCACAACTCAACCGGAAGTTGAATGCATTGATTGAACAACCTGCCGGACAACTGATGCGCTCTTTGCGTTTACAGCGTGCTGCCGATTTGTTAAAACAAAAAGCCGGAACAGTTTCAGAAATTTGTTACCAACTCGATTTTAACGATCCGGCTTATTTTTCGCGCGCTTTCAAAAAACAGTTTGGTTGCAGTCCTTCGGAGTTTATAAAGAATTAGCAATTAAAAAATTCGCATAAAATCTGGTTGGCAAAATTCAAATGTCACAAGTGTTGATATTTTGATGCTTGTCGTCTTCAACATAAATATTTCCGTTTCGGAATTATCTGACACATCTTTGTGTTATGCAACATTATTCACCACTCCAAAAAATAATTAAATTTGTGGTTCGTGTTCGTACACGGAAAATGATTTAAACCAACTTTTTTAAAACAAAATTCAATATATAATGAAAAAAATCCTTTCTTTTTTGATGCTGTGCCTGTTCGCAATTAGCGGTTTGATGGCACAAAATGACGGTTGGGTAGATTTGTTCAACGGCAAAGATCTCTCCGGATGGAAACAACTGAACGGCGAAGCAAAATATACCGTTGAAAATGGTGTTATCGTTGGTACAACTGTTATGAATACACCAAACTCGTTTATTTGCACCGAAAAAAACTATTCCGATTTTATTTTTGAAGTCGATTTGCTGGTGGAACCAAACATGAATTCAGGAATTCAGTTTCGCAGCGAAAGCAAGCCCGATTTTAACAATGGCCGCGTTCACGGTTACCAGTGCGAAGTCGATCCTTCAGCACGTTCCTGGAGCGGTGGAATTTATGATGAGGCAAGACGTGGCTGGCTGTACACGCTCGAATTAAATCCTGAAGCAAAATCGGCGCTTAAAATGGGAGAGTGGAACCGTTACCGGATTGAATGTATTGGCAATTCGATTAAAACATGGTTAAATGGTGTTGCCTGTTCGCACGTAATTGACGATATGACACCAACCGGATTTATTGCGTTACAGGTTCATGGAATTGGAACTGACAAAGAAAAGGAAGGCCAGCAGATTAAATGGAAAAATGTCCGCATTAAAACCACCAACCTGAAACCTTCGCCTGCTGAAGGAATTTATTTAGTGAATTTAATTCCGAACAATTTAAGCGACGCCGAAAAGGAACAGGGCTTTGAATTGCTTTTTGACGGGAAAAGCCTTGACAATTGGAAAGTTGCTTCTTCAGGAGAACCTGTCGCAAAAGGATGGGAAGTAATCAATAATGAACTTGTTGTAAATTCGAACAAAGAAGTGAAAGGCGATGGAGATATCATTACAAAAAAGGAATACGGGCCATTTGAACTGAAATTCGATTTTAAACTCACTGAAGGCGCCAACAATGGAATAAAATACGGAATTGGAAATAACGGGCCACACATCGGACTTGAATACCAGATTCTCGATGATGAAAAACATCCCGATGCCAAACAGGGCGTGGTTGGCAACCGTACCCTTGCTTCACTTTACGATTTAATTCCGGCTGAAAAGGAACCACGCTTTGTAAATAAAGTTGGTGAATGGAACCAGGGAAGAATTGTTGTTTTTTCTGACAATACCGTTCAGCATTGGTTAAATGGAAGAAAAGTGGTGGAATACAAACGGGGCGACGCCATTTACAAAGCCCTGGTTGCCCGCAGCAAATACGCTGAATACAAGGATTTCGGCATGGCGCCAAAAGGACCAATCCTTCTTACCGACCATCACGATCAGGTATATTTTAGAAGTATAAAAATCAGGGAATTATAATATGAATAACAGAAGAGATTTTTTAAAAAAAGTAACCGCCGGAGCTGCAGGAATCGCAGTTGGCAGTTCGGCAATGGGAATGTCGGCAAAAAGTTATGGCAGAATAATTGGCGCCAACGAAAAGTTGAATGTTGCAATTGCCGGTTTGGGACGCCGTTTGGGAGCATACTATGAACCAATCTCATTGAAAGGAAGTAATGTGGAATTGGTTTATTTATGCGATGTAATGCAAAGCCAGAGAGAAAAGGCAGCAGTCAGTTTTTCGAAATTTATCGATTACAAACCAAAGCTGGAAAACGATATCCGCAAGGTTATTGACGACAAAAACGTGGATTTAATATTCAATGCAACACCCGACCACTGGCACACTCCCGGTTCAGTTATGGCTTTAAAAGGCGGGAAACATGTTTACGTTGAAAAACCATGCAGTCACAATATGTTTGAAAACGATATTCTTGTCGCCGCTGCAAAAAAATATGACAAAGTGGTTCAAATGGGTAACCAGCAACGTTCTTCTGGCCACACCATCGAAATAATTAACGAAATTCATAACGGAATTATTGGCGTTGCCTACCGTGCAGTGGCGTTTTATCTGAATAAACGGGGCGAAGTTCCGGTACAGAAAAAAGCCCCGGCACCTGCTGGTCTCGACTGGGATTTGTTTCAGGGACCCGCACCACGCCGCGATTATACCATTGAAACATGGGATTACAACTGGCACTGGTACGGATGGAATTTCGGAACTGCCGAAGCCGGAAACAATGCCACGCACGAACTCGATGTTGCACGTTGGGCTTTGGGTGTTGACCTTCCGCAGCGTGTGGATGTGGAAGCCGGGAAACGCCATTTCTTTAGCGACGGTTGGGAAATGTACGATACCATGGATGCCTCTTTCAGATTTGCCGGAGATAGAATTATTAATTGGGATGGCAGAAGCCGCTCAGGACAAAATACTTACGGACTTGGCGACAGGGGAACCATTATTTTTGGTAGCGAGGGGACTGTATTTGTTGATCGCGATAAATATATTCTTTACAACAGGGAAGGAAAAATTCTGAAGGAGAGCAAATCGGGTTCAAGCGAAGCAGGAACTGCTCTTGGCGGTGGCGGCGACATGACAACCGGCCACGTTATCAACTTCTTCGACACCATTCGCGGAAAAGCAAAACTGACTGCTCCAATCGAAGATGCTTCAAAAAGTATGGCAATGGTTCATTACTCAAACGTGGCTTACCGCATTGGAAAAGGCTTTGACATTGATGACAAATCAGGAATGATGTTCGACCGCGATGCCATGAAACTTTGGAAACGCGATTACGAACCGGGTTGGGAACCAACAATCTAAGTTTAGAGTTCAGAGTTTTAAGTTTGAAAATACTCGAAATTTGAACTCTGAACTCTGAACAGTTTTTAAACTTTAAACCCGAAATCAGGAATAAAAAGAGGGTGAGATAATCAGAAATGCATCGGTAGCGCCCGGTGAAAAGGTAAACCTAACCTGTGAGGGCATCGGTAACCAGGGCGGATCGGATACAATCTGAAAAGATCAAACAGCTCCAACCACACTTTTATCCCGGCGGGTGTTCAATAAAGACTGAAAAATCCGCTCCAAAATATGACTTAAGAAAAGGTCTCGTAAACAGCATCTTACGGCATCTCCAAAAACTACCTGATGTTTTGCCAAAAACGTCCCGTTGTTTTTAAAAAGCGTCTCAATGTTTTTTAAAAACGTCGTGACGTTTTTAGGAAATCGACGTGATATTTTTTTGAATCTTATGGAGGAGTAAAAAAACATACCAAACCTTTTTCCATATTTCAAAAGCGACAATTACAGGTTCCATAACCGGGAAGGCAAATATTTTGTAAGTTTCGTCCCGGGCAATCGGGATTGAATGTTTAAACGGCTACCCGGATGAACAGTTCGGACTGGAAAAAAAAGGCTTTTACCCGATTAGCCGGATCTCTGCAATATGCATAAACCGTTATTGGTAAACAATAAAACGTAAATCAAATTTCAGTAATGCAGACAGATTTTGTATTTTTGAAAAAAATAAATGATAATGAGAACGATTCAGTTAAATATACCAGACAATGTTGAATTGAAAGATTATGATTTTTCAATGATAATTGCATCAAAATTATACGAAGAAGCTAAACTTTCAGCAGGTCAGGCTGCAGAAATTGTTGGACTTTCAAAAAGAGCATTTATCGAAATGCTTGGCAAGTATGGAGTATCCGTTTTCAGTAACTCAATTTCTGATTTACACTCTGATATAGCAAATGCCTAAAGTTGTAATTTCTGATACCAGTATATTGATACTTTTCCGAAAGATTGATCAGTTTAAACTGTTGGAGAAGGTTTATGGTGAATTAATTACCACACCTGAAATTGCAGAAGAGTTCGGCGAGAATTTGCCGGATTGGATTAAAATTCAAAAAGTTGCAGATAAAAAATATCAGGATTTCCTTAATACTCAATTAGATTATGGGGAGGCAAGTGCCATTGCATTATCCACTGAATTCGATGATGTACTGCTATTGCTGGATGACTTAAAGGCACGCAAATTAGCAACCAGATTGAGTTTTAAAATTACAGGAGCACTTGGAATTATTCATAAGGCAAAACAGATGTCGGTTATCAGTAAAGTAAAACCATTGATTGATAAATTATTGCCTACTGATTTCAGGATTGATGATAAGATTATTGAGGAGATTTTGAAGATAAACGATGAATTGTCAACACCTAAAACTCTGTCATAAAAACAGCCTGACACTGGTAACATGGATTGTCATTGCAAGTTTCCGGGAACAGAGCAGGGGATTAGGTAACGCCTTTACAACCCTTAGCTTTTTATGCAGCCCTTTGATTTTAGCAATGAATTTTATGTTCTTATTTTTTAATTCCGTATTCTGCATATGTTTTTAGTCTGCGTTTTTTAATTCAATTTTCCCCCAAATCGGAGGAAAAAATTTAAATTGCCAGTCAATTTTAAACCAAAAAAATAATCACATTAAAAACATATATCATGATCAAAAAAACTTATTTTCTGTCGTTTTTAATTCTCTTCGCATTTCAGGTTTTTTCCCAGCCTGCACGTCAACTGGTGCAGGTAATTGTAACTCCCGATAAAGCCGACTGGACTTACGATACCGGCGACCGAGCTGAATTTGCTATTCAGGTTTTGCGAAACAATGTGCCGTTGGATGGAATTGACGTGAAATACAGCATTCAACCCGAACAAATGAAGGCCATTGAAGAAGGCGAACTCACCCTGAAAAAAGGGACTGCTTCGGTTAAAGCGCCGAAATTCAAAGACCCCGGATTTTTGCGGTGCAATGTTTCTGTTGAAGTGGATGGAAAAACCTATTCTTCGTATGCTACTGCCGGATTCGATCCCGATAAAATTGTACCAACCACAACTTTACCTGCCGATTTTCAGGAATTCTGGGAAAAAGGCAAGCAGGATTTGGCCAAAGTTGAAATGAAACCCGTCATGACGCTCATGCCCGAACGGTGCACCGACAAAGTGGATGTTTACCACGTGAGCATCAATAACATTAAAGGGAAGATGTACGGAATCCTTTGCAAACCAAAAGCCGCAGGAAAATATCCGGCCATATTTCATGTTCCCGGAGCCGGAATCCGTCCCTATTATGGTGATGTTGCCGGTGCTGAAAAAGGATTTGTTACTTTCGTGATTGGCATTCATGGTATTCCCGTTAACCTCGACCCGGTGGTTTATACCGATTTGGGATCTGGTGCTTTGGAAGGCTACCAGGTTTCGAACATGGATGATAAAGACGTTTATTATTACAAACGTGTTTATCTCGGATGTGTCAGGTCGCTTGATTTTATTGAAAGTCTCGATTGTTTCGATGGCAAAACCATTGGCGTTACCGGAGGAAGTCAGGGTGGGGCGCTTTCAATCATCATTGCCGGATTAGACAGCCGAATCGATTATCTGGCAGCGTTTTATCCTGCTCTTTCAGATTTGCCGGGTTACCTCCACGACCGCGCAGGTGGCTGGCCACACATGTTCCGCAACACTTTCACCAATAAACCCGAAAAAGTGGAAACTTCAAAATATTTCGATGTGGTGAACTTTGCCCGTTTTGTAAAAGTACCGGGATGGTACAGCTGGGGCTACAACGATAATGTTTGTCCGCCCACCTCGATGCACGCGGCTTACAACGTAATTCCCGGGGAAAAGGAACTCCACATTTTCCAGGAAACACAACACTGGACTTTCCCCGAACAAAATGAACTGAAAAATGAGTGGCTTTATAAGATGATGGGGAAGAATTAAGAAATTTCCAATATTGAATAAACAATAACCAATTTTTAATTTGATTTGGAATTGTGATGGCTTATTAACATCTTTCAAAAAAAACTAAACAATGAACAGAATTTTTGGAGTTTTCCTTTTGATTGGTTTTGGATTGTTTTCAAGCGCGCAGGTAAAAATGCAGAAACAACCAGGCGGATTTTTATTCACCGAAAACAATGAAAACGTTTTGTTTTACCAAAGGGATTCTAAAAATCAGGAAGGAAAATATGAACGCTGCAATTATATTCATCCGCTTTGGGGAATTGATGGAACTGTTTTAACAGAAGATTTTCCAACGGATCATTTGCATCACCGCGGCATATTCTGGGCATGGCACCAGGTTTGGATTGACGGTAAACAAATTGGCGACCCCTGGGAAATTAAAGATTTTGAGCAGCAGGTAACCGATATTGAATATTCAATGAAAGAAGGTGGCGTTTCTGAATTGAAAACAGAAGTGCAATGGAAATCTCCCCTTTGGAAAACAATGGGAGAAAAGAAGCCTTATTTAAAAGAAAAAACCAAAATATTAATTCACCCAAAAAAAGGAAATTACCGGAAAATTGATTTTGAAATTCAACTGCTGGCATTGGCAGAAAACCTGAAGATTGGCGGTTCGGCAGATGAAAAAGGTTACAGCGGTTTTTCGGTTCGAATGATTTTGCCAGATGATATAAAGTTTACTGGCCCTGAAGGAGAAATATCACCTAAAAATACCGCAGTAAAATCGCCCGGTTATGTAAATGTTTCTGGTTCTGTTGGGAAAAACAAAAGCTCAGGAGGTGTTGTAATAATTGACCATCCCGAGAATCCGGGTTACCCGCAGCCCTGGATTTTACGAAAGAAAAACAGCATGCAAAATGCCGCTTATCCCGGTAATACGACAATTCCTGTTTCAACAACAGAACCGCTGGTGCTTAAATATTCGCTGCTCGTGTACTCAGGCAAAATGAGCGATAAAAATATTCAGAAGATTATTAAATGAATCTTGAACTCTTTTGAAACCTTATTCGAAAAACAGGTGTAATAATATTCGGAACATCAGAAAAGAGATTTTACTTTTTAAGCAATATTTTTCAGTTTTTAAACATTAAAAAAACAAACAAAATGCCAATTAAAAAATTAAAAGCTTTTCTTGACGAAAACAATGTAAAGTATGTAACTGTAAGGCATTCCAGCGCTTACACAGCACAGGAAATTGCTGCATCTGCCCATATTTCGGGAAAGGAATTTGCAAAAACTGTAATCATTAAAATGGACGGGAAAATGGCGATGGCAGTTTTACCTGCATCTTACCAGTTGAATTTTAAGTTGTTGCATGAAATTTTCGGAACTCAGCAGATAACACTGGCAACGGAAGCGGAATTTAAATATGCATTTCCCGATTGCGAAGTTGGGGCCATGCCACCTTTTGGCAATCTTTACGATATGGAAGTTTTTGTTGCCGAATCACTTGCCGAAGATGAAAACATTGCCTTTAATGCAGGCAGTCACACCGAAATGATTAAGCTAAGTTATGCTGATTTTGAAAGGCTTGTTCATCCGCGGGTTTTCAGGTTTTCGCAAAAAACAGTTTCATTGCCTTACGATCCCAGCGACAGGTGGGTAGAAGATTATTGATACAAAAAAACCTCCAGAGAAATTTTCCCTGAAGGTTTATATTTTTTGTATTAAAGTGTGATATTCTGATGTTTATGCCAGGAAGCTAAGCAAAATACCTGCTGCTACTGCCGACCCGATAACACCAGCCACGTTTGGTCCCATGGCGTGCATGAGCAAATGGTTTGTTTTATCGTATTCCAAACCTACAACCTGCGAAACACGGGCACTGTCGGGCACTGCCGAAACACCGGCATTACCAATCAACGGATTGATTTTATTGCCTTCTTTCAGAAAAAGGTTGATGATTTTAACAAACATTACCCCACCAAAAGTAGCCACAAAGAATGATGCGGCACCCAGCATAAAAATACCGATTGATTTAAATGTGAGAAAAGTAGTGGCCTGCGTTGAAGCTCCTACTGTCAGGCCGATCAAAATAGTCACTATGTCAATCATCGGGCCCTTGGCTGTATCAGCCAGCCGTTTTGTTACACCGCTTTCTTTCAGCAAATTTCCAAAGAAAAGCATTCCTAATAGCGGAAGACCACTGGGCACAATGAAGGTAGTGAGTAACATACCAGCAATGGCAAAGATCACTTTTTCGGTTTTTGAAACTGCACGCGGTGGTTTCATACGAATCACACGTTCTTTTGGTGTTGTCAGCAGTTTCATTACCGGTGGTTGAATAACTGGAACCAGTGCCA
>DATITY010000243.1:0-1636 GCA_035467235.1 Draconibacterium sp. | reverse complement strand
AGTCGGTATTTTCGCACTTGGCAGCCAGCGACGACAGCAGTTTCGATAACTTCACGTTTGAGCAGATTGCCCGGTTTGAAGAAGTCGCAAAGTTGATTTCAAAATCATTCCCTTACAAAATCGACCGCCATATTTTAAACTCTGCCGGAATCGAGCGGTTTCCTGAGAAACAGTTTGAAATGGTACGGTTGGGAATTGGTTTGTACGGCATCTCGAATACAGGATTGCCGTTACAAAACATTGGCACTTTGCGCAGTACGGTTTCACAAGTAAAAAAGGTGCAGTTAAAAGAAACAGTAGGTTACAGCCGGAAAGGCAAAATTTCGAACGAAAGCGAAATTGCAATTGTTCCGCTTGGTTACGCCGACGGGCTCGACCGCAAACTGGGAAACGGAAACGGCGCTGCGTTTATTCACGGCAGCCGGGTTCCGATAATCGGTAATATTTGCATGGACATGCTCATGCTTGAAGTAACCGGGTTAAACGTAAAACCGGGTGAAAAAGTGGAGATTTTCGGGCCAAACATAACAATTTCGGAAGTAGCCGAAAAAGCCGGAACCATTCCATACGAAATTTTAACCGGCATTTCGCAAAGGGTAAAACGGGTTTATTTGCAGGAATAAAAAAGAAATAATGACTCATCAAAATCGCAAAAATATATTTCTCATTATAAATCTGTTTGCCGGTCACGGGGAAAACCGGAAAAGGAAAATAGACACGGCTGTTTCATGGTTGAAATCGAATACAGTTAATGTTGAATTTGCTTACACTGAATATCCCGGTCATGCCACAGAACTGGCTGCCAAAGCTGCCGGCGATGATTTTGACATTGTAGTTGCTGTTGGCGGCGACGGAACTGTAAACGAAGTAGCTCAGGGATTAATTGGAACCACCACTCCATTGGGGATCATTCCGATGGGTTCGGGAAATGGACTTGCCCGTGATCTTGAAATTTCGATGAATGTTGTAAAAAGCGCCCGTAATTTAATAAAAGGGAAAACTGAACTGATTGATGTTTGCCGCATCAATAACCAGCGGTTTTTATGCACTGCGGGTATCGGTTTCGATGCACAGGTTGCCGATAAAATGGCAAAAGCCTCAACCCGCGGGTTTTTGCGATATATTCAGTTAACAATTCAGGAGAGCATTGCATTTAAACCATTCAATATAAAAATGAAGCTGGATGGACTTTTATTCGAAAGACCTGTTTTCCTTGTCACTTTTGCCAATGCCTCGCAGTTTGGCAACAATGCCCGGATAGCGCCGGATGCCAGCATGACCGACGGATTGATTGATGTGGTTGTGGTGAACCCATTTTATAAAATATGGCTGCCTGTTTTTGGAATTGGGTTGTTTACCCGCCTTATTCCAAAACTCCCGTTTGTTGATTGTTACAAGGCAAAACACATTGAACTTGAATTTGCCGGCACAAATATTTATCATTTCGACGGGGAGCCCGGAAAACTTGAAATACCGGCTACAGTAATCATTGATTCTGAAAAATTGTTTGTTGTTGGAGGGTAACTCAAATTCGAAGAGGAGGAGGAAGACCCGCCACCAAGGCTCAATGGCTCAAAGAATCACAAAGTTTTTAATTATAACGATTTATACTTAGTGCAACCTTCGTGACTTTGAG
>DATITY010000242.1:0-9651 GCA_035467235.1 Draconibacterium sp. | reverse complement strand
CCACTATCGTTCTTTAACACTGCCCGAGCCTGACACCGATGAATCAATGGATGGATTTCCACTGTAATAAACATTTCCGGAACCTGAAATTCGGGCTTTTATTGCTCCGTTTGAAACAACATAACAATTACCCGAACCTGATGTTTGCACACTTACATTTTTTGCTTCAAACCCTCTTGAATCAACATTGCCTGAGCCAGAAATACGAGCGGTTAAATCATTCGCAATTCCGCCCTCGCTTATTTTAATATTGCCTGATCCTGAAACATTTGCAGTCACTTTTTCCGCCGACAGTTTTTCAATTTTAATGTTGCCACTCCCACTAACCAATAAATCCAAAATTCGGGTATTGATATCATCGGAAACAATATCTCCCGAGCCTGATACATTTAATGCGTCAATTTCAGGTACACTGATATAGATATCAATTTTACCCGGATCCCATCTTTTAAAAATATTGCTATTGGGAAACCTGATGTTCAATGTGCGATCGTTTACTTCTGTTATAATTTCCTTTAAAGTTTCTGAATCAGCCACTATCCTGACACTTTGCTTTGCATCCTGAAGAACATATACGTTTGCTGAAATTTTTAAGGAAATTTTGGAAAACGGCGCTACCTCCCGTACTTCTTCTTTTGCCAGCACCTGACTGGAAAGAAATAATCCAAACATTAAAAACGTGAAGAAAGAAATTCTGTTTTTCATTTTTATTGAATTTAAATGTTTTCAAATTTATTTAACGCCCTAACAATTTTGTTGAGTGCCTTTTAATGACGGATAAAAATCTATTTAGTTGCATACATCAGAGATAAAAGTTTAAAAAAAAAAATCAACTTTCACCTGATTCTTCAATTAATCCTTCGGGTAGCCGTAGTTTCAAGGTTTTGTTTTTTTTGTCGATTTCAATTAAAAAATCTTCGCTAAACGGAACCAAAAGTTCCTGACCACGGTATTTTACTGTTATTACAATGTTTCCAGAGTAGTTATCAATTTGTTCGATAATTCCGATATCGCCCAACTTCTCATCAACCAGTAAATAGTTTTCAAATTGCGATTCAAACTGTTCATCCGGCATATTAATAATTTCATTCTTAAACAGAAATACAGAACTGCCTATCATTCGTTTTGCATACTTTTCGGAGTCAACCCCATCGAAAGTGATTATTGCTGAACTCCCGGTTTTAAACCGAAATCCATCTTCCAAAACAAAAAACGGCACAAGTAATCCTTCAAGTTCAACAAAGAAGCGGTCGGCATTTTCTATTGAATACTCATACTGAGGTTCATACTCTAACACCAGCTCTCCAAAAACACCGTGTGTTTTTTTAAAGAATCCAACTTTGTCGCAATCAGTTTTTGGTATTGTTTCCATATTAGCAAATATAGTGAATTAGAGTTGTTGAAATGGTTGTGAAAGTTGGAAATGTTACTGCAAAAAAAACCACCCGGCTTTTGGCGGATGGTTTTCTATTTTGTGATGATGTCTTTGATTTAAGATTCAGCACCCTCGTTTTCCGGAGCTTCTTCAACTTCGGCAGCTGCTTCAGGTTGAACTTCTTTTTCTGCTCTTTCTGCATCTCTTTTTGCTTTAGCTTCAGCAGCCAATTCAGCATTTTTTGCAGCAATTGCAGCAGCTTTTTGTTCCTTCACTTTAGCTTCGGCAGCCATTTGTTTTTTAACTTCAGCATCAGCATCACCAGCCAAGCGGTCGATTTTGGCCTGGATTTTTGCATCTTTTTCAGTCATCCAATTGTCTAAACGCCTTTCAGCTTCAGCAATATCAAATGCTCCTTTTTTAACTCCACCCATGAGGTGTTTTTTGTAGAGTACACCTTTGTACGACAAAATTGCCTTCACGGTGTCGGTAGGTTGTGCGCCGTTTGTAAGCCAGTTGTAGGCTTTGTCAAAATCGAGATTTATAGTAGCAGGATTTGAATTTGGATTATAAGTTCCAATTGTTTCAATATACCTGCCATCCCGTGGCGACCTGCTATCAGCTACCACAATGTGGTAGTAAGCAAAACGTTTGCGGCCGTGCCGCGCTAGTCTCATTTTTACTGACATAAATCTGTTTTATTTTTTTGAAAATGTGGCGCAAAGATAGTATAAAAAACTATTTTAAAAATTTTCAACTCACTATTTTTCAAAATATTAAATCTGAATGAATTACAGGACAGATAAGGTTCATTCTCCCCTCTTTTGGAGGGTCAGGCGAGGCTTCCTCCTATCTTTTTACATACTGTTCTTCGTAGTATTTTTTGTAGTCGCCTGTTGTTACATTTTCAAGCCACTCCGTATTTTCCAAATACCAATCGATGGTTTTTTCGATACCTTCTTCAAACTGTAGCGAAGGCTCCCAGCCCAATTCACGTTTAATTTTGGTTGCATCAATTGCGTAGCGCAAATCATGTCCGGCGCGGTCTTTGACATAAGTAATAAGTTGCTCTGATTCGCCTTTTTCACGACCGAGTTTTTCGTCCATTTTACGACACATCAGTTTTATTAAATCGATGTTGGTCCATTCGTTAAATCCGCCAATATTATATGTTTCACCTATTTTACCTTCACGAAAAATAACGTCAATTGCACGGGCATGATCAACTACCCAAAGCCAGTCGCGCACGTTTGCACCCTTTCCGTAAACAGGTAGTGGTTTTTTATTTTTGATGTTATGAATAAACAGCGGAATCAGTTTTTCAGGGAATTGAAATGAACCGTAATTATTTGAACAATTGGAAATTACAGTAGGCAGGCCAAAAGTATCGAGGTATGCACGCACGAAATGGTCGGAACTGGCTTTTGATGCCGAATACGGACTGTGTGGATCATATTTTGTTTCTTCAGTAAACATTCCTTCGTCACCAAGCGAACCGTATACTTCGTCGGTTGAAATGTGGTAAAATTTCTTGTCAGAAAAGTTGTCTTTCCAAATGTGTTTTGCTGCATTTAACAAATTTACAGTGCCTATCACATTGGTAAACACAAATTCAGTTGGATTGGTAATAGAGCGATCAACATGCGATTCAGCAGCCAGGTGAATCACTCCATCGAACTGTTTTTCAAGGAATAATTTCAATATGAAATCACTATCAACAATATCGCCTTTAACAAACTCGTAATTAGGCTCGTTTTCAATATCTTTTAAATTATTGAGATTTCCGGCATAAGTGAGTTTATCGAGATTTACGATTTTATATTCAGGATATTTTTTCACGAACAACCTTACAACATGCGAACCGATAAATCCCGCGCCACCAGTAATGAGAATCGTTTTCATATTTATTTTTATTTTATTCCACGTAATTTTTTTTCCCAATTCCATGCAGAAAGCAAAGTTTCTTCCAAGCTTTTTTCAGCTTTCCAGCCCAGTTCTTCATTTGCATAAGTAGTATCTGCCCATATTTTTTCAATGTCACCAGCACGCCGTTTAACAATTTTATAATTGAGTTTTACCCCTGTTGCTTTTTCAAAACCGTTTACTACTTCCAGAACCGACAAACCTGTTCCGGTTCCCAAATTAAATACTTCGTAATTCATTTTGTTTTTATTTTTAAGCAAACGTTCAATGGCTATTACATGCGCCTTTGCCAAATCGACTACATTAATGTAATCGCGCACTGCTGAACCGTCCGGAGTATCGTAATCATTACCAAAAACTTTCAGTCCTTCACGAAGTCCGGCTGCTGTTTGGGTGATAAACGGTATCAGGTTTTGCGGAACTCCCAATGGAAGTTCGCCAATTAAAGCCGTTGGATGGGCGCCAATCGGATTAAAATAACGCAAGGCAATTCCTTTCAATTGAGGATTTACAGATATCGTATCCTTTAAAATATCTTCGCTGATTCGTTTGGTATTTCCATAAGGAGATTCGGCATCTTTTCGCGGAGTTTGCTCTGTTACCGGAAGTATTTCGGGCTGACCGTAAACTGTACATGATGAAGAAAATACCATGTTTGGAATGTTGTATTTAATCTGGCATTCAAGCAAATTCATCATTAATACCAGGTTATTCCGATAATAATCAAGCGGCTTTTGAACAGATTCTCCTACAGCTTTGAATGCAGCAAAATTAATAATCGCAGCAATATCATTATTCCGGCGAAAAAAATCATCGGTTTTCCCCCGATCTGCCAGATCAAATTCTTCAAAACCAGGTTTTTTACCTGTAATTTTCTGAATGCTTTCCAGAACTTCAATTCCTGAATTCGACAAGTCGTCAACAATAATTACTTCATAACCTGAATTTTGTAACTCAACTGTGGTGTGCGATCCAATATAACCTGTTCCACCAGTTACCAAGATTTTTGTGCTCATTTGCGTATTTTAAACGCGTAAAAGTAAAAAATTAGCTTATAACTCAGATTATTCATCCATTAATAAATTCGGGATGTTAAAACATAATAATCTATTTTGACTATTTCAAAAAGATGTTTTTATAGTTTTACACTTTCAAAAATATTTACAGTGAAATTAGCGAAATATATCCACGATCTTTTGTTGGAAAACGAAACGGTAATTATCCCGGGATTGGGGGCATTTATCTCAACTTATAAACCTGCCGAAATAAGCGGGAATGAAATCAAACCACCTTCAAAAGAGATTTCGTTTAGCCAGCAAATCCGAAACAACGATGGCCTGTTAGTAGCGGCCATTGCGCGAAAAGCAAAAATTTCGCAACCCAATGCTTTGAAAAGAATTGAAAGAGCGCGCGAAAACATACTCTATCAGTTGGATAATGGAGAAAATGTTGTAGTGGAAAATCTGGGTATCTTATTCTACAACGAAAAGAATGAAATTCAATTTACATCTTTTCAGGAGGATAATTTACTGCTTGATTCATTCGGACTTGAACCAATTTCGATGGAAGATTTGGTTGAAAAAACAATTGCAACAGAACCAGCACAAGATTTGATTGAAGTTGAAGATACAATATTACAAGAATCCGAAATTGACACCGAAGCCGAAAACGTGGTTGAAACTGTTTCTGAACAAAAATCAGAAAAAATTATATTACCTGAATATAAACACGCACCGGCAGTTGAGAAGTCAAAAGAAAGAAAAAAAGCAGGCTGGTATTGGTATTTGTTAATTCTGATTCCCGTTTTTGTGGCCGGATATTTTGTGGTAAATAACAATTCAAAATCAAACCAAACTGAAATCAGCCAGGAACCAGCAGCAAAAGAAGATCAACAGGAAATTGCTATCGAAACAAAAGTTCTGGATGATTCAACTCCAAACGATTCAATCGTGGAAACATCAGCTATTGTAACACGAAAAACTGAATCTGTAGATAAATCACTTACTGAAAATTCAAAATATTATCTCGTTGGCGGTGGTTTTAAAAATGAAGAGAATGCTGAGAAATTTATCGTTCGGTTAAAAGAAAAAGGAATTGACGGAATACGGCTTGGCAAACGAGGCAATTTGTACCTGATTGGAATAGAAGAGTTTGATACAGAGCAGGAAGCATATAATTCGCTTAACAAACATGTAAAAAAGTACCCTGAGTGGAATATCTGGGTCTTTAAAAATTAGAATAACCAAAAAACCTATATGAAAAACCTAATTAAACCAGTATTTATTGCAGTTGCATTCACTACTGTAATTTTCTCGTGTGCAGAAAAAAATGAAAGAATAGTCACAGGTGGAGCTGAAGTAGTTTCGTTTAAAGTCCTGCCTTTTGAAATTTCTGATGTTGAATTGCTCGACGGGCCGTTTAAACATGCAACTGAACTCAATATTCAATCGCTGCTAAACTATGAACCCGATCGTTTGCTGTCAAAATTCAGAAGCGAAGTAGGATTAAAACCAAAAGCAGAACCTTACGGCGGCTGGGAAGCCATGACCATTGCCGGCCACAGTTTGGGGCATTATCTCAGCGCCTGCGCTTTAATATATCAAACCACCGGCGACCAGCGTTTTCTCGATCGGGTAAATTATATTGTTGCCGAACTTGATACTTGCCAGCACGCTGACGGAGGAGGGTATATCGGTGCTTTCCCGCATGGGAAAAAGATTCTGGAAGAAGAAGTTGCCAAAGGGAATATCCGTGCTCAGGGATTTGATTTGAATGGGATTTGGGTTCCGTATTACACCCAGCACAAAGTGATGGCCGGTTTGTTTGAAGCTTACGATTTGTGCGGAAACCAGAAAGCACTTGAAATTAACAAACGATTTGCAGACTGGCTTTACACAATAATATCGGGATTGAATGAGGAGCAAGTTCAAAAAATGCTGCATTGCGAACATGGTGGAATAAACGAATCTCTGGCCGAATTGTATGCCAAAACGGGCGATGAAAAGTACCTCGAAATGTCGCGGATTTTTCATCACAAAGCCATTCTCGATCCGTTGGCTGCAGGAGTTGATATTCTGCCCGGCAAACATGCCAACACGCAAATTCCGAAATTGGTTGGACTTGCCCGGCGTTACGAATTAACAAACGATTCCACAGATCGTAAAACCGCTGAATTCTTTTGGGACAGGGTAGTTCATCACCACTCGTATGTTACCGGCGGACATTGTAATCACGAATATTTTGGTCCGCCCGACACACTCCGTAACCGGTTGAGCAATGAAACCACCGAAACCTGCAATGTTTATAATATGCTCAAATTATCGGAGCATCTTTTTGAGTGGGAAGCTTCGCCCGAAGTGGCCGATTTTTATGAAAGAGCACTGTTTAACCATATTCTTTCGTCGCAACATCCCGAAACAGGCAGGGTTATCTACAATCTCTCGCTCGAAATGGGAGGGCACAAAGAATACCAGGATCCAGAGTGGTTTACCTGCTGCGTGGGCTCGGGAATGGAAAACCATTCGAAATACGGAAAGAATATTTTCTTTCATAATAACCAGGAATTATATGTTTCACAGTTTATTGGCGCCGAATTGACATGGAGTGAAAAAGGTTTGAAAGTGAGACAGGAAACTGCATATCCGGATGAACAGGGAAGTTCGTTAAAATTTTCCTGTGAAGAAACTGTTCCGCTGACGTTGCAAATCAGGTATCCGATCTGGGCAGTAACCGGGATGGAAATATTGGTAAATGGAAAATCACAAAGGATTAAAGAAAACCCGGGAAGTTTTGTTGGAGTTAAAAGGTATTGGAAAGATGGTGATTTGGTTGAAATCAGTTTCCCGTTTTCATTACGACTCGAAACCATGCCCGACGATTCGAATCGTGTAGCTTTGTTTTACGGTCCGGTTGTTTTAGCAGGAGATTTAGGTGCTGAAAACGATACCAATCGTTTCGATCCGATGTTTGTACCCGTAATTATGACTGAAAACCGCGATCCTAAAAGTTGGCTTGAACCGGTTGAGGGAAAAACAAACACTTTTGTAACTCAAAATGTCGGTCGGCCTCGCGATGTGGAATTCAAACCGTTTTATGCTACACACAACCGCAGCTATTCGGTTTATTTTGATATGTTTACCGAAAATGGATGGGAAGAACATCAAAAAGAATACCTGCAAAAACTGGAAGCTAAAAAGCAATTGGAAGCGGCAACAATCGACTTTTTTCAACCGGGAGAAATGCAGCCCGAACGAAATCATAACTTTAAAGATTCAAAAAGCTGGACAGGCGAAAACAAAAACCGCAAATTCCGCGAAGTTGACCGTGGCGGTTGGTTTACCTGCGAAATGAAAGTAAACAAAAACGAACTTGCAAACCTGGTTGTTGAATATTGGGGTGGTTACACCGGCAGTAAAACTTTCGATATTTTGGTTGATGATGTGAAAATTGCTACCGAAAATATTTCGAATAAAAAACCAGGCGAATTTATTGATGTGGTTTACGAAATTCCACAGAACCTGCTTGCTGGTAAGAATAAAATCACGGTCAAATTTTTACCACACGAAGGACATCGTGCCGGGCCTGTTTTTGGAGTTCGAACGATAAAGAAACAGCTACCAGTTTAGCTCTTGTTTTCGAGATAATTTTTAAGCGAAGTACCGAGAATATATTCCCAACCTTCGTCAAAGTTTTTCGGATCCAAATCGGGATTGTCTGTTGGAAATGATTCAAATCCAGCGTGACTTAGTTTTAGTTTTGAAACATTGTCTCCTACAGGACTGATTTCGAAACAAAGCTCCGTAATCCCTGGAATTCCATCGTAACTCCATGTATAGCAAAGTTTCCTGCCAGTAATCACTTCAGTAATTACACAAATATGCAGGTACTGCCTTTCTTCGGTTCCACCCCAAAACCGAAATTCAAAACCGACTTCAGGTTTAAACTCTTCGACATCGAAATACCAAAGTTTCATCTCCTCTTTTACCGTAATTGCTTTCCATATTTTATTGGAAGTAGCTTTATAAGTAAGCTCTTTAATTACTTTCTTTTCCATTTATGAAATTCCTCAAATTATTCATTGTAATTATAACAAAGTTTATGCTGTTTGTTTTTCCCGACATGAATTTCTGAAATAAAAAGTTTGAATCTTTCATATAACCGGAATTTATTGAATTTGAATTTTGTAAATTGCAATCCTATTAAACCAACAAAAAAATCTACCTATGAATCCATCAAGAAGAAATTTTCTGAAAAAATCAGCAGTTGCAGCAACTGCAATCGGAGTGGCAACAGTTATCCCTGAAAAAGTTTGGTCGTCGCAATTTGCACCCAGCGACAAATTAAATGTAGCGCTAATCGGTTGTCGCAACATGGGTTTTGGAATTCTGAAACACCATCTCGACACTGGAATGGTCAATTGCGTCGCCCTTTGCGATGTGGACGAAAATGTGCTGAAAGAAAAATCAAATGAGGTAAAAAAAGATTACAACCAGTCGCCTGAACTAATAAAAGATTACCGGAAAGTGCTTGAAAAAAAAGATATTGATGCCGTAATTATCGGAACACCAGATCACTGGCACTGTTTGATTATGGTTGATGCTTGTCAGGCTGGTAAAGATGTTTACGTTGAAAAACCGATGGCAAACACCATTGGTGAATGCAATATTATGGTGAACGCTGCAAAAAAATACAATCGGGTGGTACAGGTTGGACAGCAGCAGCGCGACGGGAAAGTTTTTTTAGATTCAATGGAATTGATAAAATCGGGCGAAATTGGAACTTTACGAAAAGTAAATATATGGGCAAATTTTAACTACGGTTTGGGAGCAAAATTAGTGAATGACGGTCCGGTTCCTTCGGGTTTTGATTATAACTTCTGGCTGGGACCCGCGCCGGAACGGCCATTTAACCAGGCACGCTTTCACGGAAGCTGGCGTCATTTTTGGGATTACGGCGGCGGTTTAATGTCCGACTGGGGAGTTCACCTGATTGATATGGGACTTTGGGCCGGTGATATTATTGAAGCGCCAAAAACTGTAATTACCTATGCCGGCAATCTCTCGAAACAAAAAATGGCCAGGGAAACTTTCGACACAATGAACGTAATTTACCCTAAAAAAGACTTTGTAATTAATTACGATTTAACCGCCGGAATTCAGCAGGGACCTTTCGAAAGCGCTTACGGTGTGCAGTTTATTGGCGAAAAAGGTATGTTGGTAGCAGATCGAAACAAATACCATTTATATCCGGAATGGGACAGTGAAAAAAATACTCCGAAAGTGGAAGAGATTTCATTCGACAAAGGACATGAATCGTATCGTGAACATGTTGACAATTTTCTGGCCTGCATTAAA
>DATITY010000241.1:0-9924 GCA_035467235.1 Draconibacterium sp. | reverse complement strand
TTTGGCATTTTGAGTTCCGGCAGGCAGATATGCAACAAAGATTTCGCCCGGTTTTTCGAGGCAAAAAGCGCCTTTTGCATTTACAAGCGTATTATTCGCCTGCATCTCTTCCATCGGAAACTGATACATAAATTGCGTTGCGATCGTCGATTGTTTCCACCAGTTTTGGCGGCTGCGAAAATCCTCGCAGGTGAGGTCGGTGTGCGGGTAACGGTAGCCAAAATACCATTCCACGCCCGCTCCGCCAGCCAGCAAAGCGCCCCACAAACAATCCTGTCTTACTGTATCGTGCTGTGCATCATGCGAATCGGGCATCACACCTTTCCAGTGCGGGCCAATTTCGTCGAGGTTTACTAGCCAGCGTTTTCCAGCTTTTTCAGATTCGACTACCCATTTCTGCATTCTTTCGTTTACGCGCGCCGGATTGCCAATTTGCATACTGGGCCCGTCGATGTTTTCAAATCCCAGCATCGGATTCAGGTATTCATCCTGGTGCCCGTCGTCGGCATGGGTATGCAAAACCACGATATTTGGATACGGATTGATTTGTTTTAAATAACTCATCATTGCTTTTTTCTGCGCGTCGGTTTGGCCGATTGGAGTCCAGTCGGCAGGTCCATTTTCCTCGCCTATATTCCATGTTACTGCCAGGTGGTGGCCAAACCGGGCAACCAGTTCGCGGAGATACAGTTTGCGCTGAACATCGGTGTAGCCGTTGTCGAGCAAACACTCGTTTTCGGTTTCCTGCAATACAAAATGGAGCATGATACCCAGTTTTTCGGCATGTTCAAAAACAACTTCCCACTGGTCCAGTTTACTGCAGTCGAAACGGTAACGTTCGTTGTGGTCGGTGTAAGGCCATACATCTTTTCCGTCGCCCATAATATTCATGGTGAGCATGTACTGAGTATTTACCCCTACAGATGCAAGATAATTGAGTGCGCCAATCATTCCTTTACCTTTCCCGTTTTGCCACGTTGGGTCGTCTTCTTTCCAGTCGGTAACATGCGGTTCGTATTTGTGCAAATCTTTTTTCGGGTCGGCTTCACCTTCGCGTACTTCGGTTTTCAGGCTGAAACGTGTAGTCTGGTCAAAATCAGCATAAGCAAGAAAATTTTCGGGACTGTCGGCGCCGTTTTTTATCCAGATTTCATCCGAATCCTGAAACCGGAAGTATCCTTTTCCACCGTTTACAATTCTACCTTTTGCACGGAAATCGTTTCCGGTTTTATCGGATTCACCTACTTCAAAACTTCCCTCCAATCCATCACCGACAACCGGTTCACCGGGGTTATCGCCCTCTTTTACCACAATGTCTTTTTCTTTTCGGAATGAAATTTTGTAGTTCCATGTACCTGCTTCATCAGGCCTGAAACGAATTTTCCAAACATCTCCGGCATCAGACGATGTTTCGGCGGCATTTCCATCGGCAGCAAAAAAGCCGGGAACTGTGTATGATTTGGTTCCGTTGGTAAACGTGGCTTCGAGTTTGTAATCGAGAAACGGGTTTTCCTTTGCCCACTCCTTGGTTTCGGGGCCGGTTAAAACTAAAGTAACTTTGTGCCACTTCAGCAATTCACCTTCAGTTTGAACGGCTTGTTTTTGTTGGGTTTGACAAGAAATTAGCAGGGGAATCAAAATAAGGAAGATTAGGTTTTTCATTTTTTTAGCTGGTTTGATTATTAGTAATGAGAAGAAGTAAAAATACTGATTTTGATTGATGATGAACTTTAATAATCGTAATAAGTTTATGTTGAGATATGTTTTGCAGCAACCCACCAGCCAAAGTTTACCAAAAATTTCCACGAAGTGCAATTCAATTTTTACTTATCTGACAACGAAGCGCTAACCTTGACGTGCGGTTTAGTTTGCCTTTTATTGATTCACCATTATTTTGTTCTGAATGATTTAATGATAAAATATGCCAACGAAATTAATATCAGTCCCATTGTCAATGGTAAAAACCAAATCCCAGGTTCTGAAGAATTTTCCCGGGTACTTTGAATAGTTTTAAATGCAATCAGTCCGAAAAGCACAACAAGTATAATGTTTAAATAACGCATCATCCTTGTGGCGTTGGTGTATTGTCTGAGTGCGTTCTCCTCTGTTATTTTGATTGGAAATTAAAAACGTGAGGGAATTTATTGGCTACTGTTATACTAACAAAAAGGATAGTTGCAATGAAAGGCAAAATCAGAATATTTATTTTATTGCCAAAACCGTCAGCCTTTCCAGCACCGTTGAAATGAATTGGAATGGTTTCCGGCAAATTTGAATAACTGGTAATTGTAAAAACCCATATTGTCAACAGTGTAAACCAGCCGATTATTTCAAGCGCTTTGTCTGTTTTTGTTAGTTCCATCCTGATTTTTGGTCTTGTCATTATTATTTCATTTTTTCATTTGGTTATGCTGCTATTTGGTACTGACTGCCACGGTTGGAAGCTAAGTGCAGTGACGGTTCATTCTGTTTATGGTTTACATCGGTTAAACAGAATTGATTACTGTTTTTTTTATGTGTGTAACCACAATAATTGATACAGCGTCAAAGATCAAAATTAACGCATAATCATGAAAAAAATTTCTATCCTGTTCTCCATTTTCATTTCAATTTTCAATACTGAGGCTCAAGATAGAGTTGTATTCACTTCAGATAGTGTTAAATTGTATATTAACGTAAAAGGTAATGGACCAGCATGTTTATATATTCACGGAGGACCGGGTTGTGGAAGTTACTGGCTGGAAGAATTTATGGGAGATTCATTGGAACAACATTTTCAAATGATTTATTTAGATCAAAGGGGTACCGGCAATTCTTCAAGTCCTGCTGATAAAAACTATTCAATGGATAGAATGATTAAAGATTTTGAAGAAGTTCGTGAAGCCTTAAATATAAAACAATGGTTAATCCTGGGGCATTCTTTTGGTGGTATTCCAATGATGGGGTATGTTACAAATTATCCGGATGTAATAAGTGGAATGATTTTCATTAATTGCACTCTGTCGATGAACGAAAGTTTCGAGAAGAGTTGGATGCCAAAAGCGATAGAATTTGCTGGCGATAGTGTCCCAGCCAAATGTCTCGATTCAGCCTTACCAGTATATGAACGTATGATTGCGATTTCGCCGGTGCTTAACAAAGAAAATGTGAGATGGAAACTGTTTTACTCCTCTGAAGAGAATAACAATAAAATGAACGAAAGCTTTCGCCATTATAAAAACTGGAACGGTAATTTTAGCGAAATAGGTTTAGAGATTACTGATTACTGGAAAGATTTCAGAATATTAACACCGGCAATAAAACAACCTGTACTCTTCTATTTCGGCCGAAAAGATTGGGCAATTGGTCCTGAACATTATAAAGGCATTGAATTTCCGAACATGTTGCTTTGGAGCAGTGAAGCAGGCCACATGCCTTTTCTGGAAGATAAAAATGATTTGGTAAAAGCAATTTGTGCCTATATTGAAAAATATCAATTTTCTAATTAGCCTTTAAAATATTTAAATATCGTTTCAGAATATCTGTTTAATGATTACCTATTTAAATGGGTACGAAAACCTATCAATGACAACTAATTTATCCTGATTTCCCGGAAGGTCAAAACGGAATTATTTATATCCATCGTTCTGGACCATATTTGAGTTGGCGTTCATTTCAACAGTGGGGATAGGAAAGGCATATTTGTAATTTCCGTATTTTGGTCCGCCGTGGGTTTGCCTGAATGAATCGACCAACGGAATATCATTGCCTGTACGCGCCAGATCGTCGAAACGGAATCCTTCGAAACAAAGCTCCTTTCTGCGTTCCAAGAGTACATTTGCTTTTGTGGCTTCAGTATAAAGTGCTGCCCCTCGTTTTGCAGGAACCTGATTTAAAACTTCCAACGCATCGGCTTCTCCAAGTTCAATTTTTGCTTCTGCCAGAATAAGAACCTGCTCTTCGAATCGAAAAAGCGGGATATTATCTGAAAAATCAGCCGAGGGATATTTTCCCAGGTTTCGTAAACGGATTTTACCAGCAATGGTCTCGGTTCCAATCATCTGGGGAGCTTTACGCACATCCGTTTCTCCGAAAATTTTCAAAAGGTCGTCAAGAACCTCAATATCTCCGTAAGTGGCCCCGCGGTAAATATTCTGCAATCCGTTTATTCCCAGATTGTCGGTAGTGCTTGCCGCCAGTTCGAAAACGGAATTTATTCCGTTTTTAGTTTTCCATGAATTCACAAAACCCGCAGCGTCCATAATTTCGAACTTCCCTGAATTAATTACTTCCAGCGACTCTGTTTTGGCTTTTTCCCACTCTTTAAAATACAGGGCTACCCTTGCTTTTAATGCGTGTGCGGTAAATGTTGAGATTTGCTGTTTCGTTTTCGGATTATTGGCTTCGGTCATCAGATTTAAACCTGTCTCAATATCTTCGAAAATGGCTTTTTTATTCATTTCGACAGTATTCCTCACCGGGATCCTGTCATCGCTTTTATACCGGATAATAAACGGTACACCCAAATTACCACCGGCGTTTTGCTGACCAAATAACCGGAGCAAATCGAAATGTGCCATCGCCCGCGCAATGTATGCCTGTCCGGCAATCTGACTGATTTTCGGTTTGTCGCCTGAAAGATTCTCCAAATCGGTATTTATAATAATATTGGCCGATGCAATTACTGCATACATAGCTTCCCATGGCCCGTTTGAATTATCAGGACTCACTGTCATCTGCGCCTCGGGAACAAATCGTCCGGAAGTGCCATTGGCAAAACAGTTATCAGAACGAACCTCACCATAAATCTGCATGTTCCGTCCATAGTAAGCTGTAACCGTCATCCTGTCGTGCATTCCGTTGACAATTCCCTGCAAATCTTCCAGATTTTTAATGTTTGCCGCCACATCCTTATCATTTGTCAGTGTTGGTTCCAAATCGTCAACAGTGCAGGCTGTCAAAAGCAAGGCAAAAAGTGATATAAAAATACTGAGTGGTTTCATCTTTTTAAAAATTCAGATTAATACCAAAAACGACCGATTTTACCGGTGGAGTTGTAAACCGGGTAAGTCCATCGGCACCAACTTCAGGGTCGTATTTCAAACCATCATCTTTAACGAAAGTAAACAGGTTTGTTCCCCTTGCATAAATATCAACATTTTCGAAACCAATTTTACCCGTATATTTTGCAGGTATCCGGTAACCGAAAACCAAATCTTTTACCCTGAGATAATCACCCTCGAAAAGAAATCGGGTCGATTCGCGCGAATCGTCACGTGTGCTATACCAAACTTTTGGAACTTCAGTTATATCGCCGGGTTTTTGCCAGCGATCCATCAATTCGACCACACCGTTGTATAAACTGAAAGAATAGAATCCGGTGTAATGGGTTAAAAATGAAAGGTCTTCGTAAACTTTATGGCCTCCTGCATAATACAGGTTCAAGTCGAGATAAAATCCCTTATAATCAGCGTGAGTCAGAATTCCTCCTGTTAATTTTGGAATGGCGCTTTCGCCCTGCCACTCTTTTTTTGCTGCATAATAACTTTCGGTAACCTCGCCATCGACGCCATTTTTATACCATTGCGCGTTTCCATTCTCAGAATTGACACCAGCCCATTTACGCATGTACCAGCCATATACAGGATGCCCCACTGCCACTTTCCTCAGGAGGTTCTCAATGTTGATTTCATTGCCTGATGCATCACTTGCGAGTTCGGTAACTTCATTATTCACAGATGCCAGATTTAATCCAACATTCAGGTTAAACTCTGAATCCCTGAAAATATCTCCCTGAACGATTATTTCGAATCCTTTATTGATCATGCTGCCCACGTTCATCATCATGGCTTCATGACCCATTGTCCGGGATACAGGAACATTTTGCAGCAGGTCGTAGGTGTATTTGTGGTAATACGCCGCCGAACCTTTTAGTCTGCCATTGAAAAAAGCGTAGTCTATACCAACATCGAAGTTTTTATTCTTTTCCCAGGTTAAATCGGGATTGCCAATTTGTTTTGGATACACAGCCCCTTCATTCGCATAACTTTTATCGTAAGCCAGCAAAGCCTGGTACTGATTGATTCCGATAGCCGAACTACCTGACAATCCGTATGAAGCCCGAAGCCGGAGATAGTCGATGTTCTTTATTTCAGAAAGAAAACCTTCTTCGCTAATGTTCCAGGCTGCCCCTGCCGACCAGAAATTACCAAACCTCGAATCGGGGGCAAACAATGAAGAACCTTCGTAGCGGTATGTTAAATCTGCAATGTATTTATTTTTGAAATTGTAATTTGCCATTCCCAGGTACGACAGATTTTTCCAGTCGGTAAATCCTCCATTTGCATCGAGATTTGAACTGGCCGCTGACAGGTAATACAACCCGTCGGCAGGAAATTTTTCGCCCGTGCCCGATAAGAAATTATTGTTGTTTTCCTGGTATTCCATCAAGGCCTTGATACCGATGTTGTGTTCGTTTAAAGCAAAATTATAATCGAACGAATTCTGGCTTACCCAGTTGTAATTGCGTGTAACCGACTGTAAAGCAGTACCACCTTTGACTTTGCCGTCGCCATGTACGCGGTTTTGGTAACCGTGAAAAGCAGCCACATTATAATCTCCTGCATACACTGTTTTAAAAATCAGATTATCAATAATTTCCCATTCAAGAAACGAATTTATCATTCCACGGGTTAAATCGTTCTGAAAAATATCATTTTCGAGGGTATATAAAGTGTTGAAATAGGATGAAGTGGTTGCAGTATTTAGGTTAACGCCATCGGCCAGGTAAGGTTGCTCCCAGGGACTCATCATGTACCTTGTAGCATGTGGATTGCCATAATAGGCGCTTTGTTCGAGAAATGCATCCTGTTTTGTATCTGATACCATCGTATTGACAGCAAATTTCACCTTTTCGGTAAAATGTCTCTGATAGTTGAATTTACCTGAAATACGGCTGAATTCCCCGCCAAATGCAGTAGCCTCGGTATTGTTGTAACCCAGTGAAGCATAAAAGTTTGAAACTTCATCGCCGCCTTCTGCCGAAATATTGTAATTCTGAACCAGTGCATTTTTGTTTTTCAACAACTCATCCCAGTCACCTTCCTTCCGGTTGTAAGTTTCTACCCAGGTTTTTAAACTGTAGGTAATCTTATTATCAATTAAAAAATTGTATGCCTGATCGACCGGTACATTAAACGTGTTGTGCACCGCTTCGAGCATTAATTCCTCACGCTGAACGCCATTCAACATGATCAATCCATCGGTTGCATTATTTTGAAAACCCACCGAAGTATTTAAGCTGAATCTTGTCTTACCAATTTTACCTTTTTTTGTAGTAATAACAATTACACCATTCGATCCCCGTGCACCATACGCCGAAGTGGCCGAAGCATCTTTTAACACAGTAATACTCTCAATATCTGAACTTTTCAGTGATGACAATGCACTAAATGTGCTCCGTTGAATTTCACCCGTAAAATCAGGATTAATCACCGGTACACCATCGATTACAAAAAGAGGATTGTTGGATGCGGTGATGGAGCCAACTCCCCTTATTCTTAAATCCTGCATGGTTCCGGGCGTTCCTGACGGAGCTGACACAACCAGCCCCGGAATCTTTCCCTGCAAAGCCTGATCGAATGAAGTAACCGGAACATTGGTAACCGTGCTGCCTTTTACCTGAAAAGAAGAACCTGTAATCTCGTTTTTCCCTTTTTCAGTATAACCAAGTGCAAATACTTCTTCAATACCAATATAATCTGTTTTAAGTGATACATTAATATTGTTCGATGAAACAGGCATTTCCAGGGTTTGCATTCCCACAAAAGAGAATATCAGGGTTTGTGCATTCTGAGGAACTTCAAGGTTGTATGTTCCCTCAGAATTTGTAATAGTTCCCAAAGCCGTACCTTTTAAAACCACCGATACGCCTGGGATTGCTGCACTTGTTTCGGAACTTGTTACTTTACCTGTGATAATTTTGTTTTGGGCATTAATGCTGTGAAATTGGAGAAATAAAACAAATATAAGCAGCACAGAAAAAAGCTTCATTTTTTTATCACAGTTCATATTCAGTTAGGAAAAGATCAAAAGTAAAAAATAATAAATACAAATTACCTTCAGAAAATTATTTGGTATTGACAATTTTGACCTTCAAGATATTTTCAAAAGTTACAATTAAAAAAAATATTTCCATTCGCGGCAAAAGCCATTTCAAAATTCCTATTTTTAATGCTTTCATTACTAAAATTAAACCTGATGAAGAAAATAGTTGTATTGGTTGTTTCCCTTTTTATTTTATTGAATTCCGGTTTTGCACAAGCCAAAATAAATGTTGTGGTAATTGGCGCACACCCCGACGATTGTGATAATGATGCAGGCGGAACGGCAATTCTGTTTGCAAAAGCCGGTCACAATGTGCTTTTTGTATCGGTCACCAATGGTGATGCCGGACATCATGAAAAAGGCGGCGGGGCGCTGGCAAAAATCAGGATAGTTGAAGCACAGGAAGCCGGGAAAAGGTTCGGGGTAAAATATATGGTTTTAGACCATCACGATGGTGAATTAATGCCAACACTGGATATCAGGCTTGAAATAATCAGGATTATCAGACGATGGAATGCAGATCTAGTGATTGGCCCGCGGCCCAATGATTATCATCCCGACCACAGAAATACGGCGGTTTTGATACAGGATGCAGCGTACCTGGTAATTGTTCCAAATATTGCGCCCGACACACCTCCACTTAAACGAAACCCGGTATTTCTTTATACTGAAGATGGATTTCAGAAACCAACCCCATTCCAGCCCGATATTGCTGTTGACATTACTCCAGTTTTCGACCAGAAAATTTATGCGATGGCAGCACACGAATCTCAATTTTTTGAATGGCTCCCTTGGACTTCAGGAAAACTGGACCAGGTTCCAAAAACCGAAGCGGAACGTTTAAAATGGCTTTCTGAATGGAGAAATCAGGGAATAAACGATAAAGTAAAAGAATCATTGACAAAATGGTACGGACCTGGAAAATCCAACCAGGCAAAGTATGCTGAAGCTTTTGAAATTTGCGAATACGGCAGGCGGCCTTCGGATGAAGAAATTCGGAAGTTGTTTCCGTTTTTCGATTAATGTAAATAATGAAAAATGACCCCGGAAATGCGAGATCATTTTTGAACGTGACTGATATGTTTTCTGAACAGATTAGATCCAACCAACATTAAAAAATTATTGCCACTGTGAAGAATCAAGTAATTCCCAAAGTTCAGACCTGACCAAAATCCTCGAATTATTTGTCTGATTCATTAATTCATCAACGTTTTTACCCGCATGAACCTTACCAAAAGCACTTTCAAAATCTGCCATTTCAATTTGTTTAAATTCTGATAAATCATCAACAGCAAGAAACTGGTAACCGGTTCCGGAACCACCCGGATAAACAACTCTCCAAACCGACCATCCCGACTTTGATCCGGCTTTTGCCAACTCCTCATGTACGGGTTTCCAAATAGAATTCTCCATATTTAAATATGCACTTTCCTCTCCCTGCTTCACATTCATGAAATTAACCTGTAAATATTTGTACGGAACATTACTGCTGATTGACGAATTTATTACCAGCAAATTACGCTTTACCAATTCTCTGCTTTTTAATGTTTCCTGGTAAGCTTTGTCATTATCTTTCCCCGGATGAATTTTTCCGACATCAACATTATAAACTTTTTCGAGCTTCGACAAATCGTAAAAAAAGGTTCCGGTAACAAAATTGTATTCATCTCCGGTACCGGTATATCTCACTACAAATAATCGCCAGCCGGCGATTTCCTTTTGTTTCACTCTTTCCTCATGTATCGGTTTCCAGAAAGTTTTTTCAAGTTCAAGATACTTGTCAACATCAGCAGGTTTTACCTTCATAAATTCAACCAATGCGTAAAGAGTTTGAGCCTG
>DATITY010000240.1:0-4187 GCA_035467235.1 Draconibacterium sp. | reverse complement strand
ATCATTCAGGATGCCGACCTTGAATACGACCCACGTGAATACAACGATTTGCTGAAACCAATTGCTGAAGGGAATGCGGATGTTACAGGGTATGATGTATTTCTTGATGGGAACCTCATTGCAAGTCAAACTTCAAGAACTTATACAATCACTGGTTTGAATGCAAATACTGAATATTCAATTTACGTTACAGCAAAAGATGCTGCCGGTAACAGCACTCCTTCAAATGAGTTATCAATTACGACAAATGGTGATATAATAGTTGAAACTCCGGTTGCTGGATATTTCTTCGAATCAAATCTGGAAAGCTGGGTTCCTTCCAATACTTCCAACTGTATCTGGTCAAACAATTCAACCTATGCTTTCGAAGGTTCGGGGTCCGTCCTGATTCAGTCGAAAGGAACCAATGCCACCACTCCAACGCTGCTTCTTGCCGGATACAGCCAGGCTGAAGTCAAATTTTACTTTACAGCAGCAGGGATGGAGGCAAAAAAAACATTTACACTGAGTTATAGCAGCAATAATGGCTCAAGCTGGAGCACCATTGCCACCTTCAAGTCAGCTTCAACGTTTTCAGGAACTAATTTTGTAACTGACAATGGATTTTATGTTGCTACAGTCACAATGAATTCTACTTCGTTCAATAACACGGCTAAGTTCAGGATTCAGATTAATGGCCAAAATACTACTGATAAAATTTATTTTGATGCTGTATCGATTAAAGGTAGAACCAATACCACCGGTACAGGAAATGTGGTAACACTTGCAGTTGTATCAAAAAGTTTTTCATCACTAAAAAGCAACTCCATCGCTGTTAACAGTCTTGAAACCAGCGATATCGTATTATATCCTAATCCTGTGGCTAATACGCTGAATATTATAGCAAAAGAAAAAATCAGGGAAATAAGGATAACTGCTGCAAACGGATCGCTTATCAAGGTTGTTGCCAACAACAAGGATAATACCAGTCTTGACTTTTCAAACCTTGTAAAAGGCATTTATATTGTTGAGGTCATTACAGATAACGGATCCACAATAAATAAAATAATTAAACAGTAAAAGATCTTCTATTCAACTTAATTGTAACAAGGCCGCTTCATTCAACCGGGGCGGCTTTGTTATTTTTCAAAGTGATTGCCTGAAGTTTTAAATATACAGGAAACTACATATCAATACTCCTGATAATAGAAAATTGCAAACGAAAACCCTTATTTCATCGCCGCCAGCACACGTTCAGGTGTCATTGGCATTTGGTAAAGCCGTGCACCCACAGCATCGAAAATGGCGTTGGCAATAACGCCTCCCATGCAGATGATGGCTGGTTCGCCTCCGCCCTGTGGCGGTTCTTTGCGGTCGAGAACCACGGTTTCAATTTTTGGCAGCCACGAGAATTTTGGAATGTCGTAAGTCCCGAAATTTTCTGTTTTCACATCGCCTCCGGTAAATTCCACATCTTCTTTCAATGCATATCCAAGTCCCATGGTGATGCATCCTTCCATCTGAATTAATGTACCTTCCGGGTTCACGCAAAATCCCATCTCCTGGGCGCAAACAACGCGCAGCACCTGAACATGACCGGTTTTTTTATCCACTTTCACCTCGGCCATGTGAGCAACGTAAGTTCCGGCATCGAAGCCGCAGGCAATTCCATATCCGCGTCCGCTGGGTGATTTGGCAGGTTTCCAGTTTGTTTTTTCTTTCAATGCCTCCAGAACCGCAATCATTCGCGGATCTTTCAGGTTTTTCAGCCTGAATTCAATCGGGTCGATTCCGGCTTTGGCAGCCATCATATCGATTTGCGATTCGCGTGCAAAAGTGTTGGTATTATTGGCCGGAGCCCGCCATGCGCCTGTCCCGAACGGGTGTACATCATTTGCAGCGTAACTGGTTGTTTTTTGGTGAGGTACGTCGTAAATGGTGTCGGAACCACGCGCCCCGGCAAAAAACTGGTGGTAATCCCAAAGCGTGATATTTCCCGATTTGTCTATTCCCGAGGTTATTTTCACCACAGCTGCCGGACGGAAAGTATCGTAAAAAAATTCCTCTTTCCTGTCCCAGGCTACCATCACCGGTTTTCCGGTCATTTTTGCGAGCCGTGCAGCTTCAATTCCCTGCCTGTGGGCAGATTTTCCTCCAAAACCACCACCCAGAAACGGAGGGATTACACGTACGTTTTCAAGTGGAATTCCAAGTTCCCGCGAAATGGATTCCTGCGCCGGGAAAGGTGTTTGCGTGGATATCCATGCGGTTATTTTGTCGCCTTCCATTATGTCCACAGCCGCATGAGGTTCCATGGTAGCATGGGCTTTGTAACCATCGTGAAATTCGCTTTCTATGATTTCTGCCGATAATGATTTTCCTGTGGAAAGATCGCCCTGGCTTTTGTTCTCCCTTCCTTCAGGATTCGAATCGAGAAGGTATTGAAAAATGGTTTTATCGTCCACCTTTTTTTCATTGAAAGAATATTCAGCTTTTACCAGACGCAACGCCTGTTCGGCCTTTTCGGGATTTTCGTGAAGTACTGCAATAAAATCATTTTCCCTTACCACCTTTACCCCGCTTTGTTTTTCGGCTTCCGAAGTGTCGGCAGTGGTAAGTTTGGCCCCGTGCGAAGGAGGCCTCAGAATTTTGGCATACAACATTCCCGGAAACCGGAAGTCGGCAGAAAATTTGGCTTCCCCTTTCACTTTAATAACTGCATCACGGTGGGAAAAAGATTTCCCCATGACTTTAAATTCAGCATAATCCTTGAAATCGGGTTTAATGTCGAGGTGTTTTTCGATTATTTTGCCTTTGGTCAACTCTCCATACGACACTTTTTTGTTTGGTTTGTCTTTGATAAAGACGATTCCATCTTTGACTGCCAGTTGCCCAACTTCAGTGTTTAGTTTTTCGGCAGCCATTTCGAGCAAAACCGCGCGTGCCTCAGCGGCCGCCTTTCGCATAAACGGAGAAAATGCGCGGGTGGTTAGCGAACCAAATGTTCCCTGATCCCACGGACAAAGCTGTGTGTCGCCCATCACCATTTTAACCTGGTTGGTTGACACGTCAAGTTCATCGGCGAGCATTTGCGGCAAGGAAGTAATGATTCCCTGTCCCATTTCAATTTTCCCGGTGAGGCACGAAACCTCGCCATTTTCGGCGATATGAAGAAACGCGTTGTAATCGGTTGGCAAACTTCTTCGTTGCTGTTCGCCATCAGCGCCAAACAGGTCAACAGGGGTTCCAATGTTAAAGAAAACATACAAACCTCCGCCCATGATCCTGAAAAAATCCCTGCGTCTCAAAGCCAGCACTTTGTTGTCTTCCGGGGTGTATTCCTGGTATGATTCTGCTTCTTTCATTTTGGTATATTTAGCCTCCCCCCGCCCCTCCAAAGGAGGGGAGAAAGGACTGTTTATAACGTTGTTATTTCAATGTACTTTTTAAAGTACTTCAACCTGGTATTTCGGAATTTTAAAAACTTCATGAATGAATTTCTTCGTTTCCGAAGTTCTGTTATCAGATGTTTTTCATAGCAGCCAAAACCCTTTCAGGCGTAAACGGCATTCTGAAAATCCTTGCCCCGCAGGCTTCGAAAATAGCATTGCCCACTGCGGCCCCCATACATATTATGGCCGGTTCACCTCCGCCCTGTGGCGGCTGGTCCATTGCATCTGCCAGTTCAGTTTCAATTATTTCGGGAATGGTTGAAAAAAGCGGCAGATGGTAATCACCAAAATTGGCCGATTTCACTTCGCCCCAGTCAAATTCAACATCCTCGGTTAACGTATAACCAAGTCCCATATTTACACAACCTTCAGCCTGAATAATGGTTCCCTCTGGATTGACAACCTGTCCCATGTCCTGACCAACTACCGCCCTGTTCACTTTCACTTTCCCGGTTTTTGAATCAACCGTAACTTCAGCAATAACAGTGACCAGTGTACCGGCATCAGTTCCCACTGCAATTCCACGTCCGGTGCCTTTGGGCGGTTTTTGTGCTGTCCATCCAAACTTTTCAGCAGCCAATTTCAGGGAATTCTCAGCACGTTTGTCGCTAATATTTTTCAAACGGAATTCCAGTGGATCCATCCCGATTTTGTTTGCCATGATATCGATTTGCGATTCGCGCCCAAAAGTGTTCGTATAATTACCGGGAGCCCGCCAGGCGCCGGTAGCGAAAGGATGAAGGCCGTCTTTATCGA
>DATITY010000239.1:0-2543 GCA_035467235.1 Draconibacterium sp. | reverse complement strand
GCTACGACGGGAAACATCTGAATGCGCCAAACGATTTATGGATTTCACCAAAAGGTGGACTCTATTTCTCTGATCCCTATTATCACCGTTCATGGTGGCCTGAAGGGCACAAAGAAATTCAGGATGTGCGCGGAGTTTATTATTTAGGTCAGGATGGAACTATTATCAGGGTAATCGATGATTTTAAAACACCCAACGGATTAATAGGAACTCCCGATGGAAAAACATTGTATGTTGCCGATATAGAGGCCAATGAAACCTGGAAATACGATATTCAACCCGATGGTACATTGGCAAATAAAACCTTTTTTGCACCCAAGGGCAGTGATGGTATGACCATTGACGATGAGGGAAATGTTTACCTGACTTCGGGTAAAGTATGGGTTTACAATCCAAAAGGCGAATTAATTGAAGAAATCGAATTTCCTGAAAGTCCGGCCAATGTTTGCTTTGGTGGAAAAAAGCGCAACATCCTGTTTGTTACCGCACGCAAAGGCGTTTACACATTAAAAATGAATGTAAAAGGAGTGCAGTAGAAGCTCAACGTTCAGAGTTTCGGGTTTAAAATTTATGAAAACCCTGAACTCTGAATCCTGAACCCTGAACCCTGTACTTTGAACTCGGAACTTTAAACTTTAAACTGATATAATGAACAGACGAAATTTTATTCAAAAAACAACCCTTGGGACTGCGGCCCTGGTAACAGCAATTAACTTCCCGGCATTTGCGCAAAATGCAAAACTTAAAATCGGGTTAATTGGAGCAGGCTGGTATGGAATGGTTATAACAACTGCAGCACTGAAAGTTGGTGGGGTAGAAGTTATCGCAGTTTGTGACGTGGATTCTGATCACCTGAAAACCAGCATCGATGAAATTGAAAAGTTACAGGGAAGTCGCCCGGCAGGTTTTAAAAATTATCAGGAATTGCTTGATGTAAAAGGCCTTGAAGCGGTAATGATCGGAACTCCACCACACTGGCATGCCCTTCAGTTTATTGCAGCTTGCGAAAAGGGTCTTGATATTTACTGCGAAAAACCACTGGCATACGATATTGATGAAGGAAAAGCCATGGTTGCAGCAGCTAAAAAAGCGGACAACATCGTCCAGGTTGGTTTCCAGCGAAGACAAAGCAATGCATTTAAAAAAGCAAAAGAATTAATACAATCAGGTAAGCTTGGTAAAGTGCATGAAATCGGGGCACAAATTCATTATAATCCGGTTCTATCCGATACCACAATTCAGGCACCGCCGGCAACACTCGATTGGGAAGCCTGGTGTGGACCGGCGCCAAAACTCGACTATCGCCCAAACATCGGGCATAAAGCATGGCGTCTCGAAAAGGAATACGGAAACGGTCATTTTGTCGATTGGGGTATCCACCATATTGATATCATCCGTAAAATTATGGATTTTGGTATGCCAACGTCCTTTAACACCACTGGCGGACTAATTACACTCGCGGGTAAAATCACAACACCCGACACACTCCGGTCAATACTGAATTTCGAACAGTGTCCTGTTATCTGGCAGCACCGGCTTTGGGGAACCGGCGATTTGAATACCCAGTTCAATAATGGCATTTTCTTTTATGGCGAAAAAGCCACATTGTTTGCATCGGACAATAAACTGATAATGATGCCAGCAGGTAAAAATCAGCAGCAGGAGGTGATGGATATTTCCACTGAAATGATGCAGGAAAATCATGTTGCCGATTTTATTAATGCAGCCAAAGCAAAGAATAAAGGGTTGATTAGTTGCACGGTTGAAGATGCTTTTCAGTCAACAGCTACAGTGCAGTTGGGAATGATCTCGTATTACACGGGAACAGAAGTAAAATGGGATGCAAAAACCCAAACTGTTATGGATAACAAAAAAGCTGCAGAATTGATAGCCCGGACTTATCGTGGCAATTACAAACGACCAAAAGTGTAGCATAAATTAAAAAAGCCAAATGGTAAAAGTAAATGTGTTTACTTAAATCTATTGTGTTCTATGTGTCTATGTGGTAAAAATCCTGTTATTTAATCGTTTTGGCAGGTTTCTGTTGGTTTTTCACGACAAAACAACCGAAATGAAACATTGGTTAGTTATTTGTTGCATTCAGGTTTTACCTTATTTTTGAATGAATAGAAACAGTATGACTGATAAAGAACTCAAAATAATATACAGCGATGTTTGCCACAGCCTGGCAGATCGAAAGTTAAAACCTGCTTTCGATTTGCTTGAAAAAATGATTGGCGAAAATGTGCTCGAGATTTACCGCGATGATTGGCGTAATCTGGAACAGACTTACAATTACATGCTGAAATATACGGTTGAAGGGATTCAGGATCCTGAACGGCAAAAAATTTACAGAAAATTAATTGTTTCTGTTTATGAACTGGCGGACGCCGTATATGAAGCAGCACGGTTGAAAATATCATCGTCAATTGAATACGAAAAAAAGAGAGTGCTGCAGACTATGACAAAACCTGATTTTAAAAATTATTTAAAAAAACTCGAAGATTTTTATATTCAGGAGGAGTTAATTTCGCTTGTGAACG
>DATITY010000238.1:0-3792 GCA_035467235.1 Draconibacterium sp. | reverse complement strand
TGCCTGGCTGGCTTTGGGCATCGGCTTTTTTTCGTTTTGGGGTGCAAAAGACACAGAGAATTTTGTGGCAGAGGGTGTAAACATGCCCGATATTCAGCATTTGAATTTGGGCGGTGCCGATGTGTGGCTGTTTATGGGTGTTGCACTTTTGGTGATTGGCAGGGTTTTTAAAAAGGGAATTGAAATTCAGAATGAAATCGACTTAACCGTATAAGTCATGCCAATAATCGTAAATCTTGATGTGATGATGGCCAAACGGAAAATGTCGTTAAACGAACTTTCTGAAAAGGTGGACTTAACGCTTTCGAACCTTTCCATTTTAAAAACGGGAAAAGCAAAAGCAATCCGTTTTTCGACGCTGGAAGCCATTTGCAAAGTGCTGGAATGCCAGCCTGCCGACATTCTGGAATTCAGGGAAAAATGAGAGTGAAAAAACAACAAACCGATAAAAACAAGGCGAATAAAGACCCCGTTCAAAGATTAGAACCGTTTAAATAAATTGAATACCTTTGTGAAAAGATGTTAAATATGAGAGCATTAGAATTTAAATCAAAGATAAAAAACAATCGAATTTTGATTCCGGCAAAGATACAAACAGAGTTAAAAGTTAAACAGGATAAGGATGTTCGTGTTATCGTGCTGGTTGATGATTCGGATATATATGACGACTTGATTTTTCAGGAAGCAACACAAAGTCAATTTTTAAAGGGATACGCCGATAACGACTCAATTTATGACAATTATTAATCATGGGACACATTGAAAAACCAACCAAAGAACAAGTAAGAAAGATTATTTCAAAACTGACTGATTAATAATATTGTCAGTAGACTGCAAACGGATTAATTACTGCGTATTTCAGTAATATTTCAAGCTTTATGTTTCGCAAAAAAGGTTCATCCCCGACGCACAGGAAATCGCCACTTAATCCGGTCCGACACCATTTCATGAACCTTTTACTTCTCCAAACAATACAACTTCCCATTGGTACTCGTAATAATCATGTAATTTCCATGAATAACCGGTGTGCTGAAAATGCCGCCCAGTTCGCATTCCACATCAAGAAACTGTTCGTTTGATTGGATAATCGCGTAAATATCCTCGCAATAAAAAACATTGGTTTTAACCAATCATTTCCATATTTTACCATCCCATTGAAAATCTGAATTATTCAGTTTATTTGTTTTCCAGCCGGTTGCCCGAATAGGGAAATGAGTATAATCAGTATCGAAAAAATCAATGACATCATATTTTTATCCTTTTAAATTTATTCACGTTTTTACTTGTACAAACTCCATCTTTTTGGCCATTTCAGCTAATGTAATTTTGTCTCTCATATCAGGTATTTTCTTAAACCACTTTATTTATTTTTTGTAATTTCAACCACTGTAAAACAAATTAAATTTAAGGAATGTCTTCATTGAAAAAGATAATAGCAGGGATTGTATTTGCCGGATTTTTTTGCTGTTGCACTAATTCTGCTAAAGAAAGTAATAACCAGTTAACAAAAAATGAAATCGAAGAGGGGTGGGAATTGCTATTCGACGGGAAAACCTTTAGCGGCTGGCGTGGTTTGGGCAGAGACACTGTGGAAACAAACAACTGGAAAGTTGAAAACGGCGAAATTCACAAAGTTGACAGCCGACTTGTTCCGCCAATGCCAAATGGAGAAAAAATAAACGGCGGTGATTTGATGACCACCGATACCTTCGATAATTTCGAATTGTCGTTCGAATGGAAAATCAAAGAAGCCGGAAACAGTGGAATTAAATATAATGTTTCGGAGGAACTTACCAATGCATGGGGCTCGAAATATTCGGCGTTGGGTTTTGAATACCAGATACTTGATAACGACCACGAAACGTACAGAGACCTGAAGCCACACCAGTTTACAGGAGCGCTTTACGAAATGTACGCACCTGAAAATGTGCAGCTTAAACCGGTAGGTGAGTATAACAGCAGCAAAATCGTGCTTAACGGAAATCATGGCGAACACTGGTTAAACGGTATTAAAGTGGTTGAATTTGAATTTGGTTCTGCCGAATTCGATTCGTTGTTTCAGTTGAGTAAATATGCAAAATATCCCGGTTTTGAACAACGTCGCACAGGTCACATTGTAATTACAAACCACACAGATGAATCGTGGTACAGAAATATTAAAATCAAAAGGATTAAATAATATAACCGTTATGAAACAATTGCAATTCATCGTTATTCTGGCATTATCATCGGTGTTGGTTCAGGCGCAGGTTCGGATTTACCAACCGGCAAAAGCAGGTTACGAAGAACGAATCAGAAATTATATCGATTCACTGAGGATAGTCGATACACATGAACATCTGATGAATCCTGCAGGAATAGCCAAAAGCAGCATGTGCGATTTTTCTTTGCTGCTGCACCATTATGCCGATGACGATATCAAATCGGGCGGAATGGAAAAAGCTGTTTTCGATGGTATGCTTTCCGACACATCGCTGACAGTAATGCAAAAATGGAACATGATAAAACCCTGGTGGGAAAAATCAAATAATACAGCATACAACCGGGTGGTTTTACTTTCCATCAAAGAACTTTTCGGGATTGATAAGCTGGATGAAACCACTGTTGAACCACTTTCAGCAAAAATAAAAGAGGCATACAAAACCGACTGGTTCAATTATGTAATCGAAGAGAAATGCAAAGCTGATTTTGTGATTGTCGATGGAAACGACCGCAGTTATGGCGACCCGGCAAAATTCAGATATGTTCAGCGGTTTGGTTATTACGGGTTGAGTTCGAAAAAGGATTTTGAAAAACTGGCTCAACAAAACGAAATGAAAATTCAATCGGTTGACGACTTGACTGCTTCACTTGAAAAGGATTTTCAGAAAGCTTTGGAAAAGGGATTTGTAGCCGTAAAAAATGGAACTGCCTACAGCCGTTCGCAGTTTTATGAAGATGTTGACAAGGAAACGGCACAAAAAATATTCGCGAAAATTCAACAAAGCGAAAATCCTCTGTCTTTTGATTCAGTAAAACCACTTTCCGATTATATGTGGCACCGCACCATTGAGCTGGCCCGGAAATACAACAAACCTATCCAGATTCACACCGGGTTACAGGCCGGCGACGGAAATTACATCGAAAATTCGAATCCTGCACTTTTGGCCAACCTGTTTTTAAAATACCGCGATGTGAAATTTATCCTTTTTCATGGCGGATATCCTTACGGCGGCGAACTGGCAACCCTGGCCAAAAACTTTCAGAATGTGTATATCGACCTTTGCTGGCTGTACATTATTTCGCCATCGTATAGTGAAAGATACCTGCACGAGTGGCTTGAAACCGTTCCGGCAAATAAAATCATGGCTTTTGGAGGCGACTATCACAACATCGAAAATGTTTACGGGCATTTGCTTTTTGCCAGGGAAATTGTTTCAAATGTTCTGATTGAAAAGGTAAATGACGGATATTTTTCGGAAGAGGAAGCATTGAAAATTGCATCGATGATGCTGCACGACAATGCAGTAAATCTTTTTCAATTGGGTAAATAAGAGACAGTTTTGAGCCGGAAATGCCTATTTCCCGGAACCTGTAACAGCCAGTTTTCCTGTAAGCGATAAATTTCTGTTTTTAACGAGAACCATGTAAACTCCTTTTTCCCAGCCGGTCAGATTTATCTTGAAATCTTCCGTTCGTAAATTATCTTGTTTCAGTTTTAATTGCCCGCTTAAATTATAAATTTCAATATTCCATCCCGCATTAAAACTATAATTTCCATCAAATGAAATGGTTGTTTCATTGCCTGCGGGA
>DATITY010000237.1:0-3084 GCA_035467235.1 Draconibacterium sp. | reverse complement strand
AAATCTGCCGAACAGGCTGAATCAGCTTTGGCAGGTGTTTATAGCCCGCTACAGGATGAAGAAGCTCTTGGCGGCGAAGAGTGGTGTGGCATGGAATGTTTCAGTGACAACGCATATATGAATGATCCGTATGCAGATTTTGTTGCAATGTCAGAATTCAGGGCAATCCAAAACACCGAAGGAGACCTCAGCTTAAACAGCTACAAGTCATATTATAAAACAATTAAACGCGCCAGCGATGTTTTATACAATGTTCCCAATATTGCAATGGATGCTTCGCAGCAAAAAAGGATTTTGGGAGAAGCAAATTTCCTGATGGCATTTGCATATTTTCAGCTAACAATACGGTACGGAGGTTTACCCATTTATAATCCGGAAGATGCAGAATCGTCGCTGACCAGAGCAGATGAAGCAAAAACATGGGAAGTAATTGAATCTAGTTTAAAGACTGCTACTGAACAACTTTCGTGGGAACACCAGGAAGGCCGGCCGGGACTTGGAGCGGCCTGGGGTTTACTGGCAAAAGTTTATGCTTATCAGAAAAAATGGAATGAGGCAAAAACGGCATGTGAAACAGTTGTTTCTTCAGGAAAACATAGTATTTTCTCTGACTATGCGCAGTTGTTTACAATAGAACACGAAAATGAAAGTGAAATACTTTGGGGATTGGGAGCCCGTTTGGACGAATATCCAATTACCCCCGTTTTATTATTGCCCAATAATGTCTGGGGCGGAACCCACGATGAACCAATGGGAGAAGGATGGAGATTGGTAAGTCCTACACTTTATTTCTACAATTCTTATCAGGAAGGTGATTTAAGAAAATCAGCAACTGTTGCAAAACGTGGCGTTGACGTGATTACTTATAATGGTTTTACAGATATTCTTCAGGCACCTAACAACCAGTCGCCTGTGGTTTGTATTAAATACATGTCACCCTATGCAGATAATTATGTTGGCTGGGCAGCAGGACTTAACGTTCCGGCTTTGAGGTATTCCGATATTTTATTACTTCATGCCGAAGCAATCATGAACCTCAATGGTGGAGGACCGACAAACAGGACTGTTGGTGTTGCTGCAGCTGCAGCATCTTTTAATCTGGTTCGTCAGCGTGCAGGATTAGACCCAATCGCAGCGCCAACTTTCAACGACCTGATGTATGAAAGACAAATGGAACTTGCTTTCGAAGGTGGAGACCGTCATTTTGATTTGGTACGCTGGGGGCTTGCGGCTGAAGTTTACAATAAACTGCCTGCTGAAGGAACGTATAAACCTGTTCGTACATTTGTGCCTGCAACGCATAGATTGTTGCCCTACCCGCAAAGGGAAATTGATAACAGTAATGGCTCAATTGAACAAAATCCGGGATACGCCGGAATGTAGGATTTATTAAGAAAAGAATGAATAAAAGGGGGATGTGTTTAGCACTTCCCCCTTTCTGCAAATGATATCCTAACCTGGGTCGTTGAAAGGTTGAATTAAAGCAAAAGCACCATGCATTATTTTGAACATTTCTGCCAAAATGAAAAGGGGCGTTGTATATTAAGGATCAATACCTCGGTTAATTCATTGATATTTATATGTTTTATATTGTTTTTGTCTGTTCCGGCAACCGGGAAAGAAAAGCTGAAATATGTAAATCCCTTTATTGGAACAGCGCCTGCATCTCAGCCATCAAACTGGGATGGTCACGGACGAACTTTTCCTGGTGCAGTTGCTCCTTTTGGTTTTATACAGCTAACTCCCGAAACCCGGATTTCATCGGGCAAAGGTTATGATTACCGTGATTCTGTAATTTATTTCTTTAGCTGCCTTGGGCATTTGAGTGGTTATCCAAATGGTTCAGCGGGGAATATTAAAATCATGCCAGTCGAAAATTTCAGCAAATTTGAATTAAATACTGATTTTCGGCCATTTTCCCATAAAAACGAAATTACAGAACCCGGTTACTATAAAGTAATGCTCTCTGATAACGGCACTACCATTGAAGCAACTACTTCAATCCGCTCAGGAATGTTTCGCTTTGTTTATAACAGAAACACAAACCCGAAAATATTTGTTGGCGATTTGGGCATATTAGAAATGGAAGCAGGAACCACTGTAAAAGGATCAAATCGAAATACCTGGATTGAGTTTGGCACTGCATGGAAAAGTGCAGAAAAATCAGGGGATGGCTACATTTTTACTTTCGATAAAACAGAAAACAACACGCTTCTGGTAAAATTAAGTTCATCATCGGTTAGTTTTCGCAATTCAAAAAAAAATTTAAATGTTGAAATTTCCGGGTGGGATTTTGATGCCTTAAAAGAGGAAATCCAAAATGCCTGGGAAAAAGAATTATCAGTAATCGAAATTCACGACAGTTCTGTTCCCAATAAAACAAAATTTTACACCGCTCTTTATCACTCATTGCTTATTCCCTGGATTATTTCGGATGTGGATGGCGCTTATCTGGGGCACGATGGAAAAATACGTCAGGCAACCGGTGATAACCAATATGGTACATTTTCGCCCTGGGATACTTTTCGGTCTCTGCATCCACTTCTCTGTATTATTGCGCCAAACCGACAAAATGATATGATTATTTCGATGCTTGATATTTACCGGCAAACCGGACAATTGCCCGTTGAACCGATGACAGGCTTTCATTCGATCCCCATAATTGTAGATTCGTATTTAAAAGGTATTACCGGTTTTGATAAAATGCTGGCATACGCAGCCATGAAAAATCTACTTTTATCTGATGAAAAGAAAAAGCCGGATTTGGAATCATACATTCTGAATGGTTTTGTGTCTTCTGATTATCCCGAATCGGTTACCCGCACCGTTGAATACGCCTATAACGATTGGGCTTTATCTCAGTTTGCAAAGGAAGTAATCAATCAATTTGACGACCATTTGAATTTGCTGAAAAGAAGCATGAATTATCAGAATTTTTTCGATCCCAATCAGCTCTTTTTGGTTCCGCGCACAGAAAATGGTTTTGTTTTATCGGAAGATAATTTCGGTTTCAAAGAGGGCGACAAATGGAATTATTCGCTTTTTGTTCATCACAATATAAGAGATATAATTAATTTGAAAGGT
>DATITY010000236.1:0-11154 GCA_035467235.1 Draconibacterium sp. | reverse complement strand
GCCCGGTTTTGTGAATTACGTGTCTGGAGCATGTTTAATGAGGTTTCTGACGAAATGGGTAAATACTGGGAATATGCCAAAGGTGATATTTCCAAAGACAGGATGCCGCTTTTTATAAAACCAAATCGCAAATTAACTCCGAAGGATTTAATGAGTTTCAAACGCAATCATTTACAGGGGACAGAACTTGATATGTCGAAAGATGCAGGCGCCGGCCCTTTTGGATTGCCTTACCGCTGGCGCGGCCTCACCTGGAAATACGAAGACAAGGAATATTTTAATGAACGAACTGTAGTTACCCAGCAAACAGGTTTTTCGTTTATCGCACAAATGCGCAACTGGCTTCCTGACCCAATTGGCGGAATTAATTGGTTTGGCGTTGATGATGCAGGCACAACCGTTTATGTACCTTTTTACTGCGGAATTTCCAGTGTTCCAAAATCCTGGTCGGAAGGGTATGGAGATATACTTACTTATACCGATGACGCGGCTTTCTGGGTGTTTAACCGCGTGGCGCATTTTGCCTACTTGTTCTATAACCGTGTAATGCCCGATATTCAAAAAGTGCAAAACGAACTTGAAAATAAATTTGCCCAATTCACTCCGGCAGTTGATGCAGCAGCGCTTTCTGTATGGAAAGAAAATCCGTTACTGGCGCGGAATTTCCTTACCGATTTTTCAGGAAATATGGCAAATACCACCGTAAAACAATGGAAAGAGCTGGGAGAATTTCTCCAGGTAAAATATTTGGACGGAAATCTGAAACAGGAAAAAGACGGCGAATTTCTGCGTAATCCATGGGATTATCCGCAGCCGCCGTCATTCCCGGGATATTCGGATAAATGGAAAGAAAATGTTATAAGAGATACTGGTGACCGCTTTGTTTACCCCAAATCTGAATAGTACCTATTGATAAAAAGCGTTGCCAAAATAATTTACCGCGCTGTTTCGAATGCCAGATTATCAAATGCTGTTAATTTATTCCATTCACGAATTAACAAAAACGAAACTACTATAGCCGACATGGAGTCAGCAACCGGAAAAGCAATCCAGATACCGCTGATTCCCCAAAATCCGGGAAATATATATATTAGTGGAATTAACATTATTACCTGGCGAAAAAGTGTGGCAAACATGGCAATTTTTGCTTTCCCTACCGACTGGAAAAAATTGGATGCAACAACCTGAAAACCAACAATCGGCCATGCCAGAATTACAATTCGAATACCTCTCACCGAAATATCATACAAAATCTCGCTATCATTATTAAACATTTTTACAATTAATCCCGGAATTGTCTCAATAATAATAAACGCTCCAACTGCAATTATGGTAGCTGCAATCATCGAAATTCGCAGCGCTTCCTTAACCCGGTGCATTGATTTTGCACCAAAATTAAAGCCGATAATAGGCTGAGTGGCCATGTTAATAGCAACAATTGCCATGATAAACAAGGTTAAAACCGAATTGATAATTCCCATAGCTCCGGCAGCCAAATCACCACCAAAAGCTATTAATTTTTTATTCAGTAATCCTTGCACAAAACTGCTGGCAATTTGCATCGCAAATGGCGCCATTCCAATGGCCACAATTTCGGTTAAAATTTTCCAGTCAACTTGTATATTCTTTTTTTTCAGCTTAATAACCGAACGTTTTCCCCTAAAATGCATCAGTACCCAAACCATTAAAACAAACATTGAAATTATGGTTGCATATGCTGCCCCTTTTACACCCATATCAAACCAGAAAATAAAAATATAATCCAGAATCACATTTGAAATCGAACTTAAAATCATCGAAATCATTGCTATTCTTGCATTTCCCTCGGAACGTATAACATTGTTTAACGAGAAACCAATAACCATAAATGGTGTTCCTGCCAAAATAATGTTCAGGTAATCGTTGGCATACTGAAAAGTTTCAGGAGTGGAACCGAACGAATGTAAAATAGTTTCTTTCAACATGTAAGTAACAATCATAACGCTTACCGAAACCAGAAACATGAGAGAAAAACCGGTTCCAATAGTTTTTTCGGCCATTTCGATATCTTTTTTTCCCAAATTAATCGATACCAAAACACCGGTTCCAATGCCGATAAGCATTCCGAAACCCATCATAATCAGCATAATCGGGAAAATAACAGAGATACCTGAAAGCGCCTCTGCACCAACACCTTGCCCAATGAAGATACGATCGACAATATTGTAAAGGGCATTAAGAAATACCCCGATAAATGCCGGAATAAAATATTTCAGCATTAACCGGCCAATATTTGCCTTACCTAATTCCTCTATGTTTTTCATGTTCAGCAAAGGTAGATATTTATGATTACAAATATTTCGACTGCGTGTTTTGCTATAAAAATGTAATTTTGCGAAATCAAATATTTAATATGAATCAGGGAAAAATAGATGAGCAGATCAAAAAAAATCTGTTTTCGACAAAAACCGATGTCGTTATTTCGGCAATTGAAGCAATTCAAAGAAAAGGAAACAAGCTTTATATTCCTGTCCTTTTCGATTTGTTGAATTCCTCTCCTGAAACCGAAATCGAATCGGAAATTATAAATCTTTTGGGAACGGTAAAAGACAAAGAAACAGTAAACAGCTTTGTGCGTGCAATCGAGGACGACAAATACAAAGGAATCAGAAAATCAATATTAACCGCATGCTGGCAAAACGGATTGGATTTCAGTACTTTTCTGCCAGTATTTATCGATTTGATTATTCATGAAGATTGGGAAATTGCATTTGAAGCTTTTACTGTGGCAGATAATCTGGAATATTTACCCAGTCCGGAAATCATGAAAATATCTGTGGCAAAAATTAACGATGCCATGCCAACAGCATCAGAACAAAACAAATATTTTCTAAGTGAAATTCTTCTTAAACTGAAATAAGAAAGTTCAATCCTGAAAACAAGATTGAACTTTCTTTTACCAACCAAACTAATTAAAGTTTAAATGACCGTTCCAACAAACTTATTCTACTAAAACTTCCTTTTTTTTGGTTTCAACCAATTGCCATGGTACTATAAAATCTTGATTTTCAAGCTGTTTAATTCTCAAGTCATTTTCAAAAAAGGAATAATTATTGCGGAATTGAAGTTCGTTCTTGTACCTGTAATTGATTTTCTCTACTGCTTTCATAACACCCCTCTATACGTTGTTCATTTGTTTTTACGTACGTTTTAATAACTAATTTGTTATATCAACCAACCTGTTTTTAAACAATTATTATCTTTTTTTAACAGTGATCACATGTAACCATTACAGCAGAAAAAATTGAAAATCATTTAATTATATGCCTGATTTGAGGTGTGACATCTTCATAATTTAAAAATTGTATCAACAATACAATTTCAAATACAATACCCAATTGAATCCAAAATAGTTCTAATAATTGATATAAAATATCGCAATGAAACCGGATAATACAAATTTACAGGACTAATTCATATGTTTTACGAATTCGCTGCTACCGGTTGGAAAAATATTTCATAAACTGGGAGCGCTCGTAGAGCATCGGGTCCGGTATATTTTTATAGGAAAGGCGACCACGGAAATCATCGATTTTTTTGAAATTCCATTTTTTCATAAAATCAGAAATCCCGGATAATATTTCAGGAACAACTTTAACTCCATTCAGGTACATTGTTGAACACAACTGTGCAACCCGGGCACCTGCAAGCAGTTGTTTGATAACTGCATTGCTGTCGTGAATACCGGTAGATGCAGCAATATCCAACTGAGTAACTGATGATGAAACCATTCCAACCCAACGTAACGAACGACGAATATCAGCCGGAGAACTAAAAACCTCAGATGAAGTAATTTGCAGCGTTTCAACATTAATATCAGGTTCATAAAACCGGTTAAACATTACAATTCCACCCGCACCGTTTGCTTTCAGTTTATCTGCCATTCCCAGAATATTGCTGTGGTAAATACCAAATTTTACCGCTACCGGAATTGAAACCTGCATTTTCACCTTTCTTAAAACATCGATGTACAATTGTTCAACAACACCCGGTTTTTCATGACGATCCGTTGGAATATAGAAAATATTCAGTTCGAGTGCATCGGCGCCGGCATCCTGAAAATCTTTTGCAAAAGTTGTCCATTCTTCAGCTGAAACGCAATTTATACTTGCAATAACTGGAATATTTACAGCTTTCTTAGACGTTTCTATTAACTCAATGTGTTTTTTTATGGTATTGTCGCGCAGGTAACTTTTTATATAATCTTCAGCTTCCGGGTAACCTGAGTTTTGGGTGTCTTTGCTTAACATACTGGTTACTTCGCCGTAAATCTGCTCTTCGAATATCGATTTTAAAACGACTCCACCAATTCCGGCTTTCTCGAGTTCCACAATTTTTTCAACCGAACTTGTTAGTCCTGAACTTGCTGCCACCAAAGGATTTTTAAGTTTTAATCCCAAATATGTCGTTTCTAAATTGCTCATTATTTTGAGTTTAATGTTTAATGTGTGGTTAATAATTTCTTTCTCCAAATATTTTGCTTCCAACACGAATCAAAGTACTTCCTTCTTCAATTGCAATCAGATAATCGTCTGACATGCCCATCGAGATTTCGGCAAATGCTTTAATTTCCGAAAAGTACTCGTTTTTAAGCGTGTTAAAGATAGTATTTAACATCTTAAACTCATTTCTGATCTGCAGGGTATTTTCAGTATAAGTTGCCATTCCCATTACGCCCGTAACGATAACATTTTTGAAAGATTTGAATTCACCACTTTCCAGTATTTCCCGTGCTTCGTTTAATGACAGGCCAAATTTTGTTTCTTCTTCGGCAATATGAAACTGAAGCAGGCAGGCTATTTCGCGATGATTTCTTTTTGCTTCGCTATCAATTACTTTTAAAAGTTTAAGTGAATCAACCCCATGAATTAAATGTATAAATGGTGCAATGAACTTTACTTTATTGGTTTGTGGATGACCTATAAAATGCCACTCTATATCTTTTGGTAATTGTTCGTATTTCTGAACTAAATCCTGAACTTTGTTTTCGCCAAAAATTTTATGCCCGGCATGGTACGCTTCCAAAATATCCGCGTTGGGTTTGGTTTTTGATACTGCAACAAGCCTCACCCCGTCAGTTAATTTTTCTTTAATCGAGTTTATATTTGCGGCAATATCCATTTCATGTAAATTTCAGTCAAAAATAAAAATATTGACTGTATTTAACATTGATTTTTGAAATCAAAATAAAGCAAAAATAAATACTTTTGCCTTTCATATGTCGAATGCAGAAAAAAAAAGGAAACAAATGAACCACCTTGGAAGAGAAGGTACTCCTTTTGTTTTTGTAATTGACTTTTTACTGCTGAACCCTCAAATTTTTAATATTGATAATTCGATAGAGACAATAATTTGGCAAACTCCTCATAAAAAGAATTTTAATGATCCGTCGCAAAAACAAGTGTTAAAATATTGGAAAACCACCCCGGTTTCGTTTGAAAAATTCAAAACTGGTTTTGATCAGGTAATGTGGCACATTCACAACGGCGATACTTATCTTTTAAATTATACACAACCAACTCAGGTTGAAACGAATCTTTCACTGGAAGAAATTTTTCATGTCAGTTCAGCGCCCTATAAAATATATCTGAAAGATAAATTTGTGTGTTTTTCACCTGAATCGTTTGTTAAAATTGAGGATGGGGAAATATTTTCTTTCCCGATGAAAGGAACCATTGACGCTGACATTGAGAATGCTGAACAAATCATTTTAACCGATTCAAAAGAAATTGCAGAACACAATACCATCGTCGATTTAATCAGAAACGACCTGAGTTTGGTTGCCGAAAATGTAGAGGTAGAAAAATTCAGGTATCTGAGTCACATTCAAACCAATAATAAAAATCTTTGGCAGGTTAGTTCAAAAATATCAGGCAATTTGCCAAAAAATTATGCTAAAAATATTGGAGATATCATTTTCAAAATTTTACCTGCAGGTTCTGTTTCAGGAGCTCCAAAAAAGAAAACACTTGAAATAATAGAAAAAACAGAGAATTACGAACGTGGATTTTACACCGGCGTTTTTGGTATTTTCGACGGGAAAAATCTTGACAGTTGCGTGTTAATCCGATTCATTGAAAACCAGAACGGAAAATTGATTTACAAAAGTGGCGGAGGTATTACTTTTATGAGTGAGGTAGAAAAAGAGTACGATGAAATGCTGAAAAAAGTGTATGTACCCATTACTTGAAACTATAAAATGCAGCGATGGAAAACTCTGTAATATGGAGTTTCATCAGTTACGTTTCGAAAAATCATGCGTGGAATATTTTGGAATTCAACCCAATATTAATCTGATGGAAAATATTGAGATCCCTGCATTTGCAAAAAAAGGAATTTTTCGTTGCCGGGTTATTTACTCAAAACAAATTGAAAAGATTGAGTTTGTACCACATCAATATCGCGAAATACAAAGTTTGAAACTGATAGAAGACAATGAAATTGATTACGGTTTTAAATATGCTGACAGGGACAGATTGAATTTGCTTTTTGAGAAGCGCGGAATTTGTGATGATATCATTATTGTAAAAAACGGATGTATAACAGACAGTACTTTTGCCAATATTGTTTTTTTTGACGGTAGAAAATGGTTGACACCAGATACTCCGCTTTTAACAGGTACTCAACGTGCAAAACTTCTGTCGGAAAACAAAATTTTCAAATGTCGAATTACACCTGAGGATATTCAGAGATATAAAAAAATCGGTTTAATAAACGCAATGCAGGATCTTGAAATAATGAAACCGATTGATATTAAAAATATACATTTTTAGTTTTCCGTTGGTTGACGGTATCAGTATATATCCATTTAAATATCAGAAATTATAACTCTTTAATTCAGCATTTGCTTTTGCAGTATTTTATTCAAAGTACCTTAATTTTATATTTAAAATATAACTACTGCAGAAATGAAAAGCACTGTAACTTTAAATTATTACAGCAAAATAAAGGCACTTTTACCCGCTGAGAAATTTAAAATGATTGATAAAAGAATTATTGCTGAGTCAAATCTTCGATTAGAAGCCTTTTGGAATATTTTGATAGCGGGGTATTCGGTTGATTTTTCGCTTGCTAATTACATAATGCTATACGAATATGTACAGGATAAACCAATTGAATATTCGGAAGCTCTGGTAACCTATGCAAATTACCCTAAATTAAATTCTGGAATTTATATCATAAAAACCAAATGGTTTGAATTAAATTAATGTTGTAGTAAAGCAAAAAGGCGCTGCAAGTTTGCCGCGCCTTAACATATTCATTTTCAATAAACGCTTAATTCACTTTATTTTTAGGGCAGCCAGAACCATTGGAACCAGTGTTCCCGGTAACTTCCCACGTATTTCCTGAATTCAGGAGTTCATCAACACAATTTATTTTTCTGGTTTGTTGAACCTGTTTAATCTGAGCAACCATTTCTGTGTCGTAAACCGGTGCTGACACACTTCTGATAACTCCAAAAGCAACAGGCATGTCTGGTAATTTCATATTAATCAACGCCATGTGCAATGTTGGATCTGTTTCTTTGGCATCATGAACCAGAATATCGTCGATGGTTACTCCATTTTGTCCAATAATTGCCACTTTCAGTTTTCCTTTGTCAAATACAATTCCCCTTTCGTTTTCATTACCAAAAAGCATTGGTTTTCCATGTTCGAGAATCAACTGACGTTCTGCTCTGAAAGCCGGATCTGTAATGGCATCGTGAATTCCGTCATTGTAAATCACACAATTCTGTAATACTTCAACTGCCGAAGTTCCCTTGTGTTTTGCGGCGCCTTCGAAAACCGACTGGCTCAGTTTTAAATTACTATCTATAGTGCGGGCAAAGAAAGTACCGCGGGCGCCAATCACGAGTTGACCGGGTACAAATGGATCTTCGATGGTTCCAAATGGGGATGTTTTCGATTTAAAACCACGATCGGAAGTAGGAGAATATTGTCCTTTTGTTAAACCGTAAATACGGTTATTGAACAAAATCAGGTTGATATCAATATTACGGCGAATTAAATGGATAAAGTGGTTTCCACCAATTGCCATTGCATCGCCATCACCGGTAATTACCCAGACACTAAGTTCTGGATTAGCCAGTTTTACGCCCGAAGCTACTGCAGTTGCCCTGCCATGGATTGTGTGAAAACCGTAAGTACTCATATAGTACGGAAATCTTGAGGAACATCCGATTCCCGAAATCACAGCGTATTTTTCGCGGGGAATTTGCATTCCTGCCATGGTACGCTGAACAGCGTTCATGATAGCATAATCACCGCAACCCGGACACCAGCGAACCTCATTTTCGCTTTTAAAATCTTTAACTGTATAATTTAATTCAGCCATCTTTTATTCCTCCAATAATTTATTAACGCTATCCTTAACCTCATTCACCGTCAATGGCAATCCATTCAGTTTGTTTAACTGACGATAGGAATACGCCGGTAATTCGTTTCTTAAATAACTGGCAAACTGCCCCAAGTTAAGTTCGCAAACAATGATTTTTTTAAAATTCTTAAAAATTTCAGTTGTGTTTTTAGGAAGTGGTTTTATAAAATTGAAATGTGCCAGACTTACATTTTTACCTTCTGTTCTAAGTTCACGAACTGCACTGATTAAGTGCCCATAAGTACCGCCCCATCCAACGACCAAAACATCGCCGTCATCATCACCACAAACTTCTAAATCGGGCACCAAATCAACCACGCGTTGTACTTTTTCTTCGCGTATCTCGCAATTTTTTTGGTGATTATCCGGGTCGTGACTAACCGATCCCATTTTGTTTTTCTCCAAACCACCAATCAGGTGCTCAAAATCCACCATGCCGGGAATTGCCCATTCCCTTGCCAATGTTGCAGCATCACGTTCATACGGTTTATAGGTAGCTGCATTTTTTGCCATTCTTGGCGTTATAGAAGGAAGATCAGCCATTTTAGGAATCTTCCATGGTTCGCTGCCATTACCTAAAAATCCATCGGTTAACAAAATTACCGGAACCATTCGTTCCAAAGCAATTTTTGCAGCCATATACGCATACCAGAAACAATCCGACGGAGTGCTTGCAGCCAGAACCACAACCGGACTTTCACCATTTCTGCCGTAAAGTGCCTGAAGTAAATCGGACTGTTCAGTTTTAGTAGGAAGACCTGTTGACGGACCACCGCGCTGCACATTCACAACAACCAGCGGGAGTTCGGCCATTACCGCCAAGCCGATGGCTTCCGATTTTAAAGCCAGACCCGGACCTGAAGTTGTTGTAACCGCCAGGTTACCGGCAAATGCTGCTCCGATTGCCGAAGTAATTCCGGCAATTTCATCTTCAGCCTGAAACGATTTTACTCCCAAATCCTTACGTTCGGTAAGCGCCTGTAAAATTTCAGTAGCAGGTGTTATCGGATAAGAACCAATAAATAGCTCCAGTCCCGATTTTTCGGCTGCAGCTAAAAATCCCCAGGCAGTAGCGTGGTTTCCATTAATATTCCGGTAAGTTCCATTTTCGATGTTTGCCGGAAGCACCATGTACGTTGGGGTCATGTGTTGCATCGTCATTCCGTAATTATAACCATCATGCAGAACTTTTATATTCGACTCAGCAACTACCGGTTTTTTCCCAAATTTTGTATTTACATATTCTTCTATGTAATCCAGTGGCCGGCTAAACATCCAGCAAACCAAACCAAGAGCAAACATGTTTTTGCTGCGCAAAACACTTTTATTGTCAAGACCGAAATCTTTTAAACTTTCTTTTGTGAGATTTGTAATCGGAATCGGAATTTTATAATAATCATTCAAATTACATTCAGTAAAAGGATCGTCGGTAGCAAAATTTGCTTTAGCCAGGTTTTTTTCATTAAAAGTATCAGAATCATAAATAATGGTTCCGCCCGGATTCATAAATTTTGCATTTGCTTTCACCGCTGCCGGATTCATGGCAACTAAAACATGGGCATAATCGCCTGGTGTGTTTATCTGTTTTTTACCAAATTGCACCTGAAAACCTGAAACACCACCAACGGTTCCCTGTGGTGCCCTGATTTCGGATGGATAGTCGGGAAAAGTTGAAATATCATTTCCAAACAGGGCGCTCGCATCCGAAAATAATGTACCCGTAAGTTGCATTCCATCCCCGGAATCTCCTGAAAAACGGATGGCTACTTCTTCCAGTTCAATTACTCTTGCATCCTTCATTGATTTACTTTTTATTTAATAAAATTTTTCAAACCGCCAAAAATAACCATTATTTAACAAGATGGTAATGACATATACAATTATTTACAGGTTTTAATATATTTGAATCAATTTAAAATAAATATTGATAGTGGCATTAATAAAATCATTAAACGGGAAAACTCCGCAGATTGGAGATAATTGTTTTTTGGCCGAAACCGCAACCCTGATAGGCGATGTGGAAATTGGCAACAACTGCAGTTTATGGTACAACACGGTTCTCAGGGGAGACGTGCATTATATAAAAGTTGGAAATAACACCAACATTCAGGACAATGCTGTAGTACATGCAACATACAAAAAATCGCCAACCAATATTGGGAACAACGTAACTATAGCGCACGGTGCAATTGTTCATGGTTGCACCATTCGCGACAACGTGATGATTGGTATGAATGCCGTGGTTTTGGATGATGCAGTTGTGGAAAGCAATACAATTATTGCTGCAGGCTCGGTAGTTACAAAAGGAACAATTGTTGAGTCTGGCTGTGTTTATGCTGGAATTCCGGCAAAAAAAATCAAGGAAATCAGCAAGGAGCTTTTGGAAGGTGAAATTGTCAGAATTGCCAATGCCTACGAAATGTATGCAGGTTGGTACAAAAAATAAGGCTGGTAATGTTCACCAGCCTCTTTTTTTTATTTTATCGGAACCTGCCGTTTAAAATCCATTTCTAGTGAAATAAAAGTTTCTGTCCGTGCAATTCCTTCTATTTCCTGTAATTCATTATCGATAATCTGTTTTAAATGCACATTATTTTTGGTCTGAATTTTAATAAAAATAGCATACTGACCTGTGGTATAATGACATTCAACAATTTCAGGAATATTTCGCAAAGCCTCAACCACTTTTCTGTGATAATTTGCTTTTTCAAGATAGATTCCCATATATGCACAAGT
>DATITY010000235.1:0-29887 GCA_035467235.1 Draconibacterium sp. | reverse complement strand
CGGGCTGTTTTAGTTCGTTGGTCAATAGTTAATTCCGAAGTCATTGCCATAAAAACGGGCATTGTTCCCAAAGGATTTATAAGTGTAAATAAGGAGGTAAAACAAAGCAATGCAAACGATAAAGTTTCAGTCATTTTTTTTTAAATTTATTTTTTTGTTTTACCGGAATCCAGATTTCCTCTTCCGAATCGGGACTTCCCTGTTTGTATTTCTCTCCCAGAATTTCGAAATGAGGCCGGTTGTCAAGAAAATAGGCTGAATTGGGCAACCACTCTGAAAATATGTACTGAAAAATTTCAGTTCCCATTCCTTTGTGCTGAAACACCGCGTAAAGTCCGCCCGGCAATTCAAATGGTTCCATTTCATCAGGAATCACAGAAAAGTTTTTAACCTCTGCCAATGCCCATTTTTCAAATTCACGGGTGGGGTCGAACCTCTGAAAATAATTTTCGTCGTAAACCTGTAACGAATACAAATTGTGGCCAACCCGTGTTTCAATCTCTTTCAGATGGGGTATAAAACTTCGCCAGAGTTCGCCGGTACGGTTTTCGGCAAGCGACATTTCGAGACAAATGCCCAATAACTTTTTTGGTTCAATGGTAACAAACTGTGGTTGCATTTTGCTTTAATTTACGATTACAATATCGTACTTATTCAGCAAAGCCAAAACACCGGGAACAGAAAATTTTGCCTTTTTAATCCGGTTGTTTCCGGGGTCAATCGAGTAGTTAAAAGCGGTTGTAAAGTTGGCCTTTTCAATAATTGTATTGTCGAAGGTCGATCCTGCCAAATCGCAATTATCAAACAACGAACTCGTTAAATCGCATTCGGTAAAATCGGTTTCGTGTAACTGTGTGTTATTATAAACTGTGTTTTTGATTTTTGTTTTGTAAAACGAAGCGTGACTGAGATTGCAGTTCGCAAAACTGAATGAAAGTCCGAACGGGTTGCAGTCGGTAAACTGAATACCAAGCATTTTGCACTCGCTGAATTTACAATCGCGGAAAGCTGTTTTTATGAGTTTTGCCAGGCTCAGGTTACAACCTGTAAATTTACACTCTGCAAATACAAATTCAGAAAGGTCGGTTTCCGAAAAGTTGCAGTTCACAAAACTGCAGTTGTCGTATTCACCTTTCGTTAACGGGGATTTCTGAAAGTCATTTTGAGTGAAGGTTTTATCTTCGGTGTAAGTTTGTTTCATCTGTGAGCGATAAGCATTAATTTTAAACTCAATTACCTAATTGAAGCAGCCTTTTTTTGTTTTCTCCAGCGAACCAGTAAAATCAGTACAATGCCTGAAATTATCAGAAACCCAATGATATATTTTTCAATGTGTTCGATATACCCAAGTTGCGACTTTATAAATGCGCCAAACACATACCCGACTGATGCATAAAATGTTGCCCAAAGAATAATACTTAAAGCGCTGTACAAAAGAAAAGTGCTTGTTTTTGTTTTACTCGTACCAATTACCAAAGGTGTAATGCTTCTCAATCCAAAGGTGAAGCGGTAAATGATGAAAATCAGTATTGGATATTTTTCAATTTTCCTGTGAATTATGGCGGCTTTATCTTTGAGTTTTGGATTTTTATTCAGCCATTTTTCACCTTTTTTTCTTCCGAGAGTGAAGTAAAAACTGTCGGCACAATAAACGGCAACCATTCCAATTGCAACAACCATCCAAAAATTCAGATATCCATGGTGAGCGGCAATCATTGATGATATCATTACCATTTCGCCCTCGAATAACATTCCAAAAAATACTCCGATATAAATCAAAACAATGTGCATTTAATTTTAATACAAGTAATTCTTAAATAAAATTACTTATAATTCTGATTTTTATTGACCTGCTTAAGTATATCGCTCATCATCTCAATCTGAACCTTTTGTATTTCAAGAAGTTCCTGCTGTTGATGTATCATAAGGTGATCGATTTTCTCGTGCAACATTCTGATTTCCAGTTCCGATTTTAAGTTTATCATATAGTCTTTTTTCGACCTTTCCCTGTCTTTTTCTTCTTGCCGGTTCTGGCTCATCATAATAACAGGCGCCTGCAATGCGGCTATACACGACAAAATTAAATTCAATAATATAAAAGGATAAGGATCGAACCCTTTATTTACAAGCCAGTAAACATTTGTCGAAATCCACAATGCAATAAAAATTCCAAACGAAATGATAAAAGTCCAGCTCCCGCCAAAAGAGGCCACTTTATCTGCAATTCTCTGACCAAAAGTTAGAATCTGGTTTTTATCAACGTCTAACTGATCAGATAAAATTGTTTTTTCGGATAGTGATGTCAGAACAGCTTTTTCAATTTCAGTCAATTCCTCCATTTGTCCGCTCAGGTATTCTGAGATGTATTTTTCTCTGTAGTAATCCAGTTCATCAATCGTCAGACAATTATCTGAAGTAAACTCCGGATGGTCTTTTTGAATTAGTTTAATAATCGAACTTCGGATGGTTTTCCCGCAAATTCTTTCAGAAACCGGAAACTCTTTTTTTGATACATCACTTTCAAACGTTTTCATTTTTCTTGTCTTAAGATCCTCGCTCATTTCAAATTTTGGATGTTAAATTTTGAATACAAACACTTTTATTCAAATCTACAAAATACAGGGCATTTTTAAGTAATTCTTATTATTCAATTATTATTTTGGAGATTTGATAATTTTAGCTAAACAAAAATTTATTGTTATTTTTGGATTATGGCAAATTACACGTCTCAACATATCTTAAATACGTCGGCAAGTCTACTCGGTTTTTGCCTTTTCGTAATCACTTCATTACATATTGCCAGCATGACAGAAGTTTATATAATTGATGAATTTACTTCTGTTGTAGCTATATTGCTAACTTTTTCCTGCATTTTTTCTTTTATTTCTATTCGGACAAAACACGATAACAGAGAAAAGCTTTTTGAGACAATTGCTGATTATCTGTTTCTTTCAGCACTAATTGGAATTCTGATAATAATTCTGCTAATCACTTTTAATTTTTTTTAAGAAAACCAATGTTTCTTTTTGAAGTTTTTCGAGAATCAAAGTAGGAAGATATGTATTGATTCTTCATATTTCTATTCATAAGCAATGGGGAATGTAAATATTGATGAGAAACTGAAGCAAAATTCAATCCTCCGGATTTTCACTGGTATAATATTTCTTCAATTTATTTTTAAGTTTGAAATAGGTATAAATACCGCCCACCAAAAACACCACGCTTAATCCAAGAGATAAATAACCCAGCCATTTTATTTGTTCCAAACCTTCAAGTTGCAAAAATGCGATTCCACCAAGAATTAGATAAATAGATGTGCGCAAATAGGCAAACAATGTTCTTTCGTTCGCAAGCCGGGTACGTTCCAGCGCCAGGTAGTCGCGAAGAATTATTTTCTCCTTATTTTCAAAGTTGCTCATTGGTTTTTTATCAATTTTCATGTGTTTATAATTTATTGTTTTTTAATGGAAACACATGGAACTCGCCATAATCATGCTCTTGTGTCTTAAAAAGCTTTTTGTGATGGCTCGTTTCATCTCATTAAATCCTTTTTAAAATTCTTATGGCTGCGATTTCCAGATTTTATCAGCAGCCGGCAGGTATTCTTTAAGCGCAGCCGAACCGTACCAGAGGAATAATTCAACATCCAGAAGTTTTTCCTTAACTGCAGGATCGGTTTGTACCAGAGTTTTTGCTTCTTCGATAGTAGGAACATCCAGTATAAAAATTCCCCGGTAAGTCTGGTCGTTTTTACCCAGCGGCCCGGCAACAATCAGTTTATTTTCTTTTACCAATCGATTGATGTTTTCCATGTGGCCTCTAAAAAGGAGGTTGATTTCTTCCTCGTTGGTGGTTTTATTCTCGCCTGTTTTAAGAATTACCAAAACATATGGTTTCATTCCGTAATCGTCGGCTCCCAAATTTTTAGCAAGAGTTTCATCGAAATTTGGATTGGTGGTTTGAGCGAAAATTGTTAATCCTGAGATTAGGAAAATCAGAATTGTGGTAACAGTTTTCATAAATTATTGATTTGATGTAATATTCTGACAAACAACACAGAAAATGAATTGTTTGATTGATTCTGTTTTTTTTCATCGGGCTTGATTTTAAATCGTTAATTTAGTTGCAATCAAAATTTAAAAATTTAGGTGATGCAGAAGATTATTCTGATTCTTGTGATTTTTACCCTCTGCTTTTCATTTTTAAACCACGCACAGGAACGTGAAGACAGCGTGATCGTGGTGAAGGGTCAGGTAAGTGATTATACGATTACCGTGAGAAATAAAAAATTCCGTGAAGGACAGATTACCGGCCCCGATGGAAAGCCGCTGGAAGGAGCGACTGTTATGTTTCAGTACAGTCCGGTACACCACAATACCGATGAAAAAGGCATTTACAAAATCATTGATGGTGGATATGATACGGTACTTGTGGTATTTTATCCCGGAATGGAAATGGCAACTGTAAATGTTAAAAACCTGGGACGTACTGTTAATGTTAAACTAAATTCAGGGAAACATACTTCAGTAAAAACGGAAAAAGCAAAGGCCACCGAATGGTTTGACCCAATGAATGATCATCCCAAAACCTTCTGTAATCCGGTAAATATTAGTTATAATTTTGAACCATACAACAATAATGTAAAACCAAACGGCTCCTTTCGCTCGTCAGCCGACCCAATGCTTGTGAACTACAAAGGCGAATATTTCCTGTTTTCCACCAACCAGGGTGGATTTCATTATTCCAAAGATTTGAGTCACTGGGAATTTGTATATGCAAGTTTTCAGCGCATGCCTACCGACGACGATCAATGTGCCCCGGCTGCTTTTGTAAGTGGCGATACGCTTTTTTATACCGGTTCAACCTACCGCGGACTGCCGGTTTGGTACAGCACCGATCCCAAAAGCGGACGTTTCAAACGGAAAATTGAATCGGTTTCGTTGCCTTTCTGGGACCCGGCATTTTTCCTTGACGATGACAAACGGTTATACATATATTACGGTTCAAGCAACGAGTTTCCGTTAAAAGCCGTTGAACTTGACCGAACTGTTTTTTACCCGAATAGCAAAATTACAGATGTAATGATGTTGCAACCCGAACTGCACGGGTGGGAACGTTTTGGCATGAATAACGATGACAGTACAACGCTGGCGCCCTTTACTGAAGGAGCATTTGTGAATAAACACAAAGGGAAATACTATTTTCAGTACGGTGCGCCGGGTACCGAATTTAAGGTTTATGCCGACGGGGTTTATGTTGCCGATAAACCGCTTGGGCCATTTACCTACCAGAAACACAATCCGGTATCATACAAACCTGGCGGTTTTGTGCAGGGTGCCGGTCATGGCGGTACTTTTCAGGATAATTACGGAAATTACTGGCACATAGCAACCTGTATGTTATCGCTGAAATACAAGTTTGAACGAAGAATCGGACTTTACCCGGCCGGTTTCGATGAAGTTGGTACAATGTACGTTTCCACCGGTTATGGCGATTATCCGTGCCTTTCACCCTTTGGTAAAACCGATCACAGGAACGGAACTTTTGCGGGGTGGATGTTGCTTTCATATCAAAAACCGGTTACTGTTTCATCAATCGATGATGGATCTTCAGCACAAAATGCCTCCGACGAAAATATGCGGACTTACTGGGCTGCTGCTTCGGGTGAACCTGGTGAATGGCTGCAAATAGATTTGGGTGATGTGAAGGAACTTCATGCGCTGCAAATTAATTACTACGAACACAATGCTTTTCAACACAACAAGGCTATGGATTTGTACCATCAATACCGGATTTACCATTCAACCGATGGTAAAAACTGGACATTACTGGTGGATAAAAGTGACAACGACCTCGATATTCCGCATGATTATGTGGAACTTAAAAAACCTGTAAATACCCGTTACCTGAAAATTGAAAACCTGCATGTTCCAACCGGCACGTTTGCAATAAGCGATTTTAGGGTATTTGGAGTTGCAAAAGGTGTGTTACCAGAGGCTGTTCGTAATTTTAAAGTTGAACGTTCTGCCGCCGATTCCCGAAATGCACAAATCACCTGGAGTCCGGTAAAAGGTGCTTATGGTTACAACATCTGGTATGGTGTTGAAACCGGAAAACTTTACAACTGTATCACGGTTAATGGTGAAACAGAATACAATTTCAGGGGAATGGACAAAGAAACCACCTACTGGTTTTCGGTTGAAGCGCTGGGAGAAACCGGCAAATCGAAAAGGGGGGAAGAGGTGGAAGTTAAGTAAAAAGGGAGAATCAATTCCTTACACTTTTAATTCAAAGAACCTAAGATTTATTTTATTACCTCCAAAATAATCACCTGATCATATGCTTCGGGATTTAAATCCGGCATTTCAAGCGCGATCAAATTCGTTTTTTTATCAGTATTGAATTTGATGTTTTTACCCGATTCAAAACGAGAAGCTTTCTTTAATTCATAAGGAAAATCTTTCAGTTCAATCTGATTCTTAACCGCTTTTGCGTTGGTTATATGCAAATACACTTTATCACCTTTTTCCACAGCCACGCCCCAATCAGCAGGTTTCATAAAACTTTTGCGTGTTCCGTAAATGGTTTCGCCATAGATTTTGAGCCATTCGCCCATTCCCAGTAACCTTTCCACATGGGCTTTCCGAACTTCTCCTTCGGGGGTCGGCCCAATATTCAGAAGAAAATTCGCACCCAACCCGGCCGATTTAATAAGCAAATGAATGAGCTCTTTTGTTGATCGGTTAACTGTATCGTTGGTAACATAACCCCAGCTTTTCCCGATAATGTCGTTCGATTCAAGCGGCAGATCTTTCGAAATAACCGCATCACCTGAAAACCCGCCTCCCACATTTTCACCGGGCAAATCACGTTCAAAAGTCTGGTAATCTTCACCGGGGAAAACTGAAAGGTGGTGATTGTTTACAATCATACAGCCGGGTTGCAATTTGTGTATTAACGAATAGATTTCATCGTATTTCCACGCACGTTTTTGTGTGGTTGATCGGTTATTTTCCATGTTTACCTGGTCCCAGTGGCCATCGAACCAGATTCCATAAATCGGTCCGTAATTAGTGAGAATTTCTGTGAGCTGGTTTTTCATGAATTCGATGTACTCATTCCAGTTACATTCGCCTTTTATTCCGGTTGCCTTTTTAACATTTCCCTGGCAATAATCGACCCTGTAAAAATCGGTGAGCGAATAGTAGCAAAACAGCCTGATTCCCTGTTTCTGACATTCATTGGACAATTGTTTCAGCACATCTTTTCCGTAAGGTGTGTTCATGATGTTCCAATCGGAATATTTTGTATCGAACATGCTGAAACTGTCGTGATGTCGTGTGGTGAAAGTGATGTATTTCATTCCGGCGTCTTTGGCAAGTTTTACCACAGCAGCAGCATCAAATTTCTGCGGATTGAAAACATGGATATTTTCACGGTATTTATTAATATCCTGTCCGCTCAGTGCCCAGCCAATTTCCTTACCAAGCACACTCGAAACACCCCAGTGAATAAACATCCCGAAGTGCGCATCGCGAAACCACTCCCGGTTTTCAAGGTTTTCCTTTGACGGAACATAACCAATCTGTCCTTTGTCAAGGTCGTTTCCCTGGGCATTTGAAATAAACGGGTTCAGGATTAAAACGAGAGAAATAATCAGTACAAAGTTTTTCATTTCTAATTTCTAATTTCTAATTTCTAATTTTATTCGTCACCTCAGCCACGAAGTGCCAATAACAAAATAGAATGCAAAATCGTCGGTGCTTTGGGCGAAATCCATTCCCATTTGCATCCCAAATTTACGGGCGAGCAGGTAACGAAAACCAGTTCCGATACTTGCCACGCTTTTCCCTTTACTAAAATCTTCAAACGACGAAAAAGCACTTCCCATACCGGTAAACCCAACCAGGTTCCACCGTTTGTGCACATTCCAGTTAATCTCGGCTTCCATCACGGTTGTATTTTTATCCTGGTATTTCATGAGTGGCGCACCCCTGAGCATAACGATGGGCCGTGCATAAAAAGGAACATCGCCAAGTGTAAATGCATTTTCCTGTCTCACACCCAAAACAAGCTTCTCACTGGCAGGTACATACCCGATTAACCGGGTAGTGATGCGTCCGTACAAATCTTCGCCACCCATCCATGTGTCGCTGTAAGTGCCAGATAACTCCATTAAAAAACCTTTTGTTGGAGTAAAAATGTTATTTCTTGTATCAAAGTTCAGAATTACCGATGCCTCACTTAAAGTTGAACTCAATTCAGTTCCCTCAAATTCGGGAATATCAATTGGAATGTCGAAAGTGTTGTCGGTATCGAAATAGATATAACGTCCTCCTGCAAAAAAATTGGTTTCGACAATTCTGAATCTTAATTGCTGCACAATGAGCCATGCATCCATATTTAATTCAACAGATTCGGTTGCAGTTTGCCCTAAATTTCCCGAAGGATAAAATCCGACATTCACATTCATTCTTCCCAGCGCTCCCATGTAACGAATATGATCCTTTTTCCAGTAGCCCAAATGAAATGCTCCGGCAAACCAGGTTCCGTTCTGAGTGCCACCTCCGGCGATTCCCGACATGCTTGGCGGCGCTTTTTTATCGGCATACGACGAGTGAAAATAAACGGCTGCAGCAAAAGCGCCATATCCCACAGCAGGCTCTGTAATAATCGAGGGAACCAGCAAGAATCCTTTCTTATTCAGTAAAAAGTCGCTTATATCATAAGCATGGTCAAGGCTGTCGCGGAAACTGATCTTATTACTTGTTTTCTGTGCGAATCCGCTGTAAGAAATCAGGATTAAAGCAATTAAAATTAAGACTTTTGAAGTTTTCATTTGGTTTTCAATTTTTACCCTAAAGTAATTGATTCTGGAGATAATTGAAATGATTAATATGATGTTTTGAAGCATGGATAATTGTTTGTTTGCGGGGTGCAATTGGTTCAACAGTTTGTTATTTAAAATATTATAAACCTGATATTGATTTATTAACCTTTATTTTTTAACTTTGGATAAACCAGCACTAATTCTTATGGAAAACTCGAACTCTTTCGTTGATATTTTTTCGAAAAATTTTGCATTCCTGGTCAGATTGATGCTTCGTTTTAGATACAAAATTTCAATTAAAGGATCAGAAGTCTTAAAAAATAAGTATTCAGTACTCTTTTTGCCCAACCACCAGGCGTTGATTGATCCGGTGATTTTACTAAGTCAGATTTACCGGTTTTCAACTGCAACTCCGGTAGTTACAGAAAAATATTTTGATATCCCTTTGGTAAAATGGTATTTTAAGCGACTGGGCGCAGTGCGGGTCAGCGATCTTGAAACAGGAAGCCGCGACACCCAGGTTTTAAAATTAATTACCCGCAGTGTCATTAAAAGTCTTGGACGCAAAAAAAATATTGTGATTTACCCCAGTGGACAAATTGCCGGGCAAGGGTTTGAGAAAATTTTCAATAAAAAATCGGCCTGTGAAATCGTTAAGAAATTACCTGAAGACGCTCATGTTGTTGGTGTTCGCATAACAGGATTATGGGGAAGCATGTGGTCAAAAGCCTGGAGCGGAAAATCTCCCAATTTCTTCATGCAGTTGTTGAAGGGAATTTTTTACGTGCTGGCAAATCTGTTGTTTTTTCTGCCAAAACGGACAGTCACCATTGAATTTGAAGATTTAACGAATGTCGCTAAAAGCAAAGCAGTTCTGGGAACAAAACAGTTCAATTTATTTCTGGAAGATTTTTATAACCTGCATAGAGAGGAACCTCCCCTTTTCCTGAAGCATTATTTTTATTCACCTGAATTGAAAAAGAAGCTTCCCGATACGATATACGGTTCTTCCACGGAAGCAAAGGACGATGCTTTACCTACAGATTCAGAAACAATTTCACCTGAAATATTAGACAAGGTAAAAAATATAGTTTCGTCGGTTTTAAATATCGAGCCCGATCAACTTTCAGTAAATTCAAACCTCAACATGGATTTGGGTGCCGACTCGCTGAATATCGTGGAAATTGTTTCCGAACTCGAAAACCAGTTCAAAGGCTTTTCATCACCACAAATCAACGAATTAAAAACCATAGGTGACTTATGCCTGGTGGCAACGGGTGAATTCAGCACGACCTCCGATTTGAAACCATCCTACCTTGAACAACCACTAAGTAAGCTGGAATATATACATGTTGATGCTGAAAAAAACATTCTCTGGCAGTTTCTTGATACCTTCACTTCCTACCCAAAAGACTACTTTGCATACGATGCTTTGGCAGGGTGCAGTAACCGAAAAACTTTCCTTCTGAAAGCTTGTGTTGTATCTGAGCTAATTAAAAAGAAAGTTAAAAGACAATATGTTGGCATTATGTTACCGGCTTTGCAAAGCACGACCTTGCTCATTATTGCCACATATATTGCCGGGAAAATTCCCGTGATGCTCAATTGGACCGTAGGGAAAAAAGTGCTTGAACATTGCGTGGATACCACAGGTATTGATGTGATTCTTTCAGCCGACAGTTTTATCAAAAAAATTGAGGAACAACTCCCCGAAAGCATCAAGGCGAAGCTTCTGTTATTGGAGAAGGAAATACCTCAAATCAGCACCTTCACTAAAATTAAAGGATTGATTGTTTCAAAATTTCCAAAATTGTTCCTGAATTACAGGCAGGTTAACGAAACGGCCGTAATTCTTTTTACTTCCGGAAGTGAAGCCATGCCCAAGGCAGTGCCTCTTACCCATCGGAATATTGTCAGCGATCTGCATGGCGTATTTGAAATGGTTAAAATTGAAAATAACACCATTTTTCTTGGATTCCTGCCACCGTTCCACAGCTTTGGATTTACAATTTTATCCGTTCTACCGCTTATTTCGGGGGTCAAGATAGCATACACACCAAATCCAACCGATGCCAGGGAAGTTATTAAAATACTAAAACATACGAAGTCGAACATGTTGATTGGAACCCCGGGATTTTTAAAAATGATGATGGCTGCCGGAACTGCATATCATTTTAAATCAATTCGATACGTTATTTCAGGCGCAGAGGCTATGACCCAGGCGGTGAAGGATCTTTTTGACAGCCTTACAACAAATGCCCTGCTTTTGGAAGGATATGGAATAACTGAATGTGCGCCTGTACTTACGGCCAATCCAAAGGAGAAACAAAAAATGAACAGTGTCGGTAAATTCATTCCTGGGGTGGAAAGTATTATTTTGGATCTGAATACTGGCGAACCGGTAAAAACTGGCGAAGCCGGAATGATATATGTGCGAGGCAATAATGTATTTCATGGTTATCTGGGTGAAGAAACAATTAATCCGTTCGAAGAAATCAATGGTAAAACCTATTATAAAACAGGAGATCTTGGATATCTTGATGAAGAAGGTTATTTATTCATTACAGGTCGACTCAAACGGTTTATAAAAATTGCCGGCGAAATGATCAGCCTCCCGTTTATTGAAAAGATTTTACTTGAAATGTTTGGCGAACAGGAGCAGCAAGTCGCGGCAGTTGAGGGTTCCGACAAGACTATTCCACCGCAAATTGTGCTTTTTACCACACTTCACGTCAACATCGACGAAATAAACAACTACCTGCTGACACATGGTGTAGCTCCTATCGCTAAAATTAAACGCATTATTCAATTGGAACAAATACCGGTATTGGGAACCGGTAAAACTGATTATAAGGTTTTGCGAAAAATGATTGAAGAGTAAATCATTGATCCTTTTCAAAATCAACCTTCCAGTCTATTGATTCTGTTTCTGAAAAGTCAAGGTCGATGCGAAGAATTTGGTTGTCTGTAGATTTCACGGCATACTTTCCAAAATCACGAAACAGTCTTCCGGGAGCCGGGTTCCAGATAAAACCTTCAGGGACATAAATAAAAACGCTGTGTTTCGATCCAACCGGCCCTTTTGAAACACCCGAAAGCTGATTTGAAGCGGAATTGAAACTGACGGTTTCAAGTTCAAACAACCCCTGCATTATGTGCCGTGTTGTGGAAAGTACCTGTGGAACCCGCTGTTTTTCATGAATGCTGAGAATTGTAACTCCTCCCGCTTCCACAGGAACGCGAATGGTGTCGGAAATTTCACCCAAAAGCCTTTGTTTCCAGAAATCGAAGCATAGATATTTTTTATGCTGATCGAGCCAAAGACGTTCGACAGGATAGGAGTGAGTTGTGTTTTTTTCAAGTTCAGGATTAAAAAATCCTGCAACAGTCCACTCAGCAGAATCTGTGGAAAGTTGAACCGCAAAGGCAGTTTGTGGATCTGCATCGAGCAGGTTAACAGGACGTGCTGAAATTCCGGAAGACGGAAAAACCTTTTGCAGGATGCTGATTTTAGTGGCATCCAAACCTGTAAGGCGGTCACCAGAAATTGTGTTGCCGCCACTCAGTGCAATCAGCGAAGCAATTGCCTCTGCCTGTGAGTTTGATACCAGATCGATACAAATGTGGTCAATGTCGTTGGTCCAGGCACGATTATGATAAAAATACCTTTTGCCCAATGCACCGGCGCTTGAACTTGTCCCCTCAAAAAACTGTTTCCAAACTTCGGGGAAATAGCCATAATTCTGGTCATATTCAACTCGCATACTGTGAATTGAGCCAACAGAAACCTGCCCCGGGCCGCAATCGAGAATGTGACATTTATCGCCGGCAACACGATGAATGATTGCCATCGCTTTTTGATAAACCTCTGCCGGACTGGCTTGAGGATCATAAAAATGGTGCGCAGAAAAAACTGTCCAGGCCACAAAATCAATTTTTATCATTTCGAAACCCCACATATTCGCAATGGTGTCTATGAGAGAAGTAAACCATTGCTCAGCTGCCGGATGGGTGATATCCAGACAGTATCGTTTCGGGGATTCGGTTTTATACCAGTCAGTGTCTTCACCCGGCCAGGGACCAATTCGTTTCAGCGACCCGTCAGGATTTTTCAGCAGCCATTCAGTATGGGTTTTATGCACCCATGTATTTTCTGAAATCACAAAAGGGGCAATCCATATTCCGGGTTTCAGTCCGACTTCCTTTATTTTTCCGGCAAACGATTTCAAGCCATCCGGAAATCGGCTGTTTCCTTCCCACTCGCCATGCATTCGCTGAAAACCTTCATCAATCTGAATGTATTCCATTCCATAAGGTTTCAGGTATTTTGCTGCAAATTCCGCGTTCATCAAAATTTCATTTTCATCAAAATAATCATGCGTGTAAAACCAGTTGCACCAGCCGTTTACTTCATCTCCGGTTAAAGCGCCGTTTGCCTTTCCCAGTGCTGAGCCATAATTTTCAAGGGTTTCGTAGGGATTTTTTCCGATATTAATTAACACACCATCGGTGGAAAGCGATTGTCCTGCCTTCAGTAAATGGCCATTGTTAAAAACTGACTCTGCAATAAAATTGAATTTATTTCCACCTGTTTTCAATAAACGAATTCTCCCCAGACTTTCCCTGTTTCTGATGTATCCAAAAGAAATACCGGGCTGTTCGTAACCGCCGAACAGACCAATATTCCACCAACTTTCCACTGTTTCGGGATTTTGTGAAAGATCAACTGAGTGCATAACCCCGCCCTTTGTTTCCCCGTAAGGAGCAGGTTTTAAATAAGGCGTTCCGAATGTGTGAATGCTTCCGGCATCATAATACATGGCGCCGTTTAACAGGGCTTTCGTAAGATTTTTGGCGAACATGTTTCCTGAATCTTTTTCGATCACATGCATTGGTTCGATGCTGTACACGTTCAAATCCCTGGCCGAACGATTGGAAATGATGGTTTCAAGCACAATTCCAGCAAAAGAATCGTAATGATAAACGCGCTGTTGAATTCCAATTTTTAGTTTTTTGCTAAACCCTTCAGTTATCATCAGGGATCCTGTTCCGACTGAATCTTTGAAATTTTGCCAGATAGGTTTTTTCCATTCAAAACCTTTTCCGGCAGTCGAAAAGCTGCCGTTTGTTGTGTGAATAACTGAAGTGATTCCAATAATATTAATCTGGTTATCTGTTGTTTTAACTGAAAAAGAACCTTGTTTTAAATCAAATTCTGCCTGAAAATGGATGTTGGGATTTGGAGTTTGCGACTGACTAGAAACGCTTATAAACATTAAAAGGGAAAGAATCAAAGTTAGTTTCACTGGGAAGTGTTTCATATTACATTCTGTTTTTTAATTACTTACAACAATTATCACATTTCCTGTTTTTTGCCGGGTTTCAACGTATCTGGTGGCGTCTACAATTTCGTCAAGCCGGTAACTTCTGTCGATAACTGGTTTGTACTGTCCGGCAACAACCAATTTCTTTAAAAATTCCACATCTTCCCTGCTGATGGTTGGTAAAGGAAACAACACTTTTTTGCCACCAAAAAGAGGAGTGCTGAGTGCCAGAAAAACATTCTCTCCACTTTTGCCCAGTTCGGTTGAAATATAAATTCCTTTTTTACTGAGTATGGGTTTGCAATTTCCAAAAGAAGTTTTACCAACGGCGTCAAACACAAAATCAAAGGTTTGCCCGGTTTTGGTGAAATCTTCTTTCGTGTAATCGACAACCACGTCGGCGCCCAGCGATTTTACAAGTTCAACATTTTTTGTGTTGCAAACTGCGGTGACCGAAGCCCCAAAATATTTTGCCAGTTGAACGGCTGCTGAGCCAATGGCGCCTGTTGCACCATAAATCATTAAATTTTGCCCGGCTTTTACTTTTGCAGCCCTGATATCGCACAATGCATAATGGCCGCCTTCGGTAATGCAGGCTGCCTCTTCGAAGGTTAAACCGGCGGGGATGGTTGACATGGCGCCGTTTTCAGGCATAATCATGTATTCCGCATGAGCGCCAAACGTGATATCGTTGTAACCAAACACTTTATCGCCAAGATGAAATCCCGTTACGTTTTTACCGGTTGATTCAATTATACCGGCGAATTCATTCCCAAGAATCTGGTTTTTTGGTTTAAACAGTCCGCTGAAAAACCTGGAAATAAAATACTCCGCGCTTCGGAACCCGCAGTCGGTGCGGTTAACGGTGGTTGCATGAATTTTAATGAGAACTTCGTTATCTTTAGGTGCAGGTTTCGAAATTTCAGCCAGTTGCAGAACTTCGGGAGGACCATACCGGGTGTGGATTGCTGCTTTCATTGTTAATACTCTATTTAATGAAAAATCAGGACAATTTTTTAATTATTAAAGAGGCGACAAATGCCTCCAGCAAACTCAACGGAACCGCAATGAATAAAATTCCGACCGGCAGAACACTCAAATTCCAGGCTACTACCCACATCAATACAAACCCCACAAACCAGGAAAGAAATGTGGTTTGAATTAAAGTAAACTTTTTGGAAATGATAAATATTGCAATGGCAAACAGCAGCGACCAAAGTCCCCAGACAGCTCCATTAACAGGTTCGGCAGGAAAAACAAGTCCGAGTTTTTCATAGTGACTGGTCCAGTAAGATTTAACGATAAATTCGTTTCTCACAAATTCAGAAATGCTGATCCACACTGTAGCCAGTACAACAGGTAAAACTGTCCTTCTCATTGATTAACTAATTTTGTTGTTAAGTATTTTGTTTGTTTTTATCAAATTCCATTAGTTCAACAGGTGCCCCGTTGTGCTCAATCATCACAACTTTAATTCCTTCCGACGGGTAATTCGATTTCGTTATTACTTTTAAATCCCGGGTTTCGATTTCATATTCCAAATCGTCAACTACAAAAGCCAGGTGCGGAACTGTTTTTATCAACTCATCAAACGGACTGTCATCGTCAAATCTCATCCACTCAATACCAAAAGGGCTGGTTGAAAAACCCGAAACGTAAAATTTCAGATGCGGAATACATTGCTCATCCGGCATTTTTTCTTTGGTTGGAATACCTAAATGATGAAATTTCCAACCCCAGTTAGCGATCGATTCAGGCAATTCGTGTTCAAGTCTCATATTAAATTTTATCAATAGTTATTTGCATCCCACGAATTTCTGTTGTACACCCCCGGGCTGGCATGATCGCCGGCCTCAAAATCAAATGAAACGTATTTAATTCCATTTATTTCGGTGAATGAATATACGGTTGAAACCATAAAACTCTCTGCGCCTGCCGAGCCCATTTGCTGCGTTAACACTTCACTTTCAGAAATTGATATAAACGCGGTATCATTCGAAGTTCCAAGATATTTAATCTGAACGCGTGGCCAGGTTTTGTTGATGATTTTCTCCATCGATTCTCCGGTTAACACGTCTTTTTCAACTGGTCTTAACTGAATCAGTTCTTCGTTTCCTGTCACAGTGTCGGTTACAAAACCCCATATTGCTTCCGATTCGTTAAAAACATAAGAACTTTCATAACTTTCAGCCAAAACCGTGTCTTTTGCAACTTCGTCCAAAGCCGGTTTAGCTTTTTTTGAATCGGCACAGCCAATGAAGATTAAAATAAATCCTAAAATAAAAATCGTTTTCTTCATGTTAAAAGTTGGCGTTTTCAAATGTGCAACAAATAATTACGCTCCAAAATTGATACGTCAAATTTGAGTTTTAATCACGGCAATGCAAAATTTTCTTGCACGATTTTCGGATTGATACCGGGAAATTAAATCATCATTTGTATTTGTTCTACAAATCTTATCAGCAGGTCAGCTCTTTCCCCTTCATATAGGCAGTTTCAAGATATTTTTTCCTTGTCTCTGCACTAACCGATAATATCGAATGGAAATATACGTGGTCAACAATCGCGATACCCGGATATTTAAAGCTCCAATCGTCAATAGTTTTTGTCATGGCATCTTTAAAACCTTTTTCCTTGTACACTTTTTCATTAAAAAATGTTGGATGCATAATAACAGCTTTTTTAATTTTAAGCAATGGAATCCGTCCTTCAGGATCTCCTTTCCAGCCTTTCTCATTTAATTTGTAAGCAAAACCGTAGGTTAAAACTCTTTCCATCCAGCCTTTTACCAATGCCGGGAAGTGCATCCAGAAAACCTGGGTTATAAACACGAGAACATCAGCTTCCGACACTTTCTTTTGCTGAATTAAAACATCTTTTGGCTTTTGGGCGTTAATCAGTTTTATGAGTTCATCATCGGTTTTGTTTCTGATATACCACTTTGCAATCAATCGTTTAACCGGTCCGCCTGCCAGTTCTGTAATCATTGCCCGTATATCCATTTGCTGAAATATATCCCTGGGAATATCCTGATCAACAAAGAAAGAATAATCCATATCCTGAAATATGGGATTGAACTTTGATTTATACAAATCAATTATTTCGTAATGATGTCCCGCTTCTTTGAGGCCCCTGACAAAATTATCGAGTATTGCTTTTGTAAATGACTTTGGATTTGGATGGGCATAAATGATTAAAACTTTCATGGCAGCAGACTTTAAAATGAAACATATCTTTTCACTCTTTTTGTGTATTGAATGTATTCGTCGCCATATCGTGTGGCAAGAAATTGTTCCTCTTTTATCATTATAAAATGATGAATAATCCATGCGCCGACAAACGACAGAATATTCAGATAATGCGGATTGAAAAGACATGAAGAGAACAGTATTAAAATAAATCCGAGGTAAAACGGATGCCGGCTTACTGAAAAGATGCCGTTTGTTTGTAACTTATGATTTTCGGCGGATGACAGGCCAAAAACCAGGTCTTTATTCAGTTTGAAAGTAGAAAGAAATAATATCACAGTTCCGGTGATTAAAAAGGCCAGAGCGGTTACTTCAATAAAAGGTATTGAAACAAAAAGTCCGTCAACTTTAATATTCAGCCCTTTCAGGAGCAGAAATGTCAGGTTTACTGTAACCAGCATTTTTGCCAGGAGAAAAAGCACAACCGGAATCGGGGGCCGTCCAATAATTTGGTGTTTTTTAATTACCGCACGTGTAATAACTACTGTTATCGATAAAATCAAAAGCAAACAGATTATTAAAACCAGTTTTGATATCATAACCCTGATTTGTTGATGTTTAAAATACGTTATGTGCCTGCTTCAAGGTTACAATTCTACCATTTTTTAATTTCAGTAATTTATAAAAACTATATTTGCCCGACATTTAAAAACGATATCATGATTTCAGTAAACGAATATTTCGACGCAAAAGTAAAATCACTGGGATATGCCACAACCACCGGAAAATCAACCGTTGGCGTTATGGAAGAGGGAGAATATGAATTTGGAACCTCGACACACGAAACAATGATTGTAATTGAAGGTGAGTTAATTACCCTGCTGCCCGGCGAAACGGAATGGAAATCGTTTAAAGCCGGGACTTCATTTGAGGTTGAAGCGAACACTTCGTTCAAAGTAAAATCGGTTGGTCAGAGTTCGTATTTGTGCCGGTATATATAAAGCTTGCAGGTTCCGATTTCTCCATAGTCTATCTTGCTCATTCGTTGTTGGGGAAAATCTCTTCTTTTTAAAAAATTTTACACACTCCCTATCACTCTTAATAACACAATAATTACGCCCACCAGATAAATGGTTGTAAAAATGATTTTATTATGCCGTGCCAGCCAGTTTGGTAAATAAATATCAAAATTGTCTTTCTCGGAATCGGAGTATTTTCTGGCGATGAGTGTCAGCGGACAAAACATATTAAATATTACCAGCACAACTCCTTCGGCAACAATTAAACCGATGGCAATCCATGTATAAACAGTGATTTTGTTGCTGATTCCCGAATACAGGATATAAAAAATGGTAGCTACAAAAAACAGCCAAATCAAAGTGTGCATAATCTTTACTGCTGTTAATTTATTGGATTGTTTCATTTTTAATTTTTTAGATAGTTAATACGTTTAGGGATTACATTTCATTTATAAGATGGACTCCCTGATTAAAACTTCCAACATACTGGCTATTGTTGTCGGGTCAATATAAAACCCCCTCCGTCCCGGTTATTTCAATTGAATTATTTATTCTGATTCCACCGGGACTCGTCCCCCTTGAAAGAAAAGGGGGACAAATGAAAAAGCTAGCATCAACCATTCAACCTAACCGCCATTTTCTGCCCAATCAAAGCCAGTTCTGTGGCCAAAAAGCAATGGTCTTGTGTCATGGCGGTTTCGGTGCGGTTTACCACATCGCTTACTAATTGTGCGCCGTACGGCATAATCACCTGCGAGCAATTGTAATATTTTGTTTCCTTTTTGTTTACCAGGAAGAGGTGGTCTCCACCTTCGCGACCGGCAATGTCAATGTATTTTCTCATTTCTATGTAACCTTCGGTTCCAAGGATAAATGTACGGCCGTCGCCCCAGGTGGCAAGTCCGTCGGGTGTAAACCAGTCGATGCGGATGTAGCCCGTGGCGTGGGAGCTACGCACACTCATATCACCAAAATCCTGGTATTTGGGGTAGGCCGGAATATTAAAATTTCCTACCTGCGCAAAATTAACTTCAGCCTGTTTCGAGCCGGTGTAATACAAAAACTGGTCGCACTGATGCGAGCCGATATCGCACAAAATTCCACCGGCCTTTTCAGGGTCAAAAAACCAGTCGGGACGCGACTTTGGATTCATCCGGTGCGGCCCCATTCCGATGGTTTGCACCACTTTACCGATTGCACCGGCCTGCACCAGTTCTCCGGCCTGAACAGAAGCACGGTTGCCCAGTCGTTCACTGTACATGATGGAATAAATTTGATTTGTTTCCTTCTGCACCTTTTTCACCGCAGCAAACTGGCCGAGGGTGAGAATGCCGGGTTTGTCGGCCATGTAATCCTTTCCCGACTGCATTACACGAATGCCAAGCGGCGCCCTTTCTACCGGAATCCCGGCACTGGCCACCAACTGAATACTGTTATCTTCAATAATTTCCGCTTCGCTTTTGGCTATTTTCACGTTGGGAAAGCGTTTGGTAAAACCGGGCAGCAATTCGGGCTCACGGGAATATACAGCTACTAGCGTTCCGCCGCCTTCGATGAGCGAATCAACCATCCCAAAAATATGACTGTGATTGAGTCCAATCACCGAAAACCGGATGGATTCTTTGGGAGCAGTTCGATTTACCGGCTTTACCATAATCTCTTCAGTCCGGTTGGTTTGGTGAAGATTTTCTGCAAATAAATCGTTGGCTAACATGGTTGTGGCCGCCAGTCCTGTTGCAGAGGCCATTGAATTCCAAAGAAAATTTCGTCTGTTGAAGTGCATATGTTTAGTTTATTAAATATTCAGAAATACGAAGCCTAACTTACAAAAAATTGAGTTTAAATTGATGGTTATTAGTTTAAACAAATAATAAATGCCACATATTCACAATTAAAAATACAATATTTCAAAACAAGATTGGGAGTTTATAAAATTTGATTTCAAAATAAAGTACATATTAGTATTTATTTGTAAATTGTATGATAATTTTAAATTGAAATAAAATGAAAACATCAGTCAGTAAATTTTTATTTGTTGTATTCCTTTCTTTTATGGTAATCGGAATACAGGCACAAAATGCAAAATCCGCACTCGACCAGAAGGAGTTAATTAAACAGTTCGAAGGAAAATGGCAGGCGCCTTCCGGAAAAGATTCGGTAGAGATATGGAACTGGCAGCCTTATGGTAATGCTTATGAATGTGTTGTAACATTAATTGTTAACAAAAAGGAAATCCCCAATTACAAAAATCTTAGTTTTTTTGACAATAATTCAGGAAAATTCTACGGAGCTGCAATCTTCAATAGTGGCTGGTGGTCAGGTGGATGGAATGGGTCATTTGCTGAAAAGAATAAATTCATTATTGATATTTACTCACTTCCAGACCCTGTTAAACCTGTTGGCAAAGGCGAATTTGTTTTTGAGGCGAAAGATAGGTTTACTTTCACCAATAAAAATATTGTTACAGGCACAGTTAGTGTTTTGAAATTTGCCAAAGTCAGATGATATAAAAACAAAACTAAATTTTTGTAAATTGTTGGATAAATTTAAATAAGCCAAAATGAAAACTATCGGTTGCGCCAATAATGAACCGGGTGGAAATTTAAATTTTATAACTCAAAAAACTCATAAAACAGGCAGAAGAGAGTTTCTTCGGAACAGTATATTATCGGTTGGAGCACTGTCCACCGTACCGGTATTTGATCCGTTTGGTGGACTTTTCAGGGAATCGAATCCGGTAGTAAGCATCGTTAGAATTGTAGACGATCATGTTGATTTGGCTGTCGAAAAGGCCATCGATCTGCTGGGGGGCATTAACAGCATTACCAAAGGAATGCATAAAATAATGCTGAAACCCAACCTTGTAGCTGATGATCCAAACAGCACCACAAAACCGGTTGTTATCAAAACGCTGGCAAAGCTGATGCAATCCGCAGGAAAAGAAGTGATGATAGGAGAGGGATCTGCTGCTGCCGGTGGAATTAATGCCGACAATGACGGCGTTTATTTTACCCGCAAACCCGAACTGCTCGATAAACTTCAGCAGCAGGTTTTCGACAAACTGGGTTATACTGATATGGCCAAAGAACTTAATATTCCTCTCATTAATCTCCACACCGGTGATATGGTTGAAGTTGATGTTCCGAATGCCCATATTTTCAAAAAATTGACCATTCACAAGTCATTAAGCGAAATAGATTTGCTCTGTTCGGTTCCAATGATGAAAACCCATGCATTGGCAACGGTTACCCTTGGAATGAAAAACCTGATTGGATTGTATCCCGGTTCAGCCTATTGTTCTGTGCGGTCGTGCGTGCACGAAATGGCTGAAAATGCGGGTTCACAGGGAGTTGCATTTGAAATTCTTGACATGGTAAAGGCAAATAAACTTGGACTAACCGTTATCGACGGTTCCATGGCAATGGAAGGAAACGGCCCGTCAAATGGACCACTGGTTAAAATGGATATAATTATTGCCGGAACCAATTCGCTTGCCACCGACATGGTTGGCGCTGCTGTTATGGGATTTCAACCGGATGAAGTGCCAACTTTCGAACTGGCCCACAAATCGGGAATGAAACCATTTTCGCTTGATGAAATTGAAATCCGCGGAGAAAAAATAGAAACCGTGATGAGAAAATTTGTAAGGCCGAATGTTGTTCCCTTTCACGACATTAAAAGCTGGTTCGGGGCAAAGGAAGTTTGAGACAGGAGTTTGAAGTTTAATTCTGATTTAATTGTTCAAAATTATTTTATACCTCTTCAAATTCCAATTCATATCCATCGCCGGATTTTTGCCGATTTCAACTACTGAAGAACCATAAATACTGATTTCGGATTTAATGAAATCTTCTTCGCTGGCGAGGAAAATATTATCGACATATTTCTGCGGATTTCGGTCGATGTATGGAAACCATGTGCTGTGAATCTGGATCATAATCCGATGGCCCTTTTTAAATGTGTGAAGGATGTCCTGTAATGGAAATCCAACGTCTGCAATTTTATTGGGCGTAAAAGGTTCCGGTTTTTCGAAACTGTATCGGAACCTGCCCCTGAAAACTTCGGCGCGAACCAGTTGCTGGTAGCCGGCCATTACAATTTTCTTTGGATTGTGATCGTAATTCGGGTGGTTGTCTGGATAAACATCAATGAGTTTCACCACAAAATCGGCATCAGTTCCTGTCATCGAAACTTTCAGTTTAGCGATAATTTCACCGGCTAAAACAACATCTTCTGATAAAGTATCGGTTTCGAAAGTAAGCACATCGGGGCGGCGGGAAGCGTGGCGCTGGTCGTCGCTCATAAAACGATTTGGAGTGAAAACAAGTCTTTCCGTTTCGGAGCGGTAAGGTACAGGTTTGGCAGGGTCGCTGGTGTATTTATAAACTGCATCGTTGGGTGCAGGCTGATTGACCAGCAGTTTCCCGTTTTTGCCAAAATAAAGTTTTACCGGTGGAATATGCTTTGGTGGCCAGGTATCAAAGGTTTCCCATCTTTTTGCTCCAGTATCGAACATGTATGCTTCGGGCAAATTGGGTTGACCTTCATCTTTCAGGTAAAAGGCAAAAAACTTTCGTTCGATTTCGCGCTGGTAAAAAGTGGAAATGCTGTCGCCAAAATAAATATCATTGTGTATCGTTTTTCCGCTTTCCCAGGCCCAGTCACCGTGTGCCCATGGCCCCATTACAATTATGTTTTGTGCTTCGGTGCTGTTGGCTTCAATGGTTTTGTAAATATTCAGCGGGCCGTATAAATCTTCCGCATCAAACCAGCCGCCAACTGTCATCACTGCGTGTTTTACATTTTTCAGGTTTGGCAGGAGGCTTCTTTTTTGCCAGAAATCGTCGTAATTGGGATGTTCGACAATCTGCTGCCAGAAAAAATTATCGTAATGATATTTTTCGGTGATGTTTTTCAGCGGTCCCTGACGCAAATTCCATTCGTAACCATCGGGAATATTCTGGCTGTAAAACCGCATGATTTCATCGGTGTACCAATCCTTTTTTGTTTGCTCATTTTTCTGATATCCAAACACGGCAAACGCAGCGGTGTAACTTTGCAGGAAAGCACCCATGTGGTGAAAATCATCGAAAAAGAAATCGGCAACAGGAGCCTGCGGCGATGATGCCTTCAATGCCGGATGTGCATCAGGTATGGCTGCTGCAGTATAAAATCCCGGATATGAAATTCCGTACATGCCAACCCGGCCATTATTGGGTTGAATATTTTGAATCAGCCAGTCGATTGTATCCCAGGTATCAGAACTTTCATCGATATCGGTTTTGTTTTTGGGATTGTTTCCGGGAATATTGGGGCGCATGTTGTCGAATGTTCCCTCGCTCATATATCTTCCGCGCACATCCTGATATACAAGAATATAGGTGTCTTTTACAAGGTAGTCTGAAGGTTGTCCGTTTGTTTTAAAGTCACTGTAACCGGACGCGTTGTAGCATGTGCGGTTAAGTAAAACCGGATATTTTTTCGACTGATCTTTTGGTACATAAACAACCGTAAAAAGCTGAATCCCGTCACGCATCCTTATCAGGTGTTCGCTTTTTTCATAGTTTTCGCGCATGTAAAGCGAGTCTGTATCCAACTGCATACCACGAACATCTGAAGTAAACAGTAATACAATGAGGGTGAGAATTATTCTTGATTTCATTCCAGTAAATTATTAAGCTCGAAAATTAATGATTTTCATTGTTTTTTTTGAAAATCGATTATTCTACCTGTTTTTAATTCCTATTCCAACAACAAACCATGTTTGATTGGTGGATGGATTGGTGCAAAAGGTGATTTCGACTGGCAATTCGAGTTTTGGGGTGATGGCAAAAGATTCAGAAAAAGTAATTCCGGCATTTACAAATGCAAATTTGTCGGAATAATAACCATTGATAGGGGTAAAACCAGTAAATAAACTAAAATCCTTTCCCGCGATTTTAAAGTTGTAAGCTGGTTCGATGTAGGTTGAAAATCTTTCACCATTGGATATGGAATCTTTGTCGCCATAAATAAAAACACCGGCAAGAAGTGTAAGCGGAAAATCGTCCTTTTCCAAATCGGCGGTAAGTTCCAGTGAGTGGCGCATTTCATCGCCATTGTATTTCCAGAATTCATTTTTTGCATCGGGAACCGGGTTGTAGTAATCGTAAAACGAAATATTCAGAAATGGCAAAACCTGGTAATTCAGAATGATATCGATTTCGTTGTAACTATTGTTAAATGTAGTGGCGCCCCAAACAGAAAAACCGAATTTGCCTTTTGTTAATGTGATTTCGGGTTCTATCGCAGGTGCATCGCCAAGCTGGTCGCCCCGCCACAAATGACGTGAAAAAATATCGGTACGAAAATCAATTTTCCAGGAATCGCTTTCCTGCGATGAAACATGAAGCGCTAAAAATATAACAAAGCAAAAGGTCAGGTTAATGAATAATTTCATAAAGTTGATTGTTCTGGTGGACAAAGGTATTTCTTATAAAAGCTATTTTTCAGCAGATTTATCAGGATAATCGTTAAAATTGTGATGTTAAAAAGCATTTGTCTGACCTTCTTTTAATTTTGCGGAATGATGATTTGGGAAAATGCATTAATTAAAATACGGACATCGGTTTTGCTTCAGAATATTCATCTTCAGCTTAAAAAAGGAGATGTTCTGGGAATCATCGGCCCAAACGGAAGCGGAAAAACAGTTTTGGCACAAGCAATTGCAGGAGAATTACCAGTTTCGGGTGAAGTTACAGAAGATGACAAGTTTCTAAAAAAGCGGTTTGTGCCATTTCATTCATCGCTTTCGCTGTCAAATGGTCAAGCGGTGTATCGGCAGCAGCGCTGGAATAAAATCGATACCGAACTTCTGCCCAAAGTAAGCGACGAATTGCAGAAATGCGAAGATCCCGGATTGGCCCTGACTTTGCTTGAAACTTTTGGATTGGGAAATTTGGTTGATAGTTTTGTCATCAACCTATCGAACGGCGAACAGCGAAAGCTGGAACTGGTGAGGGCCCTGGCTGAAAAGCCAGATTTGCTGGTACTTGACAATGCATACACCGGACTTGACAGCAGCGCCCGCCCGCTGCTCACCGAAATGCTTGAAACTTTAATTGCCCGTGGTCAAACCCTTGTAATGACTGGTTTGGAGTTGAGTGATTTTCCACCGTCGGTAAACCGGTTTTTTGCTCTTAACAAAGAAAAGTCAGGAATGGTAAGTTTGCCTAATGAAATAAGCACATCAAATTTACAACCGGTGGAACTTCAACATGAAACTCCTGCCTGGGCCGATTCTGAATACAATGAACTGGTTTATTTAAATGATGTTTCGTTGCAATATGCAGAAAGAAAAATTCTTGATCGGATTAACTGGATGATAAAAGCAGGGGAGAGATGGTCGCTTTCGGGACCAAACGGTTCGGGGAAAACAAGTTTGCTCAACCTGATATTTGCGGATAATCCAAAAGCTTATGGTTGCAATATCCGATTGTTTGGAAAGCAGAAGGGTACCGGCGAATCGATTTGGGATATCAAAGCCCGGATTGGTTTTGTTTCGCCCGAGTTACACCAGTATTTGCCACAGCACCAGTCGGTTATTGATGTTATTTGTTCGGGATTCAGCGAGGCGGAAGGTACTTTTAAAAATCCAACCGGTTACCAGCGTGACGTTGCCCGGCGCTGGCTAAAAACCTTAAATTATGCTGAAATTGCAGGTAAACTTTTTGGAGAACTCTCAACTTCATCACAGCGTATCGTTCTGCTTTTGCGTACCCTTGTAAAAAATCCGCCACTGCTGATACTGGATGAACCTTTCCAGGGGCTTGATACCGCCCATGTTCGTTTATTGAAAAACCTGCTGAACCGGATTGCTGCAGAATCGAATTGTGCGATGATTTTTGTAACTCACATTCCGGAAGAGTTGCCCGAATGTTTTATGCTTCATTTAAAACTGAAAGAGGGAGTTGTGGTTTGAATCAACTTAGTTATAATCCTTTCTCCTGATGAGTTTTGCAGAAATGATCCTGACGTCATTAACGGGCCGATCCAAACTATCAGTTTGCTCCCGGGCAATGGAATCAACCAAATCCATTCCTTTTACCACTTCGCCAAAAACAGTATAATTCTGGTCCAAATGTGCAGCGCCACCAATGGTTTTATAAACCTGACGGTGAGCTTCAGGTATTTTGTAAAGCGTTGAATTTTTAAGTTCTTTTTCAGTTAAAATTTTAAGTTGGTTGCTAATCATGTTTAAACTGTCAGCATTGGTTTGCCGGTTTTTTAAACCTTCAAGTAATTGCACAAATTCCTGATTTTCGTTCTGACGAATTACACGGTTGTAAGCCAACCAGTTGTTAATTCTTTTTTCAGCTACGGTTAACATGCTGTCGGTGTATATTTTACCCTGCACAAAAGTAAACTGTGTGCTGCTCGATGCACGTTCGGGATTATCGTCGCGTGCCGCATTTAAAGCGCCTCTTTTGTGAAAGAGACTGACATTAAATTCAGCAGGAATGGTGTAAGGTAAATCCGATTCACCGAGAGGTTCTCCCTGTTTGGCCAGCTTACTGTCGGGATCGCCGGTTTGAATGATGAAATGATTGATGACGCGGTGAAAAAGCAGGCTGTCGTAAAAATGTTGATTTACCAGTTTTATGAAGTTATTCCTGTGTTTTGGAGTTTCGTCAGATAAGCGGAAGATGATTTCTCCATAATCTGTCGTAAGTTTAATGTCTTTCTCGAGGTCGTTTTTTCGGACTCCTTCCTCAATGATTGGGTTGCAGGAGTAAATTCCAAATAAACTAAAAATGCATATAATCAGTAATTTACCAGTTTTTAAAAGATAAAGCAGGTGGGTGAATTTTGTCATAAGTTTCGTTTTTAGCAGGATAAATGTATTTAATATTCTGTTTGCAGATTTGAATATCCCGAATTTGATTTTATTTTCTATAAGTTTTATACGTGCATTGTGAATAAAGTAAATGATTATATTTGCGGGGTGAAATGCGGGAGTAGCTCAGTGGTAGAGCATCAGCTTCCCAAGCTGAGGGTCGCGGGTTCGACCCCCGTTTCCCGCTCAACAGAAAAGAGGCTCTAAAGCCTTCGAATACAAAGGGTTTCAGAAAATGAAGCCCTTTTTTATTTTTCACAGTACAGACTTTCCCAAAAACCTTAAAAACAGAATCGATTACAAATACGCAGCGCTAAAAAAACAGACTATACTATCTGTTTTTGAATGTGTAGAAATGGGTAAAACAACCAACGCAGACATTCGTCCTGATTAATTATCACGAATAGAATGTGCAATATAGTGTACAACAAAAAATTGCCGAATGACTTAACTGATTATCCATTTTTTTTGTTAAAAATTCAATTCGAGTTTTAGTTGAATAATTATTTCATTGAATACTTATGTTTATTATCTTAGCGGTATTATTTTAAAAACTAACCTGCTTTTGAATATCGTAAAGAAATATATTTCATTATTGGCTTTACTATTTCTTTTTTCTGAAACCTTTGCATATAGGCTTAAAGATGAAGATGTTATAGTTGTTGGTGGTGTAATTACCAGTTGCATCTATGATATTTCTACAAAAGGAAATGTAATTGAAATACCCGATATACTCGATGGTCAGACGATTATTGGCATTGGAGACTATGCATTTTCTGTAGCAGGAAAAATCGCAGAATTAATCTTGCCATCGACATTGAAAACTATTGGAAATGGTGTTTTCGATGGTCATGCACTCACAAGTTTAGTTATTCCAGGTGGTGTTACAAGCATTGGATACAGGGCATTTTACGGTAATGCTTTGTCTAGCATAAATTTACCCGCAGGCCTGGAAACAATTGCTGACGAAACGTTTGCGTATAATCTGTTAACCAGTATTACGTTACCTGACGGACTAAAAGCGATTGGAAGCAGTGCATTTATAAATAACAAAATAACAAGCCTTACTATACCCAACAGCGTCGTATCTGTTGGAGGGTGGGCTTTTTCCAATAACAGGATTTCAGTTTTGAACTTTCAGGCGGGATGCCAGTTAAAAGAAATTTCAAGATATTGCTTTTCAAACAATGACATTAAAAACCTTACCATTCCCAATATTGTTCTAATTATTAGCGACGGTGCATTTGAAAGCAATATAAATCTTAGTAACGTAGTATTCGGAACGAATCTGCTAAAAATAAATAGAGGCGCCTTTGGTTCCTGTAATCTCACTAAAGTCAGTTTTCCTGAAAGCCTTGTATTTATTGGCAGATATGCTTTTGCCAACAATAATAATCTCAGCAATATAAAGATACCTGTTTCTGCAAATAATTATAAATGGAATGACAGTAATGGAGATAAACATAATGCGGGAGAAATAGTAACCAATAAATATTATTCTTATGTAGCAATAATACCTTATACTCTAAAAGACAATGATGTAGAGGTAGTAAATGGTGTCATTACAAACTGTACTTATTTTAATGATATTACACATATTGCAAGTGTAATTACGATACCTGGCAAACTTGACGGGCAAGATATTGTTGGCATTGGAAACGGTGTTTTTCAGGAACGTGGAATTTCAGAAATTATTTTGCCAAATGGCCTTAGGAATATTGACAGTTGGGCTATTTCCGGTAATGAGATTATAAATTTGACCTTGCCGAATAGTGTAGAAAGAATTGGTGAATACGTTTTTTATAATAATTGTATAAATTCAATATCATTTGAATCAACAAGCAGACTGGAAAAGATTGGATTGGATGCATTTAGTTACAACAGACTAATTAATATAAATTTTCCAAAAAGCGTTATTAAAATTGATAAGTATGCATTTGCATATAATTCTTTACAAAATATAAATTTTGAAGAAAATAGTCAGTTAATTTCTATTGGTTCCTATGCTTTTACAGGTAATGGTTTGTCAAAATTTACATTACCCGATCCTAAGGTTAATTCATATGCTCATTGGGTTGATTGGGATGGAAATACCTACAGTAATAACCTTGTTGCAACTAATCTTGAAAGTTTTTATAAAATTCCCATTGAATTAACTTTAACCGATAAGGATGTAGAAGTTATTAATGGTGTAATCGTAAGTTGTACTCTCAGCAACTTATATGCAAATATATTGAACATCCCTGAAATATTAGACGGTCAAAAAATTATTGGTATTGCATCGGGAGTCTTTCAAAGTATGGGTTTAATAGGTGTAAATCTGCCGTCATCATTGAGAACAATAGAATATGGGGCGTTTCTGGAAAATGAAATCATAAAGATTGAAATACCTGCCAGTGTTGAAGAAATAAAGGGACAAGCGTTCTTCAGAAATAATATTAATGATCTTATTTTTGAGGAGAACAGCAGGTTGAGGAATTTAGGATGGGGTGCATTCTATGTGAACAAAATCACTTCATTAACTCTTCCGGATAGTTTGAATTATATTGAAAGTTATGCTTTCTCAAATAACACAATATCAAATGGAATTATTATACCGGATAGTGTTGAATATATTGGCTGGGGTGCTTTTTCCAATAATCAAATACCTC
>DATITY010000234.1:0-7024 GCA_035467235.1 Draconibacterium sp. | reverse complement strand
AAGTAAAAAAGTAAAGTGTATTATCGAGATCGAACGAATAACTCTGGAAAAAATGCCCCATCACAAAGTCGTGAATCTGTTGTTTTATTTTTACGTGCTGATTTTGTATCTGGTGCGAAGCTTCAAAACGCACGATATTCAAACCATTTGGCAAAATAAGGTCGGGTGTTCGCCCTAAAAGGTAAGTACATTCCTTGCCTGTGATTTCGCTAACCGTTGTAAAAATATGCGAGCCGTGTGATGCTGCCCTTTCGATTTGTGCAATTGGCAGAACATTAAATTTTTTTGCTTCCACTTCCCAGTCGTAAAATGCCAGATGCTCATAAAACTGAGGATCGTTCATGGCTAAATATCTGCCAAGCAGCGTGGCATGTGTCGTGAAAACAATCTTAATTTTTAAACCATCTTTTCGAATCCCCGGAATAGGAATTCCAGCCATCCACTCGTGAAAATGGGCAATAACATGTTCGCTGTAGAATTCCGACTGACATATATAATTAAAAAACTCTTTTACCTGGTAACCAAAAGCCGCCACTTTATCGAGCAATTCATCGCCGCCGGGTAACGAAATATGGTAGTCTTTCCATAAGAAATGCTTTATCTCGCCCAACATATCGAAAACCGAATACGGATTGAAAAGCACAACATTCGGACGGCCAGAAACAATCCAATGACCGTAATGAATATCAAATCCGCGTTCCTGCAATTTTAAAACTGCCTTACCGATCGGCGTTGAATAATCGGTTGCCGGATCGAAATGTGCCGCTGCCTGATCGGCAAAATACGGGCCGATTAAACAGTAATTGTCTTTGCCCCATTTTTCGATAACCGACGGAACTTTCGACCTTATAACTGTATAAATTCCTCCAACCTGGTTACAAACTTCCCATGCTATTTCGAACAAAAAAGTGTTTTTTGGAACACTGCCCTGACCTGATTCTATTGTTGCTTTTGTTGGCATAATCGTTTGGTTTTACTTATTAATTCCGAGTAGCTAAATATAAGTTTTAATCGTTAAGTTAGCAACAATTCTGATTTTTTTGGCATAAAAAAAGCCATCCGCGATTAACGAATGGCTCAGTTATCAATTTATTTTTTCTTACTTACTTAATACCCAGCTTTGTTTTTACCAACGGCAGTAAATCCATACTTTCATTCGATTTGTAAAGAACTACTTTTGTACCGATATCAAAAACATATATTAAAGCTTTTTCCTTGGCAACTTCACTGATTGCAACTTCGGCTTTGTCGAACACTGGTTTTAACAACTCAGTTTGTTTTGTCTGAAGTTGTTGCTGCGCAGTTTGCTGGTAATTTTGCACACGTTGCTGCATATCCTGTATTTCGGCTACTTTTGCACTCTTTTTAATTTCTGATGCTGAATCGCCAAGCTGCTCGAAACTGGCCATTTTTGTTTGCAAGTCTTTTTGCATTTCACCAAATATCTCTTCAAGTTCGCCCTGAAACTTATTGAATTCGGTTTCGGCTGCTGCCCTTTCCGGCATCACCTGAATCAATGCCTGCAAATCAATATGGCCAAATTTTGGTGTTTGTGCACTTACAGAAGCTGTTATTCCGACAAAGAGTACAACAGCAATAAATTTTGTTAAATTTCTCATAATCAATGTAATGTTAAAATTTTTGGTTGCAAATATAGTTATTAATTATTTATATCCGAGTTTTTGTAAAACCTGATCGCTTAAATCGAATTTAGGATTTGTGAAAAATAGTGTGGTTGCACCGGCCTTATCAAAAATGATTGCGTAACTGCCTTCGTTCGAGATATCCTGAACTGCATTAAAAACATCATCCTGAATTGGTTTTACAAGCCCCTGCCGTTTTTTAAACAAATCGCCGTTGGGGCCAAAATACTTTTTCTGTAACAGTTTATAATCTTTTTCCTTTGTAATAATTACGTCTTCGCGTTTGCGTTTCATGTCTTCGGAAAGCAAAACACTTTCAGCCTGAAAATCGGTGTACATCTGTTCAATATCAGCATGAATCGATTCCAACTCTTTTTGATACTGTGATGATAATTGATCCAATTGGTTTTGTGCTGCCTTGTAAGCAGGAATATTCTCCATGATATATTCAGTATCGATGAATGCCATTTTCTGTGCATTTACCATAACTGCCAAACCAACTATTGCTGCAATGGATAAAACTAACTTTTTCATAGTAATACTTTTTTGTTTAACTGATAGTATAATATCATATTCCATGCCAAAACCATAATCATTAAAACTGCTGTCCAATCACAAAGTGGAACTGACTGCCGTTTGCATTTGGGTTTCCGGCAACTTCGTCGAAACCATAACCATAGTCGATACCCATCAAACCGAACATGGGAAGGAATATCCGAACTCCAACTCCTGCAGACCGGTGTAATTTAAACGGCACATAAGTTTTAAAACTCATCCCGGTATTTCCTGCTTCAAGAAATGTTAATGCATAAATGGTGGCGCTTGGTTTTAAAGTAACCGGGTAACGCATTTCGAGCGTAAACTTCGAATACATGTTCGAGCCGTTGTTCGGGCTAAGACTAAAATCCTTATAACCACGTAAAGCTACATAATCGGTACCGTAAATATTATAACCCGACATTCCAGATCCCCCGACAATAAATCCTTCAAAGGGCGATTTTCTGTATTCATCATAGTAACCCAGATATCCCATTTCGAAAGCGGTACGCAAAACCAGGTTTGTGTTTTTCGAAATTGGATTATACAACTGCCCTTTTATCAACCATTTGTGATATTCAATCCATTTATAACGTTCCGAGTTGGGAACAGTGCTGTAATCGGTGTCGGTAAACCACGAATAGGGTGGCGTAAGTTTAAGTGATACCGAAAAACTGGATCCATTGCGCGAATACAAAGGATTATCAACCGAACTTCGCCCTAAAACAGTTTTAAAACTTAAGTTATTAAATGTTCCGTTAACCTGTCCGGTTTCATCGGCGAGGAAATAGAAATAACTTCCCATGTTTTGCAGGTTATAATGCTCGTACGACAATTCATGATACATCGTAAAATAATCATCGGGGTATGACAGGCGATACCCGTAACCCAGGGCCAGCGCCGTAGTTTCCCAAATCTGATCATCAATTTCGCTGTTATCTTCCGAATCGTAGTTATACTGATATTGCGGATAACCGCCATAACCGCCATAACCATAAGAATCGTAACCATAACCACCGCCGTAACCGCCGCCATAACCGCTGTAACCGCCATAACCGCCGTATCCATAAGGATTGTAACCATAACCACTGCCCGCACCACCATAAGGATTATATGACTGGTAGTATTTGTTTGCGCTGTAATTAATGCGTGAGTGCGAAAGGGAAACCGAAAACGAATTTGGTTTTTTACCCCCAAGCCAGGGCTCGATAAACGACAAACTAACCGTTCTGTAATATTTACCACTGGTTTGAAAACGTATTCCCAGGGTTTGCCCGTCGCCGGTAGGTAACGGTTTCCATGCTTCCTTGTTGAAGGTATTGCGAATAGAGAAGTTGGCAAATTTTAATCCGATGGAACCTACAAACATACCTGCTCCCCAACCTCCCGAAAGTTCGATTTGGTCGTTTGCCTTTTCCTGTAACTGATATTCAATATCAACCGTTCCGTTTTCAGGATTTGGCTGAACATCAGGGACAAGCGCTTCAGGATCGAAGTGCCCCAACTGCGCCAACTCCCTGTAAGAACGCATCAGTAAAGTTTTGCTGAAAAGGTCGCCCGGATAGGTTTTTAACTCACGACGCGCAACGTGTTCGTGGGTTTTGGTATTTCCAACAATGCGGACTTCGTTTATTGTGGCCTGTTTTCCTTCCGAAATACGCATTTCGTAATCTATCGAGTCGTTGTTAACATTAATTTCTATCGGATCGAGATTAAAAAACAGATACCCTTTATCGAGATACAAGTTATTCAAACCTTCGTCGTTGTCGAACAATCGTTTGTCGAGAATTTTCTGATTAAAAACATCACCTTTTTTAATACCCAGCACATTATTCAGATAATCAGACGGATAAATAGTATTTCCCACCCATTTAATATCACCAAAATAGTATTTATTCCCTTCCTCAAGATTGATGTCGATATTTACTTTTGGTTTCTCTTTCATTCCAAGCAAAACCTGGTAAATTGTGTCTTTTTCGATAATTGCATCACGAAATCCTTTTTCGTTGTATTTGTCGATTAACAGTTTTTTATCTTTCTTATATTCTTCCTGAAGGAATTTTTTTGTTTTGAATGTGTTCCGAATTGACGCAGTATTGGTTTTTTTCATCGCACGTTCCAAAGTGAGGTAGCTTATTTCCTTATTTCCTGAAATAAAAATATCATTCACTTTTACCTTATCTTTTTTGTCGATATAAATATCAAGTATCAAACTGTTATTCTGTGTAGTATCGTCGCGCTGAACAATATTAACGTCAGTATTAAGGAATCCCTTTTCATGAAAAATACCCTTAATAATCCTTTCTGCATTAATAACCTGATTGTCTGTCAACTGACTACCTTTTAGAAGGAGAACTTTTTCGGTAATATCATCTTTCTCCGATTTCGAAATACCCATGAAATTTACATCAGCCAGCCGGGGGCGTTCCTGAAGAAAGATTTCGAACCAAATCTGGTCTTTTACTATTTTGGTAGCTGTTACTTTTACATCCGAAAATAATCCCTGCTGCCACAGTTTTTTAATGGCGTTTGTAACGTCTTCCCCCGGAACTTCAACCTCTTTTCCAACCGTTAATCCCGAAAGTTGCACTAAAACCGACTTATCGAGGTATTTTATCCCCGTAATCTGAACATCGGCAATGGTATATTTTGCAGGGCTTGAATAGTAAATAGAGAAATTAGTGCTGTCGTTCTCCTGAGAAAATGCCCGGGGTAACCACATAACTAAAAAGAGAGACAATAATATAATAGATTTCTGCATTCTGTTTATTCGTTAATTACATCATCAACTGTTCACTGGTTTTTCCAAATCTTCTTTCCCGGTTCTGAAAATCGAAGATGGCTTCAAACAAATCTTCTTTTCTAAAATCGGGCCACAATTTATCGGTAAAAAATAATTCGGAATAAGCAATTTGCCACAGCAAAAAGTTACTTATCCTAAACTCACCGCTTGTGCGGATTAAAAGTTCAGGATCGGGTGTTTCTGCTGTATTCAAATAGGATTCGAACAGTTCATTGTTTATCATTTCTGGCTTTATATTTCCTTCAACCGAGTCGTGCACTATATTTTTTACTGCATTAATTATTTCCCATTTCGAGCTGTAACTAAGTGCAAGTATTAAATTTAACCCGGTATTCGAATTTAAAAACCGGATACAACCATCCAGTTTTTCTTTAACTTTTTCAGGCATTTTACTTAAATCGCCAATTGTGGTTAACCGTACATTGTTTTCCATTAGCGATTTTGATTCATTTTCAATTGCATACACCAACAATTCCATCAATGCATCAACTTCATTTTTGGGGCGTTCCCAGTTTTCGGTTGAAAATGCATAGAGTGTGAGGTGCTTTACTCCTATTTCGCCGGCGCCTTCAACAACCGAACGAACCGAATCAACACCACTTTCGTGACCAAAAACCCTGGCTTTTCCATGTTTTTCAGCCCATCGCCCGTTGCCATCCATAATTATGGCAACATGTTTTGGAATTCTGTTTTTATCAAGCCTGTTTCTGAACGACTCCATTGTTAGTTTTTGCTTTCATAGGCAGGACAAGCCTTTTTGCCTATGTATATTTTATATGTTAAGTGAAGACCCAAATAACCCGACCAATCGTTGTTGTGTATGGTGTCGGTGTATTTTACTTCGTCCTTCGTTCCATCTGAATTTATAATTTCGTAAGCCAGCGGATCATCCAGATTATCGAGTTTATCGCTAAACAGTTTTCTCATCTGGTATTCAATTCCCACTCCCAATCTTTGCCCAAGCGTATATTTAAATCCAATTCCAAACGGGAATGTTGGAGTAATTACTGACTCTTTTACTATTGCGCTTCCTTTGTTATGATCAGGATTAAAACCGGCAATAAATGCCGGATCCATTTCGTACGGGAAATAAGCAACCCCAATTCCGGCCGTAACATACGATGTAAATCGCGTATTTTTTCCTCCCAAAATATATTTCAAATAGTTAACTTCAAGCTGTAGTGATAAATCCTGTACATTTTTACTAAATGTTGCCGGAACGCCTTCAATTACTCCTTCGTCGGAAAATTTTCCAGTTAAAAACATCGCTCTTAAACCCATTCTTGCGTTAAAATTGTACCTAAAATAACCGCCAAAATTCGGATTGAAGGGTTGAACCGGATTTGTTTCATCCATATCTCCAAAATAAACTGAACTCCCTCCCCAAATTCCAATATCGGAAGTAACCTGGGCATGTACTGAAACAGTTATCCAAACTGCTGCAAACACCAATAATATTTTTTTCAATTTGGTATTCAAAATAGCTTAATTAACAATAGTTTCAGGTACTTTCATTCATATAAATCATTTCAAAAAAAACAACAGTTTTCGAGCATAAAAAACTATCCTGTTTTACACCCGAAAATTGCCCACTAATTTCAGTTTTGATTTCTTTTCATACATCGTAAATTACTGAATATCAATGAACTTAAGCTGTTAAAACTTTAAATATTTCTGATTTAAAGAGGTACAAAAGTAATATAATTCGCAAAATAACGTACCCGAATGTTATTATAAAACCCAAAAGAAGATTAAAAATTGTTAAGCAGGCCGAAAATATTGGCCATACAGCATTTATTGGTTAGTTTCTCCTGTCGATTCCCCACATGAGTTTATTTCGTAGAGTGCTAAAGAAAGTTTGATCGGATAATTGAAGGGTTTTTAATTTGAAGTTGGCTTTTTTCACCTTTATAATAGTTGAAAGTTCGACCGCCACCGACCTGAAATCGATGGATGTAAGAAAATGTGTTCCCCTTCCTTCCACTTTCAGTTCTATTTCATAATTATCGGGAACCACCAATGGACGAACAGTCAGGTTATG
>DATITY010000233.1:0-1797 GCA_035467235.1 Draconibacterium sp. | reverse complement strand
AATACAGTTAAAGATATTTCGTGTTCTCAGGTTTATGCACACCGCTCTGTTGTTGAGATTGAAATAGCGGGTTATAAAATCATAGGAACTTTACTCGAAGAATTTGTGGGAGCAATAATGAATCCCAAAGATATGTATAGCCGGAAAATACTTTCCCTCTTGCCAGAACAATTTAAAATCCAAAGCGATTCGGTTTATTTGAAAATCCAGTCAATCGTTGATTTTGTTTCAGGAATGACCGATGTTTTTGCTCTCGACTTATACCGGAAAATAAAAGGAATCAGTTTGCCGGGGATATTATAAACCCCCATCCCTACCGTCCTCCAAAAGGGGAAGGAGCAGGAAAGCATGCGCAAATTGTCATTTCGACGAAGGAGAAATCTATAACTACAATGAGTGGACAAACTTTGAAAATATTTTAAAATTGCAGGTTGACACATATGACGTAAAGATGTCGTAGATACGGCGTAATCAATCATTATAAGACCAGTTACTTTTACTTCGAATTTCAAAAAAATAAAAATGAGCAAATCAGAATTATCAAAACGAGTAAAAGAACTGCGCGCCAGAAAAGGACTTTCGCAGGAACAGTTAGCCGAAAATTCAGGATTAAGTCTTCGTACCATTCAGCGTATCGAAAACGGAGAAACCGAACCGAGGGGCGAAACACTAAAAAGGTTGATGAATGCGCTGGAAGTTGCCCCCGACGATTTAATGGATTGGTCGATTGCAGAAGATAAAGGATTTTTAACTGCAGTAAACCTTTCAGCGCTTGGTTTCTTTGTTTTTCCTCTGCTTGGTATATTAATTCCTTTAATAATGTGGATATCGAAAAAGGACAAGTTGAAAGACATTAACAAAACCGGTAAGGAGATTTTGAATTTTCAGATTACCTGGAATTTACTTGTGTTTCTGACGTACATCTTTTTTATGGGAGGGATATTATTTGTACATTCATTCATGCGTAATCCTTTTACTTTGGTTGGTATAATTGGGTTTCTGTACATTTATAATTTTGTGCTAATCATTATAAATACAGTGAAAATTTATAACGGAAACGAGATTAAATATTATCCAAAAATCAGGTTTTTGAGGTAAATATTTTCCCGGAAATCAATATAAATGAATTTGATAAAGGATTACCTGATTAAAAAAACAAATTCAGGATAGTTAAAAAAACCATTGACGAAAGTCCCAGAATTATTGTTCCAAGGCTGTGTGTCCGATAGCCCTGTTTGATGTTCATACTGCTCATTTGCGTGACGACCCAGAAAAAGCTGTCGTTTACGTGCGAAACTACTGCTGAACCGGCCCCTATGGCTATAACTACCATGGCTTTTGAGGTTTCCTGGTCAAGACCCATCACATGTAACAGCGGCGCCACAATTGAAGCTGCCGTGATAATGGCCACGGTTGACGAACCCTGTGCTGTTTTTATTGCCGCTGCAATCAGGAATGGCAGCCATAAACCGAGTCCAGTTTCTCTCAGATTTTCTCCTAAAAGATCTGCCATTTCAGAGTTTTGTAAAACCTTGCCAAAAGCACCGCCGGCGCCTGTAATCAGAATTATTATCGCGGCGCTTTTTAACGCATCGCCAACCCAACCCAAAGTACTAAGCATCTCTTTGTTAAATTTTTTGGGAAGAAGAAACGACAGGATCACTCCGATAAATAATGCTGTAACCGGATGGCCGACAAAATCGAGAATTGTTTTGAATTGTCCGTCACCAAAAGGGTGAGTGGGAAAATCGGCAACCGAACGCAAAACAATCAGGACAATCGGTATCAGAATGGGTA
>DATITY010000232.1:0-4771 GCA_035467235.1 Draconibacterium sp. | reverse complement strand
TCACTTCGCCTTTAAATACTGCCCGTACTTTGGCGCCTGCTTCGGTTGTAATGCTAACTCCATTGTTATGGGTTTGCACGTTGGATAACACGGGGTGCTGGTTTATACCGAAATGCTCGGTAATCACACCACGTTCAACCGGCCAGGGCAAACGTTTTTTGTTTTGAACAAAACTTTCGCCAACCAGTTTTTGCTCGGGAGTTAGCGAAAACCCGGTGGTTCCGGCTGCTTTGCTTTTCCGGGCTTCCTCTTCGATTATTTTTTGTATTTCTTTTTCGAGGCGTTGCTCAATCTCCCGCTGTTGTTGAAGTTTTTTCCGAAGTGTCTGCTGCTCTTTCTGCAATTTCTGAATTTCGGCATTTTTTTGCGTTTTTTCCTGCGCCAGTTGTTGTGCTTCTTTTTTGGTGTCGGTTACCAATTGCAGTTTTATGAGTTTATGTTGCTCCAGCTTATCAACTTTTTGATTTAAAACCTGCTGAATTGCTTCAATAATTTCAGTCTGGCTTTCGCGGTAAGCAGTATAATGCTTCATGTAAAGGTACCGGCGGTATGCCTGGTTTACATTATCGGCCGAGAGTAAAAAAAGAACCTGATCATAGGCATTTCTGTTTCGGTATGCCGATCTGATTAATTCGGCATATTCCTTTTTAATCTCTTTGATGTCGTTGTTCATCATTTTAATAGCGAGCATGTTGTTATCGATAAATTGCTGGTATAAACTTACCTCGCTGTTAATTGTCGAAATAACTGTGTTTCGCTTTTCTATCTGGTTATTTAAAAGCTGAACCCTGTTTAAAGATAGTTTTTGATTTTTCTGAACCTCGTTGAGCAGTTTGGTAGTGTATTTTATATCATTTTCAGCCTCTTGTTTTTTCTTTTGCAATTCGTCAATCGATTGCGAAAATCCAATGAAACAGAGAATAATAAATAATCCGGTTACCAGCAATATTCTCATCAGAAAGAAAAATTTTGTTTTTGCGAAAGTAACAGTTTAAGTGTTTAATTTACTTTGATTTGTTGATATTTTTCGGGAATTTCCAAATTAAACGAATCAAGTTTTTCGGTTGAAAATCCGCTCATTCTTATATTTAAACTGATATTTTCGGATTCTGTAATAAAACTCATATCAATTGCCCCCGGATAATCTTTATCCATTACTTTTACAAATTCATCAAAATTCATTTCCATTTTCCGGTTGTTGGTTTTGTCTTCGATTAGAAGTTTAACAAGTGCAAAGTTCGCCGGATTAAAACTCATTTTCTGAAGTATCAAAGCATTATCGTCGAGTCGTTTTAACCGGCGTTCAACTTTATTTTCGTTTCCTTTTTCTTCCATTTTAAACACCTTTCTCTCTCTTTCCGACTGAAGTACATACATTCCTGATTCAACAGAGGTGCTGAAAGTTCTGAAATCTTTGTCTTTTTCATCGTTGCGGTACGAAAAAGCACTGTTTGAAATTAAGGCCTGAATGGTATTAAAATCGAGGTCGATATTCAGATAACTGCTCAAAAACGAATAGTCATCAACAAAATAGTTTTTATCGAGGTAATTTACATATATAACACTGTCGGGAGTAAGCAAAACGCGCCCTACCGGAATATTCAGCTTGGTGATTGACGCCAGGATTTTTTTGTCTTTTATCGATTTTAAATTGATTTTAAAAGATGTTTTTGATTGATTATTTGAAAACTGACAGTTGACGCGGCTGATTGAAAAACTCTCATAATCAAGACTGTTTTCTGCCACATTTTTAAGCAGTTTATCTGTTCCGATTGATTTTACATTGCCGGTTGTTACTTCGCGGGTTGTTTTACACGACGAAATACCCAATACAATCAGCAAAAATGCTACTACTATTAATTTTGACGATGAATAAAACCAACCCATTTTCTATTCTGCAATGTATTTTTTCTCGCGTATTTTTCTCAGTAAAACCTCTGAAGTACCTCCGCTGTTTTTAGCTTTTTCCCAGTACTGATTGGCTTCTTCGAGTTTGTTCAGCATAAACAAAATATCGCCATAATGTTCGAGCATCACTGCGTTTCCCTCACCACCATTTTTAATGGCCAGCTCCATGTAAAATTTAGCCAGTGTGTAATTCCCTTTTTTAAATAAAACCCAGGCGTAAGTATCGAGGTAGGTTGAGTTATCAGGAAAACGCTCAATTACCCGCCCGCTCATTCTTTCAGCTTTATCCAAATCGCGGCCAGCAAGCGACAGATAGTAGGCGTAATTATTTAAACCTACAAAGTTATCGGGACTTAGCTCAACCGACTTATCGAACAGTTTAAAAGCTTCATCAATTTTATTTTGCTTGTACAACGCTTCACCTTTCAGCATTAAAAGTTGTCCTTTCAGCGCAGGATTATCGACAACATAATCCATCCCTTCGTCAATAACCGCAATGGTTTCTTCATATTTTTCAAGCTGAATACAAGCAACGCTTTTCAGCAGATATACATTGGGCTGATTTGGAAACAGTTCAATTGCTTTTGTTGCGTGTTCGTAAAGCGCTTTCCAGTCCTGCAAATCATTGTCAACAAACAGCACCCTTTCCCAAATCTGGTAATCATTTGGTTCAATTTCCAATGCTTTCAACATAACTGTCCTTCCTTCGGCAAGTTTATTGTTTCTAAGTAAATTATCGGCCTGAATAGTGTAAACCAAAAATTCGTCAGGATGATTTTCGATTAAAATTTCTATCAGTTCCACTTCTTTTTCATCCGTTAATTTCGATGCTTCGCGATTGGAAACCAGCACCATGTATAACTGTAATTTTGTCTGCAAATCGACACTTTTGCTTGAGAATCCTTTTTTAGTTTCCTCAAACGATTTTTCGAGTTGATTGCTTTCGAGATAGTAATTGGCCAGCGAAAAATGTACAAATCCGCTTTCGGGATCCATCTCCAGAATTTTATTGTAGTTTTTCAAAGCATTTACCGAGTCGCCCTGACTTTGATACAAATCGGCAAGCAACCCATAATATTTTGGTTCTGCCGGATTTTCCTTAATCAGTTTTTCAATTTCCTGAAACGCCTTGTCAACCTGGCCGTTAGCAATATAAAGCTGTTGTATTTCAACTGAAATTTGTTCGTTAATTCCGGTTTCTTTTTCGAGTAACCTGTAAGTTTCTATTGCTTCGCCATATTTCTGTGCATTGGCCAGCATAATTGCTTTTGAGTATAATAACTCCTGGTTACCGGGGTCGTCTTTTAACATTTCGGTATATAATCGTGCGGCTTCGTCGAACTTTTTCGATTGCTGATAAATCTGAGCCAAAAGCTGTTTGTACCAAATATTCGTGGAGTTAAGACTGATTGCTTTTTCGAGTAATAATGTTGCACTTGTAAAATCGTTGTTTGCCGCATGAATTCTGGCAAGTTCGTACATTGCAGCAGATGAGTTGGGATCTATTTCAAGACAACTTGACAATATTTGAATCGCATTTTGAGCATTGCCAAACATTTTCTGTTTCAGCGCTTCCGAAAACAGGTAATCAAATTCCATCTGCTTTTTTTCAGCAGCTTCCTTGTTTTCGGGAACAACCGCAGCGTTTACAACCTGCTGTTCGGTTATTTTTTTTCCGCCCGAACACGAAATGATTGCAATAAACAGAACTACAATACTAACAACATTGATTATTTTTTTCATTCTTTTATTTTTTCCCGGTGTGGCCAAATCCGCCATGTCCCCTTTCAGTTTCTTCCAATTTTTCGACCAGATTCCATTGCACAGTTTCGTGAGATGCAATAATCATCTGGCAGATTCTTTCCCCATTCTCAATAACAAAATCTTCGTTCGACAGGTTGATTAAAATAATACCCACTTCTCCGCGGTAATCGGCATCAATTGTTCCGGGCGAGTTTAACACGGTGATTCCCTTTTTCAATGCCAAACCGCTTCTCGGGCGAATCTGGGCTTCGAAACCGGCTGGTATTTCAACAAACAAGCCTGTTGGTATTAACTTTCTCCCGAAAGGTTTTAATATTACCGGCTCCGTCAAACTTGCCCGCAAATCCATTCCGGCCGACAATTCGGTACTGTAAGCCGGCAATTCATTATTCGATTTGTTTACAATTTTAATCTCCATTCAAACTGCTTTTTTTTTGAGAACCGCAAATATATAGATTATTAAAGATTTTACTGTCTCAATTAACATTATTTGTAAATTGAAATATGTGTTTCAACTTGTTGGATAACAATTAAATGAACATAAGGTTCGCCATTATTTCGTCTGATACAAACATGCCGTTTTCGGTTAATGTATAAATTCCGTCTTGTTGTTTTACCAAACCTGTGGTTATGTATTTTACGATATTTTGCTGAAACCAGGTTGCTTTTGCAGCGCCAAAACTATTTTCCAAATCCCCGGCTGAAACTCCCCAAATGGTTCGTAAGCGGGTTAAAATATATTCGTTGTATTTGTTGTTTTCTGTCAGAATTTCGTTTTCTGAATAAGGTAAACCGGCCTCGATCGCCTTTATATAACTTTCAATATGAGATACATTCCAGCTTCGCGAAACTCTGTTAAACGAATGTGCCGACGGGCCAAGTCCAAGGTATTTTATTCCTTTCCAATACGATGAATTGTGTTTTGAATATTTTTGATCCCTGGCAAAGTTTGATATTTCGTATTGCTCAAATCCATTTTCTTTTGCCATTTCAATCAGCATCTGAAACTGTAAAATACTCTCCTCTTCTTTCAACTGTTTTAAAGTACCCTTTTTTAGCCAGGTATAAAATGGAGTTCCCTCGTGATAGGTTAAATGGT
>DATITY010000231.1:0-1518 GCA_035467235.1 Draconibacterium sp. | reverse complement strand
TATGCTTTTGGTCAGGGCACTTTAATTCATTTACGGCTATTTGATGAAAACAGGGCAGCGTCCATAAAACCCTATCTGATACGAGGTGGTTATCTGCGGGGGAAAAGCCTGGGCGATCAGGGAGAGGCTTATGATGAAGACATGGCTTTTCTCGAATTTCATTTAAGAAGGCCCTTGCAGAAAAATTTCTTGTTAACGCACAGAATAAGGCCTGAACTGCGCTGGATTGATGATACACCTTCACCCTCATTCAGACTCCGCTATAGAATTATGATTGAAAAGGAATTCAGGATTAAGGATATTTCATGGGTTCCCTACGTAAATTTTGAACCTTATTTTGATTCACGCTACGATATGATTAACCGATACCGACTGATCGGAGGAGGAACCGCTTCCTGGTCGCCAAAATATGCACTGTAAGGTAATTTAACGTATCAGTACGACTCACAATCATCGGTAACCCATTTGTATGCGCTCAACCTCATATTGCATTTGTTCTTTGAAACAAACAAGTCAAAAAACAAAATGGCTGATGGAAACAACTTAACAGATGAGCCGGATGCATTTCAGATGAATACAAATCTGAACGCAATGGGATTGGCAAAGAAATCTGGTGAGGCAATTTTTTTTTAACAATATGATTAGAATCCTTCGGGCATAATCTATAACTTTATTAATTGAAAACAGAAAAATAAACCATTATGAAGAATCAAACCACAAACAATTCAGTTTACGATACGAGCATCCGACTTGTAATCTTATTTCTGGTCATTATCTGGTGTCTGCTGATCATGCAGCCTTTTTTGAGCATCTTGTTATGGAGTATTATCCTGACCCTGGTTTTACTTCCGCTTCACAGCCGGTTAACCAAGTTGTTTAAAGGAAAATCCAAACTGGCAGCATTTGTCCTTGTGTTTACTTTTTTACTCATTTTTTTCCTACCTTCCTGGTTGCTTATCGATCAGATGGCAGATGAAGTAAAGCTTTTGAAGGAAAAATTCAATACCGGAACCTTATCTATTCCTCCCCCTACTGAACAGGTCAGGGAATGGCCGGTTGTAGGAGAAAAACTTTATGACACCTGGCAGGGAGCCTCGGTGAATCTGGAACAAACCATGCTTAAACACAAGGACCAGATCGCAGAATCGGGAAAGAAACTGGTAAAGGGATTATTGAGTACCGCCGGTGGAATTCTTCAGATCATGTTGTCCCTGATTATCGCCGGAATCATGCTGGGCATTGGTAAATCGGGAGAACTGGCCTATAAATTATTCAGAAAAATAGCCGGAAAAAGGGGGGAAGAATTTGCAGACATTACAGTAAAGACGGTTAACAATGTTGTTAAAGGGGTAATTGGGGTAGCACTTATACTGGCCGTTTTACATGGAATACTATTTGCCCTGGCAGGTATTCCTTTCCCCGGGGTCTGGACCCTGCTTATTTTTGTTCTTGCTGTACTCCAATTACCAGCCATAATTGTAAGCCTGCCGGTGATCATATATATGTTTTCGGTGAAAG
>DATITY010000230.1:0-5937 GCA_035467235.1 Draconibacterium sp. | reverse complement strand
TTATATTTAGTGATTCAGAAAAAATCATGTAAAACCAAACGTTATGGCACCAAAAGAATCAAATGAATTAACGCAAAGCAGTGTTCCCAAAAACACATTTCTGTTCGAAATAGCATGGGAAGTATGTAACCAGGTAGGTGGAATTTATACAGTAATTCGCTCTAAGGTTCCATCGGTCATCAGTAAATGGGGTAAAGATAATTACTGCTTAATCGGGCCCTATTTCCCTGACCAGGCAGCCGCTCATTTTGATCCGGCAACAGATTATTCAACACCCATCGGACAGGCTGTGTTAAAGTTGCAGGAACGTGGGTTCGATATTCATTACGGGCAATGGATTATTTCAGGGCGCCCCAACGTGGTGCTGTTTAATCCGTATTCCGTTTTCGATATGCTGGGCGAGATAAAACATTTTCTGTGGAAAGATTACAATATTTCATTGCCCGACGGAGATGACCTGCTCGATAAAGTTGCCGCTTTCGGATACCAGGTGAAAGAGTTTTTCAATTACATCTGTATGTCGGAGTTCTACAGCGAACATGTTATTGCTCATTTTCACGAGTGGATGGCAGGGGTGCCCATTCCCGGAATCAGGAAAGACAATTTAAACATAAAAATAGTTTTCACCACTCATGCAACCTTGCTTGGCCGGTACCTGGCAATGAACGACCCAAAGTTTTACGAGCATCTTGCATTTTATAACTGGGAAGTGGAAGCCCAAAAATTCAATGTAAAACCAATTGCAGAAATAGAACGGGCATCGGCGCACGGTGCTCATATTTTTACTACCGTTAGCGAAATTACCGCGAATGAATGTACCTATCTTTTAGGGCGGACCCCCGATTTGATTTTACCAAACGGATTAAATATTGTCCGGTATGAAGCTTTGCACCAGATACAAAATCAGCATGTTAAAATAAAGGAGCAAATTCATGATTTTGTTATGGGACACTTTTTCCAGAGCTATCCTTTCGATCTCGATAATACACTATACTTTTTTACTTCAGGCAGGTACGAATATCAAAACAAAGGTTACGATATAACATTGGAAGCCCTGGCCCGGTTGAATTACAAAATGCAGGTTGCAAACATCGATATTACTGTGGTAACTTTCTTCATAACCCGACAACCGTTTTATACAATCAATCCCGACGTATTGCACGCAAAGGCACAGATTGAAGATGTGTGGCGTGTTTGCGAAGAGATTAAAGAGCAGGTTGGGAGACGTTTATACACCCAGATTACTTCAGCAGAAGGTCCATACGAATTTCCTGATTTAAGCAAAATGGCAGATGATTATTTGCGATTGAAACTGAGACGTAATATTCAAAGCTGGAAAACGCATAAACTTCCTAAAATTGTTACTCACACTTTAAAAGACGATGCAAACGATGAAATTCTGAATTTTCTCAGATCTTCAAATTTGGTGAACAACAGGCACGATAAAGTCAAAATAGTTTACCATCCCGATTTTATATCCACTTCAAATCCGCTGTTCAGAATGGATTACAATACATTTGTGCGCGGTTGCCATTTGGGAATTTTCCCAAGTATGTACGAACCCTGGGGATATACGCCGCTTGAGTGCCTGGCCAGTGGCTTGCCATCAGTAACAAGCGAAGTGGCAGGTTTTGGCGATTATGTTGTAAACAATATTCCCGACCACGATGAAAAAGGAATGTATATTATTAACCGAAAAGGACGGGACTTTTTTGAAATCGCTGAAGATTTGGCCAGCATGCTGTTCGATTTTGTACAACTGAGTCGTCGCGAACGAATTGCATTGAGATACAAATGTGAAGAAGCATCGCAACATTTCGACTGGTCGAATTTGGGTAAATATTATGACCAGGCATATAACATGGTTATTGAACGCTAATTTCTCATTCCTTTTTTATGAATAATTCTCCGATTGGGGTTTTCGATTCGGGCTATGGCGGATTAACAGTACTTAAAGAACTGGTGAAAACTTTGCCAGACTATGATTTTTTATACCTCGGCGATAATGCTCGAACGCCATACGGAACCCGATCATTCGAAGTTGTTTATGAATATACCTTGCAATCGGTGAAATACCTTTTCGGCCAGAATTGCCCGCTGGTAATTATCGCGTGCAATACTGCATCGGCCAAAGCGCTTCGCAATATTCAGCAACTCGATTTGCCCAAAATTGCGCCCGACAGAAGAGTGCTGGGTGTTATTCGTCCAAGTGTTGAAAAGGTAGCCGAAATTACGGTGAATGGTCATGTTGGAGTACTCGGAACGGTAGGTACAGTTGTTTCGGAATCGTACCCCATTGAACTTGAAAAATGGTCGGGTGGGAAAGTGGTTTCAACCGTGCAGGAAGCCTGCCCCATGTGGGTTCCCATAGTTGAAAACAATGAAATCGGAACTGAAGGGGCAGCGTATTTCATCAGGAAAAACATTCAGAATATACTTCAGAAAGACAAGGATTTGGATACGCTTGTTTTGGGATGCACCCACTATCCACTTTTGATAAATATCATTCAGAAATACGTTCCTGAAAACATTAAAATATTGCAGCAGGGAGAAATTACTGCTGAAAAGCTTGCTGAATATTTAAGGCGACATCCTGAAATGGATAACAGGTTGTCAAAAAGTGGCAGTCTCAAATTTCAAACCACCGAATCGTCTGAAAACTTTAATGGAAAAGCGGCGCTTTTTATGGGACACAAAGTGGAAGCAGAGCATGTTCATTTTTGACACTAAAAGGTGAATATTTATTGGCTGTTTATTACATTATTCATGACAATTGCCAACAGCGGTAAAGTGCATCACCGAGTTTCGAAAAACAAGGTTCGGACCTTCCGAAAAACAAGTACGGACTTTCCGACAAAAAAGTACCTATGTAAATTGAAAATTGTCCGTACTTTATTTTAAAAAGTCCGTATTTTATTTTAAAAAGTCCGGACAATTTTAAAAAAAGTCCGGACTTTTTTTACCTGCCCTCAAATTCAAATAAAGTTCTGAAAACCAGATAATTCAAAAATGTATGGAAATCCCCCTCACCCAAGCGATTGTGTCTTGTGGTTTTATAAATGAATGGTATTAATTTTTTAAAAGCAATATTCCTTTACAATCCGGTTCATTTCGTCAAACTGCTCCTCAATACTTGTCAGTAATTTGTATTGTGCCCGCGTGCGAACCAAATTGTGTTCGGGCGATTTGGTTTTATAGTAGTTATCACCATCAATATAATCCATTAAAAACCGGAGTACCTGCTCGTAGGTAATGTATTTTGCCGAAAAGGCCAGGTATTCAATCTCTTTTTCAGTAAGAAACGATTTTGCTTCTTCGAGATATCCTTTTGTGAAAGCCTTGAAAATCTCGATATTCATGGAAACATTACCGAGGTTGAGGTCGTCTTCAAGCCCGGTGTTCGTGTAAAAGCGAATGGCATCGCCAAAATCGTTCAGAACGGTGCTGCTCAAAACCGTGTCCAAATCGATTACACAGAGCACTTCGCCCTGTTTGTCGAAGAGGATGTTGTTGATTTTTGTGTCGTTGTGGCTGATTCGTGTTGGAATAGTGCCGTTTTCAACCAACTCATAGAATTTAAGCATTTCATCGCGGCGGCATTCAATCCATCCGATTTCTTCTGAAACTTCAGCTTTTCGTCCAACCGGATCTTTTGCCAAAACTGAATCCCATTGTTTAAACCTGTAACGAATATCATGGAACCCCGGCAAAATATTAACCAGCGGTTCTTTTAAATCGGCTACCAGCGATTGGAATTTGCCGATTCCCCTGCCACCGGCGTATGCCAATTCGGGTGTTTCGGCAGCGTTGTACGCAATTGTATCATCGATAAACAGGCACACTGCCCAGTATTCATCGTCTTCGTCAACAAAGTAAAGTTTACCGTCATTTGCCGGAATGATGGTCATTGCTTCGCGCATCGGATCGCCGCCCGCTTTTTCAACCTTCTTTTTTATGTGAAGACAAACTTTCTGAATGTTGTCCATCATTGCCGGAATGGGCGAAAAAATCCGTTTATTTTTACGCTGAAGAATATAATTGGGCGCACCATCAACGGTTTTAATGATAAATGTATCGTTGATAAAACCTTCGCCCAGGTTGGTTACTTCTTTAATTTCGCCTTCAAGCTGAAAATTACGCGCAATTTCGATAAGTTGATTGTTCATTTTATTGGTTTGAAATTTTAACTCCAGATTCTTTCGGGATATTCACCTTTGGCAATTAGCGCATTTATTTTTTCAATTACAAATGGTTTGTCTTCCTTGTAAGTAACTCCAAACCAGGGTGAATTGGCTTCAAGAACTTTAACTGTTGCCACTTTATCGTCGATTAAATCGAAAACCACTGAAGGAATGTACATTTCCGACTTTGGCTGGTCTATTTCGGTTTTTAAAAATTGAGTGAACCTTTTTTCAAGCTCATCAAAAACTGAAGGTTTAAAACCCCAGTTATTCATCGATGCTATTTCGTTACCGGTTAACGATGTTTCGCTTCCATCGTTTTCAATCGAAATAATATCGTTGCCACGTTTAACAATTTTCAGTGTTTCCACAATTTTAACCAGGTTATTGTTCTTATCTTCCCCGCAAATCCCACGCGAAACAGAACCAAATTCAGAAAGAGTGTCATTCAGTTTGTAGCCCACCATTGCATATTCTTTTGGATCTTTAGATTCGGTCAGAAATTTTGCCATTGCCTTGTAGGCATTAAATCCGTAAAAGTCATCGGCATTTAGTGCACAAAACGGCTCTTTAATAACATCTTTTGCAACCAGAATGGCGTGTGCAGTTCCCCAAGGTTTTTCCCTGCCTTCGGGCAAAGTAAAACCTTCCGGCAACATATCCAGTTCCTGATATACATATTCGACCTCTATTTTTCCTTTTAATTTTGCATCAAATTTTTCTCTAAAAGCATCGGCAAAACTTTCGCGGATAATAAAAACCACCTTTCCAAAACCGGTTCTTATTGCGTCGTAAATCGAATAATCTATAATTGCCTCACCATTTGGTCCGACTGGTTCAACCTGTTTTAATCCTCCAAAGCGGCTTCCCATGCCGGCTGCCAAAATCAATAATGTAGGTTTCATGTATTAAATCTTTTGTGTTTTTGTATTTGATAAAAATGAATATTGTAGCTTTTTATAAACGGTAAAAATATAAAAAAGGCCGGTTGTTTAAATCTTCCCAATGATAAAAGTAAACAGTATATTGGGTATTAATAATTTTTGTGAGTATTGAATTTTGATTTGAATGTATCCAGGAGAATTGCGAAAAATTACTCTATATTAAATTTTTATGACCCTTGAAAAGATTCCATGAAATTTGCTGGTTTGTAAAAGCCGACCAGTTTTAAACTACTACACCTGACTGTCGGAAGTTGCCACCTGATATGTGAAGGTCAGATGTGAATTACCATCATTTCTGTCCCATTAAAAAATTCACAGATTCCCTTAAATCGTAATGCCCCATGGTTGAGCATATTAAGGTAAAAAGCTTATTTCAGTCTTCTTTACCTTCTACCTGCTTTATTCTGTTCATTTTTGTTTCCGCTGCTGTTTCTTTGACTTTCAGTGTTATTGTTGCTCCTCTCGGTAGTTCCTGTTGTATTTTGAATTCGCATTTGTCTGTCAACCTTCACCGGCTGACCAATAGGTACGCCATAATAATTTGTATCGTGAGTTCTTCGTGTCTCCGTGGTACTGGCTGGTTGCGGGCGGGTATTACCAGTGCGTTCAGGAGAAGTTACCTTGTTATTGTCGTTTTGTGGCTGTCTGTTTACGGGACTGTTTACCGGATTTTCTGTTTGATTGGCATTATTTACCGGATTATTTCGGTAATTGTCGTTGCCATACTGGTAGTCAGTGGATTGTCTGTTAAGGCCTGAATTATTCATGTTTTTTTGTTGCTGACGGTCTTCTTTCGAGTATCTGAACTGACG
>DATITY010000229.1:0-3219 GCA_035467235.1 Draconibacterium sp. | reverse complement strand
GTTCGAATAAAACCAATTCCATCGCTATCGGCAAACCATCCAGGTTTGTCAGGAGAAACCGATTCGCGGTTGTAACTGCTGGCCTGCAAACATTGGTAACCGTTTTGTGGAAATCGCGTTATTAGATCCCTGTCAACCATTTCATTCAAAAGTGTTGTTAGATTGATCTCCTTGTTTTGTTCTGTGGGGAAAAGATTCGTTTCTGGCTTTGACAATAATGTTGCAGTATAAAAAGCAACCAATGTTAAGAAACCAATTTTTAAGAATTTCATGTTTTTTTGTCTAAATTCATAATGGTTTTATAACCGTCCCATCTTACTGATTTGAAAAATAACTGTTTCACCTGCTTTTACCTTCACCTTAGGCCAATGAATAAAAGCATTATAACCAAGAGGATTATTTGCCTGTTCAGCTTTCTCTGCAAATACAGCAACCTCTGCATCAAACTTCGTTGGATTTGTGATTTCCAAAGACACTCCGTTTTTATCACGTTTCACTACTTTGGCTTCAACATGATCAAACACGTAAAATTCCTCTGTATCTGTCTGAAGATATATTCCCGGAATCTCCAATGCCATCAGGAATCCATTCAACTCGTTCCATCCGGTAACATGCGTTCCTCTTTCTCCCCTGCTATCGGCATCACAATAAGTCAGGCGTTCATTGGTATATCCTCCCGGACGAATGCTTTCAGCATGGGCGTGAATTATATCGTTCAATAAACCGGAGTAAAGTGTATTTTGGGTAGCGCGATAAATTTTGAATAATGCATCACCCGAACTGGTGCAGATTCCGGGAGCTCCATGTTTATTCTGTGTACTGGCCCAATAAATGCCGGTTAGCTTTGCACCCAATCGTCCCAGCTCAGTTTCTGCTGGCAACTCATAATCATAAGAAGTGGTCCAGGTTGCAACCAAATTTGCCAGTTGACGGGATTTTTCCAACCATTTTCTTTCTCCTGTAATTTCGTACAATACCGTAAGTGATGTCATAAAACCGGCGGCTGTCTCAGAATCGGCATTTTGCAGAATATCAGCACATCCGCCGTTTGTCATTCCCTGGGCAACAAAATCTCTTTGGTAGTAAAAATCTGCAGCTTCAATTGCTATTTTTAAATACTCAGGATTCCCGAAGTACCCGGAAGCAAGTGCAAGCGCTCCAATGGCCATAACTCCGCCGGAAGTATTGTATTCTGCCACTTCACCGTTTTGGTTATTAACCATTCGTCCCCATTGACCATTCTTTTTCCAGGTAGAAACAAAAGCATCAGCAAGACGTTGAATATTCCTTTCCCAATCCGGATTAATTGATTTTTCCCTGCCCTGGGTTTTAAGCAATTCAAATTGTTTAATCATCCAAAAAAGTACATCCGCGTTTTTTCGGGTAAGAACAATTTCCGGAAATTCGTCATATCCTTCACGTCCAAAGTTTTTACCGTCATAATTTAATGCCCCGTAAAAATAACCCGCATCTCCCTGAGCCCGTGGTATTGCAAAATCAAAAGTTTTGGTAACACGGTCGAGATGAAATTGGTCTCCCAGTGCCAGCATAGGGAAAGTGTTCATAAGTCCGCCAACCCAGCCAAACGAAATCCATTTGGCATTTTCGGGGCAATAAAACTCAAAATCGTCTCCTGCATACCATCGGGCATCGATGCGTTCTGTCATCCAGGCAGCTACCTGACTAAAAGGAATAAGGTTACGGGGATTATTTGCTCCTGTAATCTTTTTGCGAACCTGCATGAATTTATCAAGGAATTCAGGTATGCCGGAAGCTTCAAAAGAATATATCCGCAAATTCAGATTAATCTCATCTCCGGAAGTTAACTCGACACCTCTGTCGGGGCTTTCTGCAAAGCCAACAAACATTGGTTTTTTTTCACGAACGCCGGGAGCAGTAATTACGAGACTGGCAGATTTACGATCGACACTTTCCTCAACAACAAAACCATTATCTGCAAATTGTGTCTTTTGTTCTGAGAGAACAATAAAACCACGTTTTAACTCTTTGTTGAAGAAACAAATGGCTGGTGTCGCCATGTTACAGGCATTTACCTCCAACCGGGAAACAGAATCTTTATTTGGAGAAAGTTGCGGAATAATTACCGACATCATTGGAATATCTTTCTGATAAAGGTATTTTCGATCCAATCCGGCAGCGTATTCCCTGTCCACCAATTCACACCGGTTTCCATTATAAACTGAGGCGGGAAGCATCACATAGTTATCGGTTGACCAATTTGCGAAATCAAAAGCAACAGCAACTCCAGCCGAATTATCTGTTCCTTTATCCATTTTGAATGTGATGTTTAAATCCATCGCCTGATTATCCTCTTTAACTGGTCTTGTGATCACATTACAACTCCAGATAGCATTATCACCCACCAGTTGATTCTCTGAGAAAGAATTTTTGCTTGCAAGCGTTGATCCATTATATTGGCAATGAAGCAATCGAATTTTTCCGTTTATTAAATTCAGAAATTCATCTACCTCGTTAGATATTGATTTTGGCTGCAATTTATCAGGTAGCCATTTAGCGTGCTGAACTGATGATGACTTTTTCATTTCGGGAAGTAAAATTTTGCCATTTTCATCCAAATCAGCATGAATGCCGTCGGTAACTGTTTTGATGTTAAAGTTACCAGACTCTGCCAAAGTTCCTTGAGCAATAAACAAAAAAGCCAATCCCAGAATATAATATTTCATCAAATTGTTCTTTTTCAATTCAATATCCCTTTGCTCTTGTCAAAATTACAGGATTCATTTTTTCCCCATTCGTCTTTTGATACAATTTCCATGTATCATTATTGTCGCCTTTTTCCAAAGTCCAGCTTTTTGACGGATCGGCCAATTGTTTTTTTATACTGCGGGGAAATGCATTGGCTGCCCGGGCATCTTCCCAGGTTCTGATGACACTGAAAATAGCATCTTTTTGCGGGCAATTTTCAACATCTTTCTGATTTAGTCTTAAGCTGTAAGTTACACCCACTCCCACCGAAATGGCTTGTATATGTTCATATTGCTCTGCTGTTGCACTGGCGTTAATGGGGAAATTACCACCAAATGATACCGGATAATAATTCGAATAAGTTACATCCCGAAGGTCTTTGCCCTGACTGGTGGTACTGCCCCACTCCCTTGTGTCTGCATCGTACAGGTTTTTACCTCCTCCTACATTCCATATACTTTGATAATGCCATGAGCCTTCTGACAATGTTGC
>DATITY010000228.1:0-5777 GCA_035467235.1 Draconibacterium sp. | reverse complement strand
TGGTTACAAGGAAAACGCCGGTATTTTCTGTCACAACAACCCTTGGATCATGATTGCCGAAACCGAAATTGGCCGGGGCGAAATGGCGTGGGAATATTACAAAAAGATTTGTCCGGCATACCTCGAAGAAATTAGTGATTTACATAAAACAGAACCGTACGTATATTCGCAAATGATTGCAGGAAAAGATGCTTTTAAACCGGGCGAGGCCAAAAATTCATGGTTGACTGGAACCTCGGCCTGGAACTTTTTGGCCATTTCGCAATATATTCTTGGAATTCAGCCCGATTATGACGGGTTGATTGTAAATCCCTGTATTCCAAAAGAATGGGATGGTTTTAAGATTACGAGGAAATTCAGGGGAACGACTTTTAAAATCGAAGTCCGGAATCCAAGTCATATTTCAAAAGGGGTAAAAGAGTTGTGGATTGATGGTGTAAAAGCAGAAAGAAATAAAATTCCGGTTCAGAATAAAAAAGAGAGCAAGATTATTGTTGTGATGGGTTGAATCGGGACTTTGACTTTCCTAAGTCAAAGTTTTTTAAGAATTCAAAATTAACTTAGAAACACGTGGACATAGGAAAGTTCACGTCCCAGCCGTTACAAAATTTTAATGTTGCACAATTTATTTAACATTATAAAGTTCATAATACATTCAGTTTGTTAGTTTTGCGATCAATGATAAAATTCAGGCTATTAATTCTCACGCTTTTCGCAGCTATGCTGAGCAATTTTGCATTGGCGCAAAGCAACAATGCCACTCTGAAAGGCATTATTACCGACCAGAACGGGAAACCGCTCGACATGGTTAACATTGCTTTAAAAGATTATGCCCTGGGAACAAGTTCAAAACGCGATGGCACTTTTATTCTTCGTGTTCCGGCGCAAAAAAAAATAGTTATCGTTTTCTCTTCGCTAGGTTACTCATCAGTTATCGACTCCATTTTTGCCCAATCCGAAGAAAATATTACCCTTAAAATTACGATGCAGGAGTCGAACCTGAAATTGGCCGAAGTTACCATATCACAAAATCGCAGGGAAGGGGGAAATGTTACACGTATCGATCCGAAAATGCTTGATCAGATTGCCGGTTCTTCGACAGGTGCTGTTGAGTCGCTGATTAAAACTTTACCCGGCGTTTCATCAAACAACGAACTTAGTTCGCAATACACGGTACGCGGAGGTAATTTCGACGAAAATATGGTTTACATTAACGATGTTGAAGTGTACAGACCAATGCTCGTCAGGGCCGGCCAACAGGAAGGCATGAGCATAATTAACAGTGATATGGTATCAACCATCGAGTTTTCGGCCGGAGGTTTCGATGCAAAATATGATGATAAAATGTCGTCGGTTCTGGACATAAAATACCGTAGACCCAGCGAATTCAGCGGTTCAGCAACTGCAAGTCTGCTTGGTGCCACCGCACATTTCGAAGATGTGGCCATGAAAGGAAAACTGGCACATATTTCGGGAGTACGATATAAAACAAGTAAATATTTACTGGGCAGTTTAGATGAACAGGGTGAATACGACCCTGAATTTCTCGATTTTCAAACCTATATTACTTATTCGTTTACCGATAAATTCGATTTGTCGTTTTTAGGAAATGTTGCAAGAAATCAATACAAATTTATTCCCGAAACCCGCCAGACCACTTTTGGAACCTGGGATGCACCGCTAAATACAACCATTTATTTTGACGGCCAGGAACTGGATGATTTTCAAACCTATCTTGGAGCTGTTTCGGGTAACTATCATCCAAACAATTCATTAAACCTGAAATTCATTGCTTCGGCATATTACGCCACAGAAAGGGTTACTTATGATATTCTGGGCGATTATTATTTGAACCAGCTCGAACGCGATATGTCGTCGGAAGAATATGGCGACAGCGTTTTGAATCTTGGAACCGGTTCGTTTATTGAACACGCCCGCAATTATTTAAATTCAACAGTATATAATTTCTCCCATCGCGGAGCATACAATACTGAGAATCACCTGATAAACTGGGGAGTTAAATACCAGCACGAAATCATCGAAAATAAAATAAACGAATGGACTTATCGAGATTCTACGGGGTATTCAATTCCCTACTCCGATACCGAAGTAAAATTGTATTATACACTTAACAGCAAAAATGCCATTAACTCGAACAGGATTACCGGTTTTATACAAGATACATGGAGTGTGCCAGTTAGTCGGGGTGATTTTTATATTAATGGGGGTATCCGCTTAAATTACTGGGATTTCAATAACGAGTTACTAATCAGCCCCAGGGGAACCGTGAATTATTACCCCGATTGGAAAAATAAAATTTCGTTTCGCCTCTCGGGTGGTATGTATTTCCAGACTGCATTTTTTAAAGAGTTGCTATTTACCGATGGAACAATTAACTATAATACCCGGGCGCAACGATCGTACCAGGTTGTTGGGGGTGCCGATTTGGTTTTTACTGCGTGGGACCGCCCTTTCCGTTTCACCTCCGATGCCTATTACAAATATATGACGCGGTTAATTCCGTACGAAGTCGATAATGTAAGAATCCGATACCTGCCAGAGCATGAAGCAGTCGGTTATGCCGCAGGAGTGGACATGAAAATTAACGGTGAATTTGTAAGCGGTGTTCAATCGTGGGCAAGTTTATCTTTCCTGCAAACCAGGGAAGATATCTTTATGGACGGACATGGTTACATTCCGCGCCCGTCTGACCAATGGATGAATTTCAGCTTGTTTTTTCAGGATTACCTGCCGGGAAATCCAACTTATAAAATGCAGCTTTCGGGTTTTTATGGGGCTGGATTACCAACCGGACCACCTGATGGTGAGCGTTACCAGGATGTTTTCAGAATGCCTGCGTACCGGCGCATTGACCTTGGTTTTTCAAAGGTTTTTATCAGCCAGGCCAAACCTGTTAACCGTGATGTACTGCGCCATATCGACGACCTTTGGCTCAGCCTCGAAGTATTCAACCTGTTGAATATCAACAATACCATTTCCTATTATTGGGTTTCGAGTATTTATGGCGACCAGTTTGCCGTTCCCAACTACCTTACCGGCCGGAAAATTAACCTGAAACTGACGGTTAAGTTTTAATGCGTGAATGCTTTAATGCATAAATGCGAGAATGGGAGGAATGCAAAAATGATAAATTGAAAAATTGTTCGACAAACTCTGAACTTTGAACCCGAAACTTTAAACGTTGAACTTTAAACTCAGAACTGCTTTTATGAAACTTAAAATTTACCAGGTCGATGCCTTTGCAGAAAAAGTTTTTGAAGGAAATCCGGCAGCAGTTATTCCACTTGAAAATTGGCTTCCTGATGAAACGATGCAGCAAATCGCATTGGAAAACAATCTTTCTGAAACCGCATTTTTTGTTCCCGTTGAAAATGGATTTCACATCCGCTGGTTCACACCTGCCGCCGAAGTAAATTTATGCGGGCATGCCACGCTGGCAACAGCTCATGTACTTTACAGCCATCTGAAATACGCTGAAAACGAAATCAGTTTTGATTCCCGCAGCGGAATATTGAAAATGAAAAAAGAACTGGATTTAATTGTGCTCGACTTTCCGGCGTCGAAATTAACAGAGATTGAAATCCCTGAAAACCTGAAAAATGCATTTAGCTACCAGCCAGTTAAAAGCGTAAAAGGACGTGATGATATTATGCTAATTTTTGAAAATGAAGAGCAAATTACACAACTGAAACCTGACTTGCAGCAAATTCTTGCATCGAAAACCCGTGGTGTAATTGTTACTGCCAAATCAGAAAAATACGATTTTGTTTCGCGTTTTTTTGCACCTGCTGTTGGTGTAAACGAAGACCCTGTAACTGGTTCGGCACACACGATGCTGATTCCTTATTGGTCAAAAGAACTGGACAAAGCTGAATTAACAGCCAAACAAGTATCCGCCCGGGGAGGCATTCTGCATTGCAGAAATTTAGGTGAACGCGTTGAGATTGGCGGAAAAACAGTAACTTATCTGGTAGGGGAAATTTTTATTTGATTATTTGTTCTGACATGGAAGAAATAAATTTTGACGAGAAAATCATCGCCAATTATATAGAAGCGATTCGTCCTCCGGAAGAAATGAGGCATAAACTGGACGTTGGATATTCTTTTGAGAACAATGAAGTGGTCTTTTTTGAAATTCGTCCACAGTGGAACGATGAATCAATCATTCATCATTATCCGTTTGTGAAGGCAAAATATGTGAAGTCGCAAAAAAAATGGAAAATATACTGGATGCGAGCCAACGAAAAATGGGAATTGTACGAACCCAATCCAACGGTCAGGAATATCAATTCATTTATTGAAATAGTGGAAGAAGACGAACATGGGTATTTCAGAGGATAACTCTTTTTTTCACCTGTTGATTTCGGTGCTTTTCACCTGCTGTACATCAATAGATCGAGTATTCCTGATGCATTTTAAGCAAATATTAAGTTTTAATTTCACCTTTTATCAGTATAATCAATAATTATAAGTCATTTAAACACTGAATTAACGAATTTAAAAATCAAGACATTAAAAATCCATCTTTTTGCTTACTGCCAAAAAAGATGGATCTTGAACCGGTTTTTATATTTATTGTTTGCCTTAAACACCAACTGCACTCCTCACTTCGCTTAAAATTGCTTTTTTGGTTTTAACACCAACTATCCGTCCCACTTCAACCCCATTTTTAAAAATTAGCATGGTTGGAATGTTGCGTACTTTGTATTTTTTTGCCAAATCCTGATTGTGATCGACATTTACTTTTCCAATGGTAAGATCGGTTTCTGTTTCAGCGATTTCATTTAATGTGGGTGCAACCATTTTGCATGGACCGCACCACGGCGCCCAGAAATCGACAAGAAGCACCTGTTTTTTGAGCGCAAGTTTAAAATTTTTATTTCCGAGCGTGATAATCTTTTTACTGTTTTCAACCGGTTTGGCATTTTTTACTTTAAAATGGGTGTAAGTTATAAAACCCACCAAAACCAATATCACTGCAAGTATTACAATAAGAGTTGTTGACATATTTTAAAATTTTATAATTTGTAATTTTCTATTTCTAATTGAGAATCCTTATTTCCGTAGTAATTGTAATAGCCTTTTTATACATGGCGCTCACTCCGCAATATCTTTCTTCCGACAAATTAATTGCCTTTTCAAGTTTATCCATCGGCAGATCCTTGCCTTTAAACTCGTAAATAACACGCATTTGTGAAAATTGTTTTGGATGCTCTTCTGTTAAATCTCCTTCAACCAAAACTTTAAAAGCTTCCACTTCAACCCTCATTTTTTTCAGGATTGAAACCACATCCATTCCTGTGCAGCCGGCCAAGGCAACCAGCATGAGCGGTTTTGGGCGTGGTCCGCGGTTCTCGCCGCCTACCGCTTCAGCAGCATCAATAACTATTTTGTGACCATTTACTTCTGCTTCGAAAGCCATGTTTTCGAGCCAGTTTACTCTTACCTGTTCTGTTGCCATTATTTCTTTTTTTTTGACGTGCAAAGTTAATCCCGTTTTTATATAAATCATGATTTGCCTGTTTTTTCATGTTATTGGCAAGTTCGTATCCTTTAACGGATTCAATACTAAAATAATTGGCGATTTCCTGAGTTAAAATCATTTATTCGTCAACCGCACATTAGTTTAAAATTAAAGTCGAAAGTTTAGCAAGCGAACTATAAATACCCGCAGTTAAACCTGTTGAATTGGAGCCAATTATTACACAAAAACTTCATCCATGAATCAATTTAAAATGATAAATGATAAATAAAAA
>DATITY010000227.1:0-9758 GCA_035467235.1 Draconibacterium sp. | reverse complement strand
CTGCGATTTACGTGGATCTGAAAAGATTTCGTTTGTTCGCGGACAGGTGGTTACCGGAGAAAAAATAAATTCGTACAACGATTTTGGCAAAGCCGAAGATGTGACTTTGAAAGATTTTAAGGATGTAAAAATGAACGGAACCGTTGCAACAGTTAAAATTCCTGCCAAATCGGTGGTGATGATTGAATTGCAGTAAACATTAACGGTTTATATTATTTAAATGGTTTTGTGTAAGTGGGTAGTACCAACTACAGAAAACCATTTTTTTATGCCTGAATTGATATAATTTCAGTTTTTCGTCAAGCGTGAGAATATTGAAATTATTGATTAACAGGTGCTCCATTTAATTCAATTTTCTGTATATCAAGTTTTCGCCGGCCTAAAATAAAATTGTAACTCTGACAATTGCCTTTGTGATAAGGATCTTTGTGGTTGGCATTCATCGATTTTGTTACCCAATCATTCGCGGCGTCTATATCACCGTTCAATTCGCAAACCATCGCCATGTTAAACATGCATTTTGAAGCCATTTTTTTGTTTCGGTTTTTGGTGTTTTTCCTGTAAATCGCGGCAGCCTCCATCCAGCGGTTTTGTTTTATAAGGTCGTTTGCTGATTTTAGTTCCCCTTGACTAAATTTGTAATACTTTCGCTCAACTTCCAACCAGTGAGGTACCAAAAACACGGCAAACTGGTTCCCTGCAATATCAGCAGCGTTTAATACAGCATCCCATCTGGAAGGTAAAATTCGCTTCGCCATTTTAATATTATAAGCTGGTTCAGTCCATTTTACGGTATCTGTTTTCAGGTGAGAATAAATCAACTTCTGCTTTTTGAGATCGTAAAAATTCCAGCCCGACAAAATATGTACAACTTCGGTTGCATCGCGATAAATATTAAAATCATTAAATAGAATACCTGTAGTGTCGGATTTATTCGGCTTATAATGAGTCGAAAAAATCCCATTTTTTGATGCAAAAAAATCAAACGATAAAAATAAATCGGCCCCGGTAGAATCTGCAATTTGCTGAATATCATTATTTGAATACAGGCAAAATTCAGGATCCAATGAATCGTTCAGCTTAATATCTGTGTAATTCTTTGGTTCCAGAACAATGATGGTATCGAAATACTGTTGATATTTAAGGTGATTAATAAAATTCTGAAAGTAGATTTCAGACGCAATACTATCAATGTTTGTTGTGTCAGTAAATTTTTCATTGTCCTCGTTATAATCAGAAAACCGGGGATTGCGCGAAATGTTGCTGTTGTTGTACCTGACAGCCAAATTTTTATACTCATGGGAAAGTTTCTGATTACCAGGTATAATAATTTCAATATTTATAGTGGACATATTAGCTGAAGTGTAGCATCCCTGCAGAACAACAGAAAAAACAAGCACCAGCACCAGCTTCGAATATTGTAACATATCAGGTATTAATAAGAAGCTTTGTCCTCTATCTTTCGAATATCCAGTTTTCTCTGACTTAAAATCCGGATATATTCCTGGCAGTTAAAAGCATGTTCCTGATTTTTACTTCCAAAAACATAATACGATTTTACAGCCCAGTCGATGGCTGCATCCATTTCGCCGTTCATTTCGCATGCCAGAGCCATGTTATACATGCTCTTGGCAGCAATGGATTTGTTGGAGTTTGTGGTATTTTTCTTCCATATTTCAGCGGCTTCCAGCCAACGATTTTGTTTTATCAGTTCATCTGTTTTTTTTAGCTCCAAATGTCCCGACTGGTAATACATCCGATCCACTTCAATCCAGTGTGGTACAAGAAATTCAGCAAAACTGCTGCCCGCAATGTCAGCAGCATTTAGCACAGCATCTTTACGGGGTGGCAAAATTCGTTTGGCTTCCTTTAAACTGTAAACCGGTTCCAACCATTGAATGGTATCGAGTTTTTGCAAGGTGCGTTCAAAATTCACTTTTTTGAGGTCATAAACATTCCAGCATGTTAACGTATAAACTTTTTCGCGGGCCATTCGCGAGTCGTATAAATATATACCATCGACGGAGGAAAAAAAATCAAGCGATAAAAACAGGTCGGCGCCGGTTGAGTTGGCAATGTTCTGAATCTGCCATTTTGTATATAAACCATATTCCGGATCGATAAGCAGAATGGTATTTTTATTTGAATCGGCAGCAGAGTATTGTTTTATGAATTCCGAAAATTTATATACTTCGATATTTAATCCTGTATCAGGCACATCCTGAATGCCGTCGTTTCGATACATTTGCCGGGAAATCAACGAATCGCTCAGGGCAATGCCGGAAAAATCAACTGGGTTCAATTCGATTATTGTATCGAAAAACTGTTGTTTTTTTAGTTCACTGGTAAATATCTGATAGTAAATTTCAGAAGCTATGCTGTCGGTATTGGTTCTTTCGTACAGCTTTTTATCATCTTCGAAATAGCAATTAAAAAATGGATTTGGGGCAACGTTGATGTTATTATACCTTAAAGCCACTTTATTATAATCTGATGGTATTTTTGCCCTGCCCGGAACAATCACTTCAATTTTAAGAATTTTGGTGTTGTACAAGGTATTGCAACTATGTAAAAAAACAAGGCAAATTAACAGAACCCAGAGATTTGAGAACCTTGACATATTACATTTTGTTTAACCTTTCAACTTCTTTTTTACGTTGAGCAAGCACTTTTTGGTAAGCCGCAATTCTTTTCATGTCTTCTTTGCTTCTGTAATCGGAGGCAATTTGCTGTGCTGCCGTCAGCCATTGAGTTGCCGTATCCAAATCATCTTTCATTTCGTACGCCAATGCCAGGTTGTAACGTGCGTTGATTGCCATTTTACCGTTTTTATCGGTAGCATATCTTTTCCAGAGCATAATTGCATTGTCCCAGTCACCTTTTATAAGGTATTTTTCGGCAGCCTCAAAATCAGGTAGCGGAGGAATTGAATACATGCGTTTTACAGTTTCCCACGAGGCAAAAAAGCGTTTTGAATAATTTTCGCCAGCCATTTGAGAGGCAATTTTTAAAGCAGTTAAACGGGGTGGAAGTTTGCTGTTTTTCTGGTAGTTGCCTTGCTCATCGTATGCATTCCAGAAAATAGTATCAATTAAGGTTTTACGTTCGAGAATTTTTTTAGCAACCGGGTCATACACAGCCCAAACATTGGCGGTTATTACTTCCCTTGGTTTTTGTTCACCCGCATTGGCCGAATATTCTGAATAGAAATAGGAAAAAGTTTCAAGCGATATCACCAAATCAGTTTCAGTTTCGGTGGTAAGTTTATTTATAAGTTCAAAATCTATGGAAGGTAGTTTTGTGCCTGTATGTGGTTTGAAAATTTCAGGGAAAATATGTATGCGATTAAAATTACTATTGGTTTTTAAGTTGGTGGCCAATTGGTTTAAACAGTATCCAACCAGGATGCTGTCAAGGTTTTTAGGGTCACTTTTTGCTCTTTTTAGTTGGTTGTCATCTTTGTAAAAATGCTGAAGCGTATCGTTTTTATATTTAAAGTTGCGGTAAACCAGTGCAATATTTTCAACATTGGGTGGAATTGCAATCTGTCCGGGTTTATAAACATCAATCGGATACTCCTTATAAACAGTGCACGATGTAATTGCCAGCGCCAGTGCTAAAAACCAGAATGATAAACGTTTCATGGTTATTGGTTATTAATGTCATTTTTTCTACGCTTCAGTATTTCAAGATAGTTGTAGGTGTTTGTCCGGTACATGGTGTTGTATGATTTTAATGCCCACTCAATAGCAGAATCAAGATCTCCCAGCATTTCGTAACCCAGCGCTATATTAAATTCAGCCTTGCTTTTTAAAGATTTCGATTTGGTTTTTTCGGCAGTATCTTTCCACAAGGCAATCGCTGGTACCCATTCACCGGCATTCAACAATTGAGCTGCCTGTTTCAGGTTGGAATCTCCTTTGGCAAAATAGCTTCGCTTTTCAGTGTACCAGTTCGAACTGATTTCTCCTGAAAGGTCAAGTGCAATTGCAATTCCTGCTTCGGTAAGCGCATTTTTAACAGGTCTGAATCTTGAAAACAACTCCTGGGTTGAAGTATCTTCGTCTTCCCAAATAATAGTGTCGCGCAAAAATTCACGATAGATTATTCTTTCCCTAACCGGATCGTAAACCCTGAAAAGCGCTTCATAGTTTATTTTCATTTGCGCCTGCGATAAAGCATAGAAACTGTTATTTCCCGGGTTAAAAAAATTCTCTTTTTGATATTTGGTGGAAACGCGGGTTTTAAAATAATCGATCGATAAAATGGCATCGGTTTCAAATGTGTCGCAAAGTGCTTTTACTTCATCCCAAGGCATTTCACTTGTAATAAACGCGGTTTTTTTGAATTCGAGAAAACGGTTTTCGGGGATAACAAAATCGTATCTTCCCGATTCAAACAGCAGTTCTCCAAGAGCTTTTAAAGTGGTGTCAACAGTCTGCATGTCATTAATAATGGTGTCGTAATTGAACTGGTGATGGTAAAAAATCTTTTGCAGTGAATCCTCTTCCAAATTGGTATAACTTTCATCAACCATTCTTGCAACCAAAAGTAAACTTTGAATGTTTTCGGGAAGCTCTTTTTTTGATTTCTGCGGAATTTCGATGTACAATGGCTTGGTTGAAACACATGAAAATAAAACAGAAATCAGTAAAAATACCGATAGAAGATTTATTATTTTACTGGTATAAATTTTCACGTTTTTATATTTTAATAAAGACCCCAGAACTTTCTCAAAAACCATTCCACACTTAACAATAACAATACAACAAAAAACAGCCATTTCAGGTTTATTAATTCATTTACCATTTCCTGCAAGTAACTGGTAGCTTTTAACCGGTTATTGTTTTGCAAATCAGTAATCATTTGTTCACTTTGATTTGTATTGTAAAACCTGCCACCACTCTGAAATGCAAGCTGATACAATAAATTATGGTTTGCCCGTAAATCAAGATTTTCAAAATTCACAGGTACAATTGTAAATCGTCCGGTTTCGCTAAAAGTTTTACCGGCAATATCAACACTGGCAGAAAAAGTATAATCGCCCATTGGCAAATGACCGGCATTTAAAAAGTAATCGTTTCCCTGCACATCGAAAGTAAATTCCAACTCTTCGTTGCCAGAATTTTGAATTTTGATTTTTACTTCCTCTGTATTGATTCTTTCGAACGCATCATTATAAACTTCGGCTTTTAATATAATATCGTCAGTTTCGGCATAAACCGGTTTAAAATCAATAATAAAATTATCCTCATTCTGGCGCAAAGCAAGATACTGAATCAGTTGATTCACAAGTTCATTAAACAACGCATGATTTTGATTGACATAGTAATTATAAAGTCGCCAGCGCCAGATTCCTTCACCAAAAATAAACCCGGTTTTTCTTCCATTTAACGTACCTGTTGCCAGCAAAGGTTTTGCTGTTTCAATATTCATAATTTTCTGGTAAAACAGTGGCGTGAAATTGGCGTCAAGTTCATAATCGGCAAACGAAACCTGCAACGGAGGAAATCTTGAAAGGATTTCTTTGAAATCCTCGCTCAGGTTAAAAGTTGCAAATGCGGTGTTTAAAGTTGCCTGCGCTTCTTCGCCCGATCCGGCCAGTGGCGAAATAACTGCACCCTGCGATAAAGCATTTAACTGCGGTAAAAATGTTTTGTTGCCCACAATAAAAAGAATCGGAATCCGACTGTTTTGCGCATTTTTCACAATATCGGCTACCGATTTCCCTGAAGATGGTAACTGGTTAAGAATAAGTAAATTGAACTCTGAAAGATTACCCGGATAAGGTTCTTCCGTAAAAACAGAAACATCATATGTGGTTTGCAAATCGAGCGTGTTTTTGATAGCACCGATATCGGGGTGCGGACCGTCGGAAAGTATCAGTATTTTTTGTTTTTTCTCCAACACATTAATTACAAAACCTGCCTGGTTGTTTTTTGTATTACGTTCGTTTTCAACAATTTCTGTTTTGACGGTAAAATGTTTCAAACCTGCTTCACCAGCGTCAAGAATAAGTTCCTGCGTATAAAAATAGTTTTGATTGGGCGGAGTAACCATTACACCTGCAATTTCCTTTTCATTCTGAATTACCGAAAGCCGGACAGGTTTCCCCTTTAATTTCGAAAACCGGGCATCTATTTCAACCGGGAACTTGTTACCTGAAAACGAAGTGCGGTTAACCCTGATATCCTGAATCCGTGAATCCACAATCTCAGTGGTATCGCCAAAACCAATCGTGTAAATCGGAAAATTTATTTCGTTCATCAGGTTTACCGGGTTTTTGCCCTGGTTATTTATTCCGTCGCCAACCAAAATCAATGCACCAATATTTTCGTTAAAATGGTTGTTAACCACCGCGTTAATTACGTCGCTGTAATCGGTTTTCTTTTCGGTAAAATTTAACTCCTCCAGCAGTTTTGCATTTTCACCGAACGAATATTCAACCACTGTATATTTTGATGAAAGTTCACTTTTAACCTGTTCTCTTATATTTTTAATCTCAGCAGCAATTGTTACAGAGTCGGGTGTTGAAATAATGGATGAAGAATTATCCCAGGCGGCAATAATTACCGGGTTTCGCGTAATCTTTTTCAGGGTTTTTATAAATGGCGACAGCAACAAAAACGCGATAGTAAAAAATGAAAAAAAGCGAAGTGTCATTAAAAACCATATCCTGTTTTTGCTTAATTCGTTGTTGTCTTTATTCCTGAAATACATTAACAGAGCAACGCCGGAAGCAGCCAGAATTGCGGCTAACAGAAATATAAACCAGTATTTTATACCAAATGAAATCAATATGTTCAATTTTAGATGAGGGCGTAAATATACATAACTCCTTTTTTTTAATGGCTATTAATATGTATTATTACAGCCGATTTTAACACCACTTAATTACTTTATTTGGTTTGATTTGTTGTTATATACGAATTAAAATGATTTTAAAATGAGATTAATAGTTTTTCTGTTTGTTATTGCTGTTTTCCCCGCTGTTGCTCAAAAATTTAACCCTGAAATTACGGTAAAAGAATTAAAAGATGATGTCGGATATCTTGCATCGGATGAGTTAAAAGGCAGAAAATCGGGTGAAGCCGGCGATTTACTTGCAGCCGAATATATTCGGACCAAGTTTAAAAATGCGGGTTTGGAATTAATGTACGAAAATGGTTTTCAGAAATTTAGCCTTGTTACTTCCGCTGAAATCGGGAATGGAAATAAACTGGTTTTGAACAAGGATTTGTATGAAGTGGAAAAGTATTTTCTTCCGTATGCATTTTCTGCCAATACAAGTGTTACCGCAGAAATCGTTTTTGCAGGCTACGGACTCGAAGTTGAAAAAGACACACTGCAATGGAACGACTACAAAGATGTTGACGTTTCAGGAAAATGGGTACTTGCCTTGCAGGGAGATCCCGATTTGGAAAATCCGCAAAGTCCATACATTGAATTTTCATCGGAAAGATCGAAGGCTTTATATGCATCCGACAGAAATGCAGCCGGGTTAATTCTGGTGGCAGGTAAAAAGTTTAGCGAAACAGATCAGTTGACATCGTTGATATTCGATAAAAACAGTGCCCGGTATTCAATTCCGGTAATTCAGGTTACCCGCGAAGTTGCCAATAAAATGCTTGAAGGCAGTAAAATGACCATCGAAAAACTGGAATCGGAAATGGATAGTTTGAAAAAAACAATAAATCTGAAACTGAATACTTCGGTTTCCGTCACTGTAAATGTGAATCAAAAGGAAACTGAAACACGAAACGTGGTGGCATTTTTACCTGGTATTGACAATAATCTGAAAAATGAATACGTAGTTGCAGGCGCTCATTTCGATCACCTTGGAATGGGCGGACCTGGCTCAGGTTCGCGCGTTACTGACACTGTTGGAATTCACAACGGAGCAGATGATAATGCTTCGGGAGTTGCCGCCATAATTCAGCTTGCCGAAAAACTGGCCGCCGAAAAGAAAAATAAACGAAGTATAATTTTTGTGGCCTTTGGCGCTGAGGAAATGGGACTGGTTGGTTCGAAAGAATTTACAAACAAGCCACCTGTGGAAACCGAAAAAATGGTAGCCATGTTTAATTTCGATATGGTGGGAAGATTAGATCCTGCTTCGAATGGATTAAGTATTGGAGGCACACAAACTTCGAAAGAAACCGAAGCACTTTTAACTGATTTGAATACTGGTTTCGAACTTGCTTTTTCTCCCGAAGGTGTTGGCCCGTCGGACCATGCATCATTTTATCTGCAAAATATCCCTGTATTTTTTATCTCAACCGGAGCACATTCCGATTATCATACTCCAAATGACGATGCTGATTTGATAAATTACGACGGCACCAAAAAGGTAGCAGATTACAGTTACCTGGTTATTTCGGAAGTTGCGAACAGGGAAAATTTACTGACATTTCAGGAAGCTGGTCCCAAATTTCAGCGCAGCCGTGGTGGTAAATTAAAAGTTACTTTTGGTGTAATGCCCGATTTTGCCGGCCTCGAAAAACGTGGATTGAGAATTGATGCTGTTACCAAAGGTAAACCTGCCGATAAAGCCGGAATGAAAAAGGGAGATATTATCACTGCAATCGACGGGAAAAAAGTGGGCGGAATACATGATTATATGAGCCGTTTGCAAACCATGAATGTTGGCCAGCAGGTTTCTGTTGATATTATTCGCGACGAAAAGGAAACCGTTTTAATCGTTCAGCTATAAATGAAGAGGGGTATAACTGGCATATTTCTATTCTTTGTATTTTCTGTAACCCAGCTTTTTTCTCAGAATTATAAAGTTGAAAAAAGCACCTTTATTTATAAAACTGTTGATGGGATTTCGCTTGAAATGACGATGTACAAACCACAGGTTTCATCAACTGTAAAACTTCCGGCCATTGTATTTTTCTTTGGAGGAGGCTGGGTAGGCGGAGATCCAGGTCAGTTTCAGTTTCAGGCTGAATATCTGGCAACACGCGGTATGGTTGCTTTTTGTCCCGATTATCGCACAAAATCACGTCATTCAACAACTCCTTTCGAAAGTGTTAAGGATGCAAAATCGGCCCTTCGGTATTTGAAAATTCATGGTGAAGAACTGGGAATCGATATCAACAAAATAGTAGCTTCCGGAGGTTCAGCAGGAGGACATTTGGCAGCTTGCACCGCAGTAATCCAAAATGTTAACGAAACAACCGACGATATTTCTGTTTCTTCAGTACCAATGGCGCTTGTGCTTTTTAATCCGGTTGTTGATACCGGCAAAAAAGGTTACGGACAGGAAAAGCTGGCTGGCCGCGAATTTGAACTCAGTCCTGTTCATCACATAACTCCAAATGTGCCTGTTACATTAATTATGCATGGAAAAGCAGATACAACTGTCCCTTATGAAAATGTGCACAGATTTAATTACCTGATGAAACAGCAGGGAAATAAATGTACTTTGGTGGGTTACAAAAAACAAGTACACGGATTTTTTAATTACAGCAAAAGTCCTAAATATTTTAAAAAGACCTTAAAAGAAACAGAGTCTTTTCTTGAAGAGCAAAATTTGTTGCGAGGCGAAAGCTGGATAAGTGAATATTGCAGGGGATTGGAGTAGAAACTTCCTATTACTGTATAATCTCATATTCTCTGTTTATTTATTCGGTAATTTAGTGCCATTAAATCAATGCATAAAACCGGATAAAATCATGAAGAAATTACTCTTTACTTTCACAATCGTTTTATTTTCAATTTACTCTTTTTCACAGGAAATTTCATTCTCTGCC
>DATITY010000226.1:0-3173 GCA_035467235.1 Draconibacterium sp. | reverse complement strand
TACACGGGCGATATCACTCCTTTAAAGGAAGCCTACCCGCGCATAGTCAGGTTTTTCCAATTCCTGCAATCGATGGTTGACCCGAAAGACGGACTGCTCAAGGTTGATGATATTGGTGTGACTTGTGTGTGGATGGATCACATTGCATTTAAGCAGCAAAAACACAAGCAATTGTCATTCAACCTGTATGTTTCGGCAATGACAGGAACTTCTCTGGTTGAACTATCAAAGCTTTTTGGCGATACAGAAATTACAAAACAGGCAAAGGAATTTTCTGAAAAAATACATTCGAATTGTGTTGCAAAATACTGGAGCAACGAAGAAAAAGTTTTTATCGACAATAAACCCTGGATGGCGGAGGAAAAAGAGGTGCGATACAGCGACAGAGCTTTGGCAACTGCATTACTGTTTCATCAGTGCCCCGGTAATGACGAAAAAAAGTCAGTTGAAATCCTGAAAACGTTTCCTTCCAACCTGGGTATTTCGTACCCGTGCAATGCTGTTTGGCGCTATTGGGCTTTGGCCGAAAATGGTGAGGTGGAAACGTTTTTATCCGATTTACGGAACAAGTGGGGCAAATTGCCTTCGGTACTGGAAAACAACACTTTGCAGGAAGACTGGAATGCACAGCATGACAACGGTTCGCAGTGGAGTCACAGTGCTGTGGCGCCAATAGTTTTGCTTTATCAGGGATTGGCAGGTGCAAAACCTTTGACACCCGGCGGCAAAAAATACAGAATCTGGCCACATCCTGAAGATCTTAAACTGGTAGATATTGATATTCAAACCCTGACGGGTGCAATTGGTTTTAAATCTGAAGGTTTGAAGGGCAACCGAATCATATCGCTTGATGTGCCAAACGGAACTGAAGTTGAATTATGGTTGGATGAAAGGGAAAAAATTGATCTGCCTCTGATTGAAAAAACAGGTAACAATATCGCAAAATACCGGTTGGCAGGTGGTTCCAAAATACAGCTTAAACTAAAGTATACATAGAGTTTAGCTGAATTTTCTTATCAATTCTTCAGCCGAAATAAATCCATAATGCCGGTAAAATTCCTTTCCCGATTTGTCTAACAGAATTTGCATGGGAACCGCTGAAATACCAAAATATTTCATCATCGAAAGATTTTCGGGATGCATGATATTCAGGAAAACCACATTCACTTTTGGCTTTTCCGTTTTTCTTATTTCCTCTAAAACCGGCTCCATTTGTTTACATATCGTGCAACCGGTTGAACCAAATTCAATCAAAGTAAAATCGTAATTCTGGTTGTTTTTGGTGTAGTTGTATTTTAAATCAATCAGCTTTTCCACTATAAGTTTATTTTCGGTGCCGGACTGCTCTTTCATTTTTTTCGAAATAAAATTATTAAGTGTGGTTCTGCTGAGAAAAGCAATAATCAGCAAAACCACAAAAAAAACTGCTAATATTAATGGTACTATTTTTTTCATCTCAGCAATTTATTTCACATAAAACACCTGTATATTCTCCGAATCAATCCGTGCTTTCAGCCATTGATTTATTTTTTCCTTATCCTTTACCGAAAGGTTATTTTTATTCAGGGTAAAAACAACAATATCTGTTTTTTTAGAACCGGATTTTGAATCCAAAAAGGTGGAAGATTTTGCAAATGAACATGAAACAATTTGCGGATAGATGTTTTTTATTTCATCCAGAATATTTTTACCAATCAGGCTTTGTGCTGAAATACTGTCAATTACACTTTCTTTCTGTTGAATAATCATATTTAACCTGTTCAGTTCTGTCCTCAATTTTTCTGATTCACTGTTTTTCTCATCAAATGCATCAATAGATAATCCTTGCTGAATAATTACTTCTGTATCGTCCAATGAAATATCGGCTATTCTTGCTTTTATCGCTTCTTTCTGACTTTCATTCATGGTTAAACCCCCGTACACAAGTAAAATACTTCTGTTTTTAGGATTTACTTCGCTCTTCAACAAATAATTACCCTCGAAAATATTTACAATTTTAATGTATCTGTTTGCTCCTTCAACAAACCTTTCTTTTTGAACAAGGTCGTAGCCAAAATAAACGCTAGGAATTGCAACAAGAATAATAACAAATGAAATCCAGCTGTTAATTTTCTTTTTATGTGAATCTTCAATTTCAGCATTAATTGGGAATTTCAATATCTGTGAAATGGCAACTGAAGAAATAGCTATAAAAACTGTATTGATTGTAAAAAGGTACATAGCACCAAAGAGAAATTCAAACTGGGCAGTTGCAAGGCCGTAACCTGCTGTGCAAAGTGGTGGCATCAATGCTGTGGCAATGGCAACCCCCGGTATTACGTTTCCTTTTTGTTTGCTGCTGATTGCCACAATTCCTGCCAAACCTCCAAACAGTGCAATCAACACATCATAAATTGTAGGACTGGTGCGGGCCAGCAATTCGGAATGGGCAGTGGAAATAGGGCTGAGAAAAAAATACGTGGTAGAAGCAGCCAAACTTGTAAACACTGCAAAACTGAAATTCTTGAGTGCCTGCCTGAAAAGTGGCATATCGTAAGTTGCTATGCTGTAACCCATTCCGTTGATAGGCCCCATTAATGGAGAAATTAACATCGCACCAATGATTACCGCTGTCGAGTTCATGTTTAATCCAACAGAAGCAACAATGATGGCAAACATTAAAATCCACAGGTTCGTTCCTTTGAAAACAATGTCTTTTTTAATGCTCTGGTGAATTCTGTCAAAATCATCAAGCTCATTTTCAAGATTAAAATAGGACAAGATTTTAATGATAAAATTCTCTGATTTCATTACTATTTATAATAGTTTGATTTTATGAATCTTTCCTCCAGTTCATCTGAAATGTCAGCAGGATTTGTCAACGGCATTTGGTTATCGTGCAGATCATATTCAAGCAGTTTCGATTTTTTAATGTTTTCGATGGCAGGTAGTTTAGTGCGGTTTGTTGTTTCAATATACTGGCCATCATCGTCAACAATTATTACTTTGGGCAAAAACACACCTTTCCGTCCAATAAATTTGTCCATTATTCTTACCGCCTCATCAAACTCCTTTTGTTTAGCCCTTCCCAGCGCTTCATAATTTACAAGTTCCTTTCCATCCCAGGTAACAACCGTTGCTGAACTTTCCGAAATTTTGTCATCTATTCTTGCCTCCAGGTTCAGCGTATCGTG
>DATITY010000225.1:0-13117 GCA_035467235.1 Draconibacterium sp. | reverse complement strand
GCATGTCCCACCATTTCATTGTAAAAATGATGAGTAACTCCCATAAAAAAAAGCGGCTTATCCCATCTTTTTACCTTGTCAACATTGTCAAGTACATCGTCAGGATCGGCAGTTTTACCCATCATTCCAAGGCCGCCGTTAAAAACGTGTGCGCCTTCGATGGTGAAAATAACATAAATGGTATTCACGCCGTTCTCCTGTGTTTCTTCAATTTCGCTAAACGAGGATATCACTTTATACTGATGCCACGAACCGTCGATTTTAATTTTGTGCCCGTCAAGTTGTTTGTAAAAATCATATTCCAGTTCCAGATCGGTAAAGTAATCTGTCATTTTCTGTACATGGTCAATTCGTTTTTTCCCAAGTCCTGTAACCAGGTTGCCCACAATATCACCCGGAAGTTTAGTTCCCATTTTTGTCATTACAAAACTTTTTTCCAGCGCACACAACGACACAAAAACGATTTCGGCGCCGCCCCAGACCAGTGATGTAAAATCAGACTGCCGGAACTTGGTGAGCGACGTGGCAATGTTAATGGCTTTATCGGTAACGGTTGGCGGGTCATAATACCAAATGCTATCCTTGCCGTTTCTGTTCGGATTATTCACTCCCGGATTCCTGTCGAAACTTTTTCCCAGCGGTTTCATGGCCGGATGAATATGCAAATCGATAAACTGTGTCCTCATTTCAAACTAATTTAATGGTTGAACTTTGGGTAAGATACAACATCGGGGAACGAATGTCAATAGACTGTGAAATGGCAGCTCACACAAGTTCAATAGCAGAAAAACAGGAATGTGTCATTGGTCATCAGGTAAAAAACATAAGACTTTTAGACCCGGGACGCAGGACAAAGAATCTGCCAACCTTATTTCGGGATTGACAAACGATGACCAGAGAACCAATTACTTTCTTTTCACACTCTTTGCCCTTCCCTCTTTGCCATTAGCCTCTTATCTTTTTTCCAAAAATTATTCGCATCTTTATTTTATCATTTAATCCAAATTTTAACCGATTAAAATCAAACAAAATGCTGGAAAAAAACAACAAACGGCTCGTAAACGCTTGGGCATCTTTCGACTGGTCGAACTCTGTTTATAACCTCATCATCACCACTGCCATTTTTCCGATTTACTATCTGAGCGTTACCGAGAGTGCCTTTGGCGGCGAAACAGTTCAGTTTTTTGGGCTCACAATTACTAACTCAGTACTTTATTCGTATGCCATTTCGTTTTCGTTTTTGGTGATAGTTTTCCTCGCCCCGGTGCTGTCGGGAATTGCCGATTTCAGCGGACGGAAAAAGCGTTTTATGCAGTTTTTTACCTACCTCGGTTCGCTGTCGTGTATCAGCCTTTATTTTTTTACCGGTGAAAATATTGAATTTGGCATTTTATGCGCTGTTTTGGCAAGCGTGGGATTTGCCGGTTCGCTGGTGTTTTACAATGCTTTTTTGCCCGAAGTTGCAACCGAAGATAAAATGGACCGCGTTAGCGCACGCGGATTTGCCATGGGTTATGCCGGAAGCGTGATTTTACTGATTGCCAACCTCGTTCTTTACATGAATGCTGAAAAGTTTGGATTTAAAGACGGGGGCGCCGCCACAAGATTTGGATTTATCCTGGTGGGTGCATGGTGGATGGGATTTGCACAAATTGCCTTTTATTATCTCGAAGACCGTGCAACCGGTAAAAAAATCACTGCCGGTATTTTGGGAAATGGAGTCAGGGAACTGAAAAAGGTTTTTGGCGTGGTTCGCGGTAAAACGGTGATGTTGCGTTTTCTTATATCTTTTTTTATTTACAGCATGGGCGTGCAAACCGTTATGTTGCTGGCCCCGCTTTTTGGCGACAAGGAGGTGGGAATGGGCGCTAATGAGATGATAATTGTGGTACTTATCCTTCAGATTGTGGCTATTGCCGGGGCTTACTTTTTTGCGTTGATATCGAAATTCAGGGGTAACAGTTTTGCCATCAGCGCCACACTTATCATCTGGATATTTATTTGTGTGGCCGGTTATTTTCTAAAAGATAAAATGTCGTTTTATGGACTTGCCGGGCTGCTGGGTTTTGTTATGGGCGGCGTGCAATCCATTTCACGTTCAACCTGGTCGAAACTGATACCCGAGGGAACCCACAATACTGCATCTTTTTTTAGTTTTTATGATGTAACTGAAAAACTTGCCATTGTAATTGGCACTTTTTCGTATGGTTTAATCGACCAGATTACAGGCAGTATGCGAAACAGCATGGTTTTTATGGCGCTGTTTTTTATTGGTGGCTTTATAATTTTACAATTTGCCAAACTTAAAAAGACACTGAAACCGGTTGCAGGAAACTGAAAACCTGAGAGTGAATTGTTCACTGGTTATTGTTCACTGAAATAATCTGGAAATTGGTTGTTGAGCTTTCTATATTGGAAATCTGGAGTTCACCGTTTTAAATAAAGTACTCCAAAATCAATATCCTTTGGCATTCCAGCGGGAAACCGGGCAAAAGGTTTAAAATCATCAAGACTGTTCTTTGCCGGATAAACAAGTACATTGCGTTGTGCTGTCCCGTCCTTTACCGATTGAAAAACCCCAACAATAGTGACAGGTACAGTCAAAAGCATAAATTCTCCTACGTAATCCGGATTGGCGATTGCCCCAATTATAGCAGGAATCATATAAAGTCCGGTCATTAAAAGGTAGGTTCCGCTCTGATTTTTATGTGTGTATAATTTTGACGCTAATATCGATCTGATATGAATACTTTTAACTTTTCCATCGGCTATCAGCAAAATAACAGAATCCCGGTTCATGGTTAAAAGTTCTCCTGATTGGGTTGTAAAATGATGAATAACCGCTGATGCCGAATCAACAGTTACTTCCATCCAGCAGCCATATGGATTCTTCTGCAAATCCTTAACCCTGAAATTGTAAGGTTCCGGAATGTTTGCTGTCTGGCAACCTGCAAATCCAAAACCAACAAGTAAAACCAATATCCATTTAATTTTGAACATACCTGCTCCCCCAAAAACGATCTTCCATTTCCGCTTCTGATTTTTTATAGGGTTTTGCTGCCTTTCGCATGTATAAACCCGGAAAAGCAAACATCAGCTTTGCCTTTCGTATGTTTTGTTCCGCAATCCATTCCTCTCTCATCCACTCCAGGTAATAACCTTTTGTATCCAGAAAAAATTCATATTCGCCGTTATCCGGTAATTTGTAATTGAGCAAATAAGTATCACCCGGATAAGTAATTAAAGTTTTGGAGGTATCATTTAAAAGATTTAACGCCTGCGCGTTCTCTTCATCATCTTTTAAAACAGAATAAGGTTGAATTATCTGAGGCGAAATTTTTGCTGTAATTTTTCCCATGGCAAGGTAATCAACACGCAAAAGTCCCTGTGTCATTCTGATTTTAAAAGTCGAGTTGCGCGGAATACTTCCGGGAAGTTTAATCATGTGCACATCTGCCGCAATTGGCCCCATCTCATTCACTTCTGCTATTTTTTCCCACCTTCCCGATTCCTTTTTCAGATAAATTTCAATTCCGCCCAGTTTATCCCATAAGCCCTGCACCCGGTTTTCCAGAAAACGATTCCCGTTTTCAATTGCTGAAGAGTAATAACCTGCGTAATTGCCTGTGTATGCCAGTCCCTGGTAAAAAAGAAACGTGGTAAGCAGGGTTTGCCTCGATCCGATTAACAATCCAAATTGTTCACTGTCATTGTTTGAGAAAGAAAAAACTATTTCTTCCTTTTTTGCCAGATTTTTTGAATCGGTTAAACTAAAACGTTCGTCATGATCCATCCGATTTATTTTATCCAGACAACTTCCTTCGGCAGCCAGGCACCATTCAGGCGAAACCGGATTTCCGATGCTGTAAAAATCTCCTTCCTCAGTCGAAAAAATCCGCTCGTTTGCCCGATGCGGGAAAACCAACAGGTTGGCGTACCTGATTACATGTGTTTCAAGCGCTTCGTTGGTTAATTTCACCTTCAAATTATTGCCGTTGTTATTAGTCCAGTACAACATATCGATGTCTCTTTTTTCAAAAACAGGCAGAATGGCCGATGAAAAACCCTCGGCAACAAGGTTCCATTTTTCATTGTTCATGGTATAAAAAGTGGGGCACGACCCAAAACAGGCTTTTGGATTGGTAAGACAATACCCCGAAAAAATTGCCAGCGGCACTCCAACAATGGTAATTGAAGCCATATTTCCCAAATGATTTTTTAACAGGTTTGTTTCGATAAGCGAAATATCTTCGTAACAAATTTTATATAACGAATCCCCAGCTAAATGACCATCCTTAGATTTGAAGGAAATCCGGTCTCTTTTAAAATCATAAAAATCACCCGTCCCTGAAATTGTGTTCGATGCACTGTCTGTTTGCCATTCATCCAACACATACAAACTGCCGTCTTTGATGTGTATTTTCAGAAATTTATTTTTTGGATTGGCTGAAAATTCGGTGGGAGCATTCAAAACACGCGACATTTTGGTTGGCAAACATCCCTGAAGCATTAAAATAAAAACTGCAAGTAATATGAATAATGTGGTTTTCATTACGCTTTTTATTGAACTTTCCCTAGCAACATACCAACTCCAATTCCAACCGAACTGTAATTCGCTGTCAGTTCGCAAAATGGTGAAACAACTAGTCCAACAAAATTTGCAAACAGAAACTCAAATTCAGGTTTAAGAACAAATCCCGCCTGTTGCACATTTCTGTACTCCCATGTGTAATTCGATCCAAAGAAATAGGCATCTTCCTTTTTCCAGTTATACGGTTCGTTCACCATCATAAACGATAACCCCGCCTTAACATTTATCCTGACTGATCCCGTTTGGTTAATGGTGTGTAATTTCCCGGCCATGAAGCGCAAAGATTTAACCCTGTCTTTTGGCATGGTTGTGCCCATTGAAAAAATATCAATCACGCCAATGGTATAATCCGGCGGAATAGAATTCGATGTACGACCTGTTCCTGAATATTCAAGTTGCAGCGAGTATTTATTGGTGACAGCAAAGTTGATTCCGGCACTTCCACCCCAAAAATTACCCAGCGAAAATCCCAGGTTTCCATATAATAAATGGTTCTGCTGAAGTTGCGCATATCCGGGGAAAAACAGGAGAATAAAAACCAGCCCCAATATCAGTTTCATAACACTACATTAAAAAAATGAATGACGCATTTCTGTATTTCAAACAGGTTATTTCCCTGGTTAAGAGCTATTACACTATTTTTTGATGGTGTAATTTTCAGTTCTCACATATACATGATTTTTTAAAAAAAGTTGTAAATGAAGTATGAATTTGTCATTTGCTGGTGGTCATTGGGAAAGGGAGAAATGTCATTTTTCAATTGAAAATTCGAAGCTGAAAATTTTGTTGCTTATCTGCCGGTTGCTGCTCATGTTCATTTGCTTTTCATTCGACAATTAATCATACAATATCACCGGCCATTTGTAAATTATCGTCGGGAAAATGGGAATCCTGTTCATCTAGCGGTTATCCACTTTTTCAGGATTCATGTCGTGATTCTGCAACCGATTCCAAGCCATTGCTTCGTATTTTGTTCCGGGCTGACCGTAATTGCAAAACGGGTCGATGCTTAATCCACCCCGTGGAAGGAATTTTCCCCACACTTCGATGTATTTTGGTTCCAGCAACGCTATCAAATCTTTCATGATGATGTTCATACAATCTTCGTGGAAAGCCCCGTGATTGCGGAAACTGAACAGGTAAAGCTTCAGGCTTTTGCTTTCAACCAGCTTTTTGTCCGGAATATAATTCATATAAATGGCAGCAAAATCCGGTTGTCCGGTGATTGGGCACAAGCTTGTAAACTCCGGGCAATTGAATTTCACAAAGTAATCGAGTTCGGGGTGTTTGTTGTCGAACGATTCAAGTAATGCAGAATCGTAATCGAAGTTGTATTTCGTTTCCTGTCCGAGATGTTTAAGTTCGCTCATAATTTTTGTATAATTTATAATTGGGTAATAAGCCATTTTACGCTCTGTATTAAACCTCGTTTAATCTGAAAGGATTGTACGAAACGGAAACATCGAACACATCCTCCTCCTCCAGTTTTTTCACTTTTTTCACTACCAGAAAGGTAAGTGGAAGAACAACGATTTCGTACATGGTTTTAATCAGTGCCTGAGTAAAAATCATGGTTACCAATGCCTGAGATGGAAAAATACCTGCAAAAGCAACGGTAATAAAAATAAGTGAGTCGGCACCTTCACCTGCCACTGTTGAAACTACAGCGCGCAACGAGAATCCTTTTCCACGGGTAAGTACTTTAAAGCGGCTCATGATGTATGCATTCAGAAACGACCCCACAAGATATGCCAGCAAACTGGCAGCCATTATGCGGGGAGTGCTTCCAAGCACAGTTGCAAATGCCGGTTGGTCGCTGTAAAATGGGGCTGCCGGCATCGCAATGCTCAAACTAAAGAATAATACCGCCAACAGGTTTACACCAAAGCCAGCCCATATAATGAGCCTCGCTTTCCGGTATCCCCAAACTTCGGCAATTACATCGTTGATGATGTAAGACAAAGGGAACACCAAAACTCCCACTGGCACCGTCCAATGGCCAATCGACATTATTTTCGAGGAAATGGTGTTCGAGATGAGAAGGCAGGCTGCGAATAATATGCCCGCCAACATAAACAGTATTGATACTTTGCTTTTCATTTTCTTGTTTTTTACGTGGTTATCAAGAACACGTGATAATTAATGGCGCAAATATACAGTTTTATTAAATTTGCGCCAAAATAGTGGAAAGATGAAGCTGACAAAAGAAAATTTTGAGTGCGTTAAGGATGATAATTCCGAGGAGGAAGAGAACAGACAATGGGAGAATTCGCAGGTGGTGTTCGATGAATTCGAGGAATATTTGCGCACTAAAAATTACTCCGACAAACTGGTTCAGCGGCAATTGGAATACAGTTCTTTTTTTGTGATGAGCTACTTTTTTGTTTACGAAGATGTATTGTCGGTTTTGGATACCGATGACACAACAATCCGGAAATTCCTGGGAAACTGGTACATCAGAAAAAACTTGTCTCCAGATTTTAAGGAGATGAAAGAAATTCTTTCGGCGCTTTTCGACTTCTTTGAGTTTTTATGCAAACGGGAGTTGATTACTGACGCGCAATTCGAAACCATCAAGCTGGTTTGCAAGGACAAAGAGTGGTTTGAAAATCGACTAAAAACCTATAAAACAACCGATACCAAAGGTTTTAAAGAATGGATTGACGAATACAACTATGATTGGTAGAATGGCTGAAGGTTTGCGTACACTTCAACCGCATTATAAAAAGAATGGAATCACTCCAAGCGAGGCTATTCTTTGCCTCACAAAAATGTGTTCTTACAACCATCCCGACTTCGTCCCATATAATTTCATATTTCAATTGAAAGCTTGGAACGGGACTCAGCCACCCCGCCTTGGAAGAAAAGGCGGGGAAATTTTTGCAGTACAATGGTTGATACGATAAACTCTCGCAAAATTCATATCAATATCCTGAATTTTATTCTCTAAATTCATCGCAATAAAATTTAAGGAGGAAACTTATGCAATATTTACGACAAGTACTTTTACTAACAGGATTGATACTGATATCCATAATTGGCAGTACACGGAATATAAATATAAAGGAGTTTGGAGCCATTGGCAACGGCGGATTCCTAAATACGATTTCTTTCCGAAATGCAATCGACACCTGCCATTTTACAGGGGGAGGAACTGTAACAGTTCCGCAGGGAATATACAAAACCGGAACAATTGTGCTGCGGTCGGATGTAAATCTCCACATCGAACCGGGCGCCATAATTCTGGGAAGCCCCAATTTAAAAGATTACTACTTGAACAACGAAAAGGTTGGTCTCATCTGGTGCGAAAATGCACAAAATGTGTCGATTACTGGTTTGGGAACCATCGATGGGAACGGAAATGTTTTCATGAACCTGAAAGAATTCAAAAAGATCAACGACGAGGGGAGCCAGTATTCCCGGCAGAAAAACCAGTTCAGGGTAATCGAGGGAGTTGCACAGGATGGGCCTGTAGTGCCACTCGAACGCCCCAACCAGATGATTATTTTCTCGAATTGCCGGAATATAACCATTCGCGATGTGGTTATTGTTAATTCTCCTTACTGGACTTTGCACCTGGCGGATGTTGAAGGAGGGGTTATTTCGGGAGTTAAAATTTATAATAACCTGATGGTACCGAACAATGACGGAATCGATCTCACCAGTTGCAGCAACATCAATGTTTCAGACTGCGATATCCGCGGAGGCGACGATGGTTTTGCCATTACCGGATACTCGCATCATTTCGATTTGGCAGGGTATAAAAATATCGTACACCCTTCGAAAAATATCAACGTGAATAACTGTAACATCGTTTCACGTTCTTCCGGAATCCGAATCGGGGGTTGGGATCAGAACCATATGAGCAATTATAATTTCAGCAACATCAACATTTCGAATTCGAATCGCGGAATTGTGCTGACTGTGCGCGATAGTGGTTCAATCAGTGACATGCATTTTCAAAACATTAATATTGAAACCCGGTTGCATACCGGCGACTGGTGGGGAAACGGGGAATCCATTCAGGTTGCTGTTCTTCGCGGAACACCCGGTGTGCCACTCGGAACTATTAAAAATGTTTATTTCAGCAACATCATTGCCAAAAGCGAAGCCGGAGTTGTGATATGGTCGAGTGAAGAGTCGGAGATTGAAAATCTTCAGTTTCGCGATATCTCCCTGAAAATAAACAACAGCCCGATGAATGACTGTGCCGGTGGAAATTTCGATTTGCGACCGGTTTCCGATCCCCGTTTTTCATTGTTTGAACACGACATTCCGGGTTTTTATGCAAAGGGTGTGAAAGATTTGGTAATCCGGAATTTCAGGCTGGAATGGGACAATCAGCAGCAATCCTTTTTTACCCACGGAATCGAAGTTGAAGGATTTAACGGCCTCGATATTTTCGATTTCAAAGGCACCGCTGCCCCATCAAACCCACAGTTACCACCGGTTATGCTTCGTAACGGAAAAGGTTTCCGCACAAACATCGGCAAAACTCTGGTTAAAACTGATTTTTAAAGATACCGGATCTTGGATTCAGGATGCTGGATATTGGATACAGGAAGCTGGATGCTGGAGAAATCTGAAATCGTTAATCAATATTCTGCAATCATAAATCTTTAGACATCGGTGATTTGTAAAGGGCTGTTTATTCAACATTCAACATTCGTTAATCGTCATTCTTCATTCATTGGTTAACCGGTCAACGGGAAAAATCTGAATATTGAATATTCATTATTCGATATCTTGTCCATTTACTGACTGCTGCTGCTTAGCTCACTTCCCTTTGATCTGACCTCTCCAAATTTTTTTATTATCTTTAATCCCAAAATATAATTTAGCCAAAACGGTGATTCGGAAATAAAAAAATCTTGACGTTGATAATCCCGTTGACAGGCTGCAGGGCATTATTTGATTAACATACAAAAACTTAAAAAAATGGCAGTATTAACACAGGAAATGAAAGATATGATTGCAACCCAGCAATGTTTTATCGGAACAGTTGATGCCCAGGGAAATCCAAATGTTGCACCAAAACGCTCAACCCGGGTACTTTCCGACGAAACTCTTATTTTTTCGGAAGGTACAGGTGGAGCTACCTATGCAAATATTAAAAACGGGTCAAGAGTTTCGGTTGCTGTTGTTAACCGCGAAATTTTAAACGGATTCCGGTTTGTCGGAAATGGTGTGTTGTATGAAAGCGGTGAGTTGTACGAACAGTCGGCTGCCATTTCGGTAAAAATGGGTTTGCCCAAACCACGGGCTGTTTGCGTGATTCACATCGATGAAATCCATTCGCTTAAACCCGGCCCGACAGCAGGTAAAAAAATTGAATAACACCTCCGGTTTATTTACCCGTAGCATGCAAATTGTACTGTTTACAGGTTTTTTATGACTCTCCGGACTTCAGGCTTCCGACTTCTGACTCCCAACTCCCCTAAATATCAAATTGATAAACTTATTTCGTTTTGATAGATTCCGGTAAAGCCTTCTTTTCAGTAATCTTCTGTTTATATGCGTTTTAATTTCCCTTCAAATCAGTTGCATGAAATTTGCCGGAAAGGAAAGTGAAAACAATTAATAATTTAAACGAGAGATATGAAAAGAAAAATTGGTTTTACTGCTTTTTTAGTTTTGGCAACATTAGTGTTCATGGGCTGTCAGAAAGATGATTTAGGCAATACGGGACCTTCAACTTTAGGAGTTAAATTTGAGGCATTGAACAAAAGTTATTCACTCCCGGTAGTACCCGGCGGAACCAAATCTGCTGCAGTTGACCCTTCATCCGTTACCTGGGACACCGTACAACTGGTGGTTTCGAAAATTAAGTTTGAAGCCGAACTTAAAAGCCTGGTCACTCACCGCGACTCCATCGAAATCAGTTACAAATGGTCAGGCCCGCAGGTGGTTAATCTGCTCGACGATAAGATAATACTGGGCAACTTTATCCTGCAGCCCGGATTTTACGATGAGATTGAGATAAAAGTAAACGGATCAAAGGAGGATGCAAACAAAAAACCGGTGTTTTTTATGTATGGTCACTACACCAGCGCCAGCAATGACATACTGCCGGTAGCCATTAAAGTGTATGAGGATGTGCAGTTTAAAACCGAAAAAGACAGTATTGAAGTTACCGAAGAAAGTATAGATGTTACCAGTTATATACAATTGTATCTCGACCAGTTAATGGCCGGAATAGAACCTTCGGCACTCGACAATGCCACACTTACAAATGGGGTAATTGTAATTTCAGCCGACAGCAACCGCGAAATTTACCGCGCCGTCATGCGCAATCTGGTTAAAGACCACCAATGTTATTACGAACACAAAGGCAAAAAGAAGAAGAATAAAAAACACGACGATTAAAATTGTATTAAAACCAATCATTGTAAAAGCAGAGACGTAACTGTAAAGTGCGTCTCTGTTGTTTTTTCAACTCTAAACCGGGAACTTTTTACTGCTTCCGGTCACTGGTCATCCTGATCGACACCCGATGAGCCGTGACAAATGACTCTTTTCTTTCCCAATGACTGATGACCAATTTCTTTCTTAATCCCTTATCCTGCTTAAAAATCACTGAACAGTATTTATCGACCAGTTCGGCTTGTACCAGCCTGTTTTATTATCTATTTTTCGTAAATGCAGGCTAAATTCATTCCACATTCCGTCCAGTTCCTTGCTGTATTTTTTGTAAAGTTCGCCCTCCTGTTTTCTGATGTTTTCCGGGCTTTCAGAACGGGTCATTAAAATCCACATTGGTGTATCGTAACCAAACGTGGCCATGTAAACGTCCCATTCGTATGGTTCATTTACCTTTTTGTAAAATTCGATGTACTTTTTAACGGCATCGGCAGCTTCCTTTTCGTGTCCTTGTCTCAGGGCGCAAAAAGTCCATTCAACGTAACTTTTAGCGGGCGACTGACCTGCATTTCCTGACGGATGGTACGACAAATCGGGCGACCACCTGATTACGCTTGAACGCGTTGTTGAAAGGTCGCGGAAAGCTTTATCGCCGTCAAAACCATCTTCGTCCTTTGCTTTTTTCATAAATGCCGAAGATTTTTCAAAAATTCCGTCGATCGAACCAAAATTTTCAACTGGAATTACCCAGTAAAAAATGTTGTCGTCGGTTCCGTAACAGTAAATCGGAACATCAAATTTGTGTTTTTTCCAGAGATCTACCGTCTGCTGCTGTATCTTGCTAAAAGCAGCCATATCCGACGGTGATACCATTTCCTCAAACACAACGAAATTAACCGCTGTAGCGGCCTGCTGGGCATGGGAGGTGACAAACAGAAATCCTGCGAACAGGATACTGAAACCAACAGAAATAATTACTTTTTTCATTGCGATAAATTTTTTGGTGAAACACAGTAAGTTACGACAAATCAATAAAATAAGCAATTATTTGTGTGAAGGTTTTTGAAAGATGGCAAAAATGTCCCAGGTCACAGCAAATCAGAAAACCATTTTCCAATCTTCCCAAATGACCAGTGTCAGTGACTTTTTCCCTCTGCCCTCCGCCCTCCGGTAAATCTGGATTCATTCTTTTCCCATAACGGAACCTGAAATGTATGAATCAACATAAAATGAAAAATATTAATACATTTATCAAACAAAAGTCAAAGAAACCAAATCCGGATGCAGAGTAATTAATGAAAAAAAATATTTTAAATGTTCTATTATGAAAAGACTATTTAACACAGAAACCAATGAGGGTTTTCTGAACCTCATTATCCTCATTGTACGGTTATCCGTTGCAGCATTAATGATTACGCATGGTTTGCCAAAATTAAGCAAGCTGCTGGCAGGAGGCGAAATTCAGTTTGCTGACCCTTTTGGCCTGGGACCGGCACTTTCGCTGGTACTTGTTGTTTTTGCCGAATTTTTTTGTTCCATTTTAATTGGCATTGGCCTTGGAACGAGGCTGGCGTCAATCCCGCTAATCATTACCATGTTTGTTGCGGCATTTGTTGCCCATGCAGACGATCCGATTGCGAAAAAGGAAATGGCGCTGCTGTATTTGACATTTTATCTGTTATTGCTTGTAACCGGAGGTCGCAAATTCTCGGTTGACTACCTGATAACAAGGAAAAAATAACACTGGTTAACAGGCTTAAATGAAATTGGTCATTGGTCAACAGGAAAAATCGACATTCATCATTCGTTAATCAACATTCTTCATTCATCTCAGCTCCACTCCGGAAATTGTGTTTTATTCAAATCAAGGGTGGAAATGGTTTGCAAATCGGTTTTATCGAGTTCAAAATCGAAAATATTTAAATTCTCAATCATGTGGGCTTTATTCTGCGACCGTGGAATCGCAACAACACCTCTCTGGAAGTGCCACCTAAGGCAAACCTGTGCAATGCTCTTGTTGTGCTTTTTGCCGATGGCAGCAAGGGTTTCGTTGCTGAAAATCCCGTTACGGCCCGCTGCAAAAGGCGACCACGCTTCGTGCTGCACCGATTCTTTTTTCAGCACATCATACAGGTTGTTCTCCTGAAAGAAAACATGCGTTTCTAT
>DATITY010000224.1:0-2590 GCA_035467235.1 Draconibacterium sp. | reverse complement strand
CAATCACCCTATTCGGCCTCAAAAGCTGCATCTGACCATCTGGTAAGAGCCTATGGCAATACCTATCACCTGCCCTTCGTAATCAGCAATTGCTCCAATAATTACGGTGCCAATCAGTTTCCTGAAAAGCTGATCCCCCTGTTCATACACAATATTCAGATCAAAAAATCCTTACCTGTATATGGTGACGGTCAATACACCCGCGACTGGCTTTATGTTCAGGACCACGCTGCTGCTCTAGACCTGATCTTTCACAGCAACAAGATCGGGGAAACCTACAACATAGGAGGATTTAATGAATGGACCAACCTCGATCTGATCCATTTGCTTTGTAAGCTTTTGGATGAAAAACTCGGTAGAACCCAAGGAGAATCTGCCAGCCTGATTACATTTGTCAAGGACAGAGCCGGACATGACAGACGGTATGCCATCGATGCGAGCAAGCTCAACCGGGAATTGGGCTGGAAACCGAGTGTAACTTTTGAAGAAGGATTGTCTAAAACCATCGACTGGTATCTGGAAAATGAATCCTGGTTAAAAAACGTGACCTCCGGTCAATACCTGGATTATTACAAAAAAATGTACGGATGACCATGAAAAAAATAACCGGCTTAGAAAAGTAGTTCAGATCAATTAATCCTGATCCGTTTTAAAACCGATTGCCCGTCGATACTTGAGTTCCGTTTTTTTAAGCTCTTCCTCCAGGTTTTTGTACTTACTAATGTCCTTGATGGTTATCACAGCGGCGATCACGTGATTTTCTTCATCAACGATCGGCCTGCCACTTAACAAGACCCTTTTTTTCTTCTGTGTAGTCCGATGCCGGATTACAACATCTATATCATCGGTAGACTCACCCACTAGAGCGCGTTCCATGGGGAGATTCTGCGAAGGAAAAGTTGTTTTGCCATCAGGAAAGTACAATTCAAAACTGTCTGCAAGATTTACAGGTAAGTGGGAGTCATCTTCTATACCGAACAACTCATTCACCATATAATTTGCTAATACCACCTGTTTATCGGAATTAGCCACCATCACACCATCTCCAATATTTTCGAGTATAAGGGATAGTTTCTGCTGATTCTCATACAATTCATTTCTTGTCATTTCTTCCTGCATCTCAGCTTTTAATTGCTCTGTTATATCCCTGGCAATCGCATACAAGATACCTGTTTCAATATCTGCTGTGGCTGTCCAGGATAACCATTTCAGGTTGCCATCCTTACAAACCCAGCGGTTCCTGAAATTGATTGTTGCCTCTCCACCCTGCAGTTTTTCAATTTCCGTTTGTGTATTCTTCAGATCCTCGTGAAAAATGAATTCAAAAAATGGTTTTGACAACAATTCATTTTCCGTATATCCCAAAACTTTGCTCAAAGAAGCACTGATCTTAATGAATCTCTCTTTTGAAGCAATTACCAAAAAATCCCGCGACATGCGGAAGAACCGCTCTCCGGCTTCCAATGAAAGTTCAACCAATTTTCTTTCGGTGATATCTGTAGCAATCGATCCTACTGCATATACACGGTTTTCGAAATCGAACAGAGGAAATTTTACTGAAAGGTAAGTATGCAATCCATCCGGTTGCTCGATCAGCTCTTCAATTTTAATTTCCTTTCCTGATTTTACAGCCTCCAGGTCTGCGTTACGGTATCTGTCGGCAACCTCCTTATTCAAAAAATCATGATCAGTCTTACCGATGATCTCAGGTTCAGTGAGTTTTAATAGTAATGCAAACTGTTTATTAATCAGTATATATTCTCCATTGATCTTTTTTATGGAAATAGGATTCGTTGTGTTGTCAATTATAGATTGCAACAAATTTTTATTTTCCTTTAACTGCCAGTCTGATTCTTTTCTCGCCTTTAGTTGATTTCGTATGATCACATACACCACAGTAAGCATAGCAAAGGACATTAAAATCAAGATAAACACGATCCAGTCCATCAGCAAAGTAGTAGGATTGAACATCCTGTACCAGTAAAGTATTCCCAGCATAAGTACAACGAGCAGGTTGATGATAAACCCGAGTGTAATCTTTTTTTCAAAGGAAATATTCATGCGATTATTTTTTTACTTATAGGGAATACTTTCTGCACCCTGTTTTCTTGAAGTTAAAAATACTTATTTGAAATGAATTAAAATAATTAAATCCACTGTAAATCAACGTAACTTTAATTTACATAAGCTTAAACAAAGTGCGGTTCGGGTTAAAATAATCATCACCGATTTGGAAATTTATTCTCTGTTTTCCTATTCATTAAACATATTCTTTCGTAAATTTATTATGAGCATACAAATACCTTTAAAAAGTGATTTGAAACAATTTTGAATTCTTTGTACTCAAAATCTTGGAATATTTAATTTCAAAACCATGAAAACAACAGTTTTACCAACAGCATTGATTTGTTTGACATTCCTGCATTTTCTGCAGTGTTACAGCCAGGATTGGAAATCTGACAGCACCTGGGCTGATACCAAAAAGAACATTGTTCGTTACAATATTTCTCAACCTGTTCTTGTAGGATTTGAAAATGCCATAATTTTTGGATACGAGCGGATGCTAAAACCTAACCGGAGTATTTCTGTT
>DATITY010000223.1:0-10284 GCA_035467235.1 Draconibacterium sp. | reverse complement strand
TGAAAGCTTAAATCGCTGGTAGAAATATAAGCAGGTTTCAGAATTTCCTCGAACCAGTCAGTTCTTGTTACTGCATTTGTTGGATTGTTGTAATAGTTCCAGATTGATTCTGAAAGTGGTGTGTTATCATTGGTCAGTGCTTCTTTGTGAATGATGTTTCTTTCTTCTGCCGTTAAGGAAGTTGGCATTTTCCAGGCTTGCTGCACACCTTGACTGGTATTGAATGAAACTGATGTTTTTTGTCCCTTTTTACCTTTTTTTGTTGTTACAATAACAACGCCATTTGCACCACGGGAACCATAAATAGCGGCAGACGCAGCATCTTTCAAAACTGTCATGCTTTCTATATCAGCAGGATTCAAATTAGCGATGCTTCCAATAATTCCATCAACAACATAAAGTGGGCTGTTATCGTTAATGGATCCGGCTCCCCTGATTCTTATTTCAACTCCACCACCAGGTTCACCTGAGTTCTGAATAGCTGTTACACCAGCAACACGCCCTTGCAATGCATGGCTAACTGATTGATTGATACCCTGTTTTAAATTTTCGGGAGCAACTGTTGAAACGGCTCCTGTTAAATCTGCCTTTCTTTGAGTTCCATAACCAATTGCCACAACTTCATCAAGTCCAATTGTTTCATCCTCCAGAACCACATTAATACTGGTTTGGTCTCCAATAACTACATCCTGAGAACGCATTCCAACAAAAGAGAATACGAGTGTGGCATTTTCGGGAATGTTCGAAAGGGAATAATTTCCATCAGCATTTGTAACTGTACCTTGAGTGGTGCCTTTAATAACCACACTGGCACCGGGTAAAGACTGATTTTTTGAGTCAGTTACTTTACCGGAAACCGATTTTTGCTGGCCAGTCATCATCGAAACAACGTCTCTGTTTGTTAATACAATCTGGCGATCGTAAACTGCATAACTAATATCTTTCCCTTCAAGTAAATTATCAAGTACCAATTTAACAGTTTCATTTTGTACATTGATATTTACTTTTTGCTCTACATCAACAAGGTCTTTATTGTAGAGGAAGAAAAACTCAGACTGATCTTCAATCTGTTCCAACACATTCTCAAGGCTTCTGTTGTTTACATTTAACGACAATTTTGCCATTTGAGAGTACGAATCCACGGCCATAACCTGAATCAGGCCAAGAAAAAAAACAAATAATGTTAACCGTACCATCCTGAAAATTTTTTTTAAGGCTAGACCATTCTGTTGTGAATAGTTTTTTAACACCTTCAGTTTTCGAATTCTTTTCATAAATTTACCATGTAAGAGTGAATAAAATAATTAATTGATCTCGCTCTGCAAATCTGCGGGAAAGTGTTGGTAGCGCTTTCCTGCTTTGCACCTTTATTTTTTAAGTTCCATTGTTACCCTTTTCTTCTTCAATATTCCGTCAGTCCCAATATCTCTTTTTTCAATATCATATTTAATCGGAGTTGTAATTGCAATTAACCGCAGCACTTCTTCAAGTGGCTCATCTTTAAAAGTAGCTTTAAACCGATAGCTTTTTAGCGCTTCGTCCTGAATTACAATTTCGGTATTATACCATCGTTCAATTCTTCCAATTACCTGTTCTAAAGGCTCATTGTCCAATATCAGAAATCCATCTTTCCATGCCGAATAACGGCTTGCATCAACAGTACTCAACTTTAAAGATTTAGTTTGACTATTGTATGTAATTTTTTCGTCAGGAGAAAGAACCTGCGTAAATACACCGGTTTTACCATTTATTTCAACTTTACCTTCCGATAAAACAACTTCTGTAAAAAAATCATCTATATAACCCGAAACATTAAATTTTGTTCCAAATACTTTTATGTCGAGATTTGCCAGGCTAACAATAAATTCGGAGTCTTTTTGTTTTTTTACTTCAAAATAAGCTTCACCTGTTAATTCAACTTTTCGTGATTTTTCAAAAATTGCAGGATATTTCAATTTCGAGCCGCTGTTTAACCAACCTTTTGTACTGTCTGGTAGTAAAAACTCGACTCGGGCAGCTTCAGGTGCGTTTATTTCTACCCAGCTTTGTACTTTCAATTGACTGGATTCAATACCCCAGCGTGAATTTGTAATCGCCAGCCAAAAAGAGAAAGCCAGCACTGGAATTAAAAGTATTGCAGCAGCGTAACGATAAATATTCCATAAAATAATTTTTTTCGCCGATTTCTTTTCTTCCAGTAAAATGTTGTAATGTATCTTTTCGAAAATATGGTTAAAGGATTTATCGATTCCACTGTTATTTTCGATGGTTTGATTCCATTGTAAAAACAGCTTTTCCTTTAAATCTTCGTTCTCATCAACCTCATTTAACATTTTCTTTATTAACAGATAATCGTTGTACGAATACTTGCCTTTTGAAAAATCAACCAGCTTTTTATAATCTATTTCTTTCATCATTTTCTTAGAGGAGGTTTTTATACACCTCTTTTTTCTCAACAAAACTGAACTAACCTACCTATTTCAATTTAATTAAAATCAAATTCTAAAGGTTATATCTGGTTTTGATTTAAATCCCTGGTCTGAAAATGATTTATTTTAATTTTTTTTTGTTAAAAAAAAAGATGGAAAAAGAATATGGCTATTGTTTTTATTTTACCAAACTCTGTTTTAAGGAATTTCATGGCTTCATGAATATGGTATTCAACGGTTTTGAGAGAAATTGTGCATTCTTCAGCAATTTCTTTTAATGATTTTTCTTCTATTTTCTTTTTGATAAATACTTCTTTGCGTTTTTCGGGCATCAGGGCAATTAATTCATCCAGTTTATCCAGTAACGCCTGGTATTCATTATTCTCGTCAAATTCAGTTTGGGTATCTGCAAAACCAATTAAAATATCATGCTTTAACTCATTTTGCCTCGAAAGTTTATTGAAATACTGGCGGATGGAATTCAACGCAATTGTAAATAAATAAGATTGAAATGAAGTATCGGTTTTCAACTTTTTCCTGTTATCCCATACTTTGGTAAATACAAACTGAACAACATCTTCTGCCGCTTCATTGGATTTAAGGTAACCATTTGCGAAACGAAATAAAGGATTGCTGTATTTATCAAATAATTTACGAAAAGAATCATGGTCACCCTTTTTTAATTGGATTAACAACTGGGAGTCTAAATCAGATCTCTTAACTTTTAATTGCAACTAATTAAATTTTAGATTGACAAACAAAGTTTATTACAAAAATAAGGAAGAGACATTAAAATAAAGTAACAAATTGAATAAAGTTTCTTGTTATTCATTTCCCAATTTTTCCATCCAAAGTTTAAGCCGATAGAAAATTATGCACAATGATTATGGTTAGCTTCAAATTCAATTTTTTAAGCCAGCCTGATTCCATCTGAATCAAAAGTTATCATTCGCTTTTTGTACAAACCACCAATTGCTTTTTTAAAGTTCTTTTTGCTGATGCCAAAAAGTGCATTAATCATTTCGGGCGATGTATTGTCTGAAACAGCCATAAAACCACGGTTCTGCTTGAGTTCGTTAAGGATTTTCTGCGAAATGGCATCCACTTTTTCGTAACCGGGTTTTTCAAGAAGCAAATCAATTTTGTCGTCGTCACGCACTTTATTGATGTAACCCGTAATTTTCTGTCCCAGTGAAAGTGGCTGATAAATCTGGTTTTTATAGAGCATTCCCCAATGTTCGTTGTTAATGATGGCCTTGTAACCAAGGTCTGTTTCCTCAGCAATCATAAGTTGAACTTCATTTCCCAATTCGTATTCGGGAGGAGTATTATCCAGAAATTTATCGAGTTTGGCTGAAGCTGCAATTCTTTTGGTCAGTGAGTCGAGAAATAAAAAAACGAGGTAATTTCTGCCTTCCACCATATCGGCTTTTTGCTCACGAAAAGGCACAAGTAAATCTTTTGGTAGCCCCCAGTCGAGAAATGCGCCAAATTTGCTTGTTGCCACTGCTTTTAAATATGCAAATTCACCAACCATTGCAAATGGTTTTTCGGTAGTTGCCACCAACCTGTCTTCAGAGTCGGTGTAAACAAAAACATCTGCCCATCCCAAATTTCTCACCTCCTCGGTAATGAATTTTTTTGGCATTAAAATCTCACCCAATTCTCTACCATCCAAATACAAACCATTATCCGTTTCGCGAACAACTTCAAGTGTATTTACTCTTCCAATTTCTACCATCTGCAGCTTAATTATTGTTCGTCCAAAAGTAATTTAAAATAGTTCAATTCTGGCTTTTTAAATTCTCCAGTACTTTCCGTGGCACTTTTAATACTGTACCATGTCTTGTTCCTTCGGGGAAACTTATTTGATCGGAAATATCTTCCCAGTTTATCAAATCTTTCGATCGAACGGCTCCCATGGTATTGTTCATATATTTATCGAAATAAACAATCCATGAATCGCCAATTTTCAGAGGAGTCGGTCCTTCTGCCCAATAATCACCGGTGATTGGCGGAGTTGGCTTGCTGTAATTCTCGGTGAGTTTATTACTTGTGGCTATTCTGATATTCTTCCGGGGAGGCGTTTTGGTTTCGTCTTTTAAAAACAACACGTAATTTTCATTTTCTTTTATTAATGTTCCGTCGATTACGTTAAAACCCTGGTTATAAAAAAGTTTAGTGTCGCTGAATGTTTTAAAATCTCTTGTAGTTACAAAATACATACGATGATTGTAATCTTCGTCGCCTGTTTTTTCTGTTTCAGGAAAACGCCCGGAAATGGTTGTTGACCAGAAAATGAGGTACTGCTTCGAGTCTTCATCGTAAAAGATTTCGGGTGCCCAGCAATTTTTTGCGGTTGGTTCGTGCTTCATAACTGGTAAATAATTCTGATCTGACCAGTGAATCAAATCTTCAGAACTGGCATAACCAATACCCCTTTCTTTCCAGCTTACTGTCCAAACCATATGGAACTTTCCATCGGGACCGGCAATAATACAGGGGTCACGCATTAATTTATCGTCTCCAACTGCCGGTGTTAAAAACGATTGATTATTTTTGAGCGCTTCCCATTTTAACCCGTCGTTGCTGTATGCCAGATGCAATCCATCTTCGCCATTGTTCATGAAGTATGAAAACAGGTAAACCTCATTTTTATTCTGTGCTTTTAAAAAGAATGTTAAACTCATTAACACCAAAACAACCAGTAATTTTTTCATTTTTTTTTTATTTCAATTTTGAAGCAGAAATGTCATCCAATTTACCGACTTTAACTTTGAACCTGCCCGTCCGGTCAGGCGGGCTCTGAACTTACCCTCCGGCACGCTTAACTTTATATCCTTCGCTTTTCAAAATCTCGATAATCTTATTACAGAAATCGCCCTGAACCAGAATTTCGCCATCTTTAACAGTGCCGCCAACGCCGCATTTGGTCTTCAGCATCTTTCCCAACGCTTTCAAATCATCTTCTGCGCCAACAAAGCCCGTTACCAAAGTTGCACTTTTGCCTGCGCGTTTTTTCCGGTCGAGTTGAACCTTCAGGTTTTGTTGCTGAGGTGGTAAAGTTAATTGCTCATCACTTCCCTCGCTTTCGTACTTAAAATCGCGGTTAGTGGAAAAAACCACTCCCAATCTCTCTTTCCAATCGTTTGACATGATTTTGATATGATTTTGATATTTATTGCCAGATAACCAATACGCTGCCTGTTATATATGCTATCAACCACCATATATAAGCTATTTTCGAGTACAAAATGACAGAATTGTCCAAAATCGAATCAAAACCCTTTTTTAAATAGGCACGCCATATTATAATCAAATTTATAATCATTGTTAACATGGCTAAATATCCCAAAATACCATGCGGCGTAAATATCGTTTTAGTTGAGCCGATAACCATAAAAGTTACAGCTACAATATCCAACAATACTCCCATCGTAAGAAAAATCAGAATCCCCGGTGTTACAATTTTGAATCGTAGTACAGCAATAATTCCAATTCCATAAGAGAGAAGTGAAAGGGTAATAATAAATGCTCCGATAATAGCTAATGGATTCATCTTTGGTTTTTTACCAGATTACATGACAAATATAATTTTCTGCAAATAATCCGATTAATATTTTACAAATTTCTTTACTGCCAACTGTTTTTCATTTTGTACGATTCTCATGACGTAAACCCCGCTTGCCAATCCTGCAACCGATATTGAGTTATTTTCACCAACGGTTTGATATCCAAATTTCTGATGATATACAATTTCAGAATTAATATTTAAAATCTGGATTTCGACAGGTAAGCTGATTTTTTTAAGGAATGCAAAAACCAGTATTTCATTTGTTTGATTTCTGATTTGAATAATTTCATCATTTTTCTGAATTTCAACCTTGTTCCCGGTTGAAACTTCAGCAAAAAAATTATTGTTTCTTTCAAAGAAAACGGGACCTAGAAATTGCGGCAAACTTGCTAAACCAAACAGCATTGTTGAATAATCGATACCCTGAACTTCGGTCGCTTTCCAGGTTGTATTTACTAAACTGTAACGCCACAAAATAGTGTCGTTCGAATACTGGGGAAAAACATATCTCCCTTTTTTGCTTTGCCACATTGCCGCCAATTGATTTTCGGCTTCAGGAAAAACAGGCAAAAACCCTGCAATAATATGCGGTGAAATGGTCCGGCTCGGATTGTCGTTGATTTTATCGGCATTATAACCCGAAGGTCCGGTGCCGGCGCCGCAACCCCACTCACATTCGGCAGCAGTTGAAATAGTTTTCCACCATGCAATATCAGCGTTGAGCGCCTGTCTGTAATAATCCAGGTATTTTTCGGAAGTGGTGAAATAATGGCAGAGGTAAAAATTAAACTGGTGTGTGAAGGACGACAAAAAACCTTCAGGATAATCAGTTAAAACGCGGTTGCTGCCATACATTTTGTACGGTAGTTTGTCAGGATCGGCATAAAATTTATTCCATAAAATATGAGCCGGCGAATTTGTATTTTCTGTAGCATTTTTTGCCATCCATGCAACAATCATATATTCATTGTAAACTGAGGTTACGCTTCCTGAATTACCGTTGCCATTGGCATTCATTGTTAAAAATATTTTACCGTTGGCAGCGTCGGCAATCGCCTTTTCGTGTTGAACAGAATTCCACATTTCAAGGGCGTATTTTGTGATGCTGTCGTTTTTGAAGTAGTTTTTGGCAAACAAAGCACCAGCCATAAGAATTTCGGTATCTATAGTGCTGAACTCCGAGTTCCATTCCCGAACACCGGTGTTCATATTAATGAAATGCCGGTAAAAACCCGATGCATTTCTTTCAGGTTTAAATCCCGGAGTGTGGCCAGTCATCGATTTTAAAGTGGTCAGCGCTTTTGCCGCGGCATTTGTATCCCATCCCATCGAATCGGCAATGCAAAGCGAAATCAGGCCGATGCCAACGTTAGCCACCGAACATGGATGATAATCGTCACCGGAGAAAAGTTTTGAATCGCGGTAAACTCCGATTCCGTTTCGCTGTAATTCCCAGACATGATAACTGCTTCTAAAAAGTTTTTCGATAGAGGTTTCCTGTGCATTTACACCAGCAAACGTAAAAAAGATAAAAAGCAGTATTATGGAGTTTTTCATTTAGTTTCGAATTTTACTGTTCACCACTTTACATCATCATTTTTTAATACGGCATAACCGGGCAATTTGTTATCAGATGAAAATACTTTCATCTGATCGTAAGGTTCAATGGTAATTCCTTCTTCTGTGATTTCACCATTTTTATTCTGAATGGCTTTCAGATTTAGCTTTAAATGTTTTGCCATAAAAGGATAAACAGCTTTGCGCTTCGAAAGTTCGTAACCGTGTTTATCGTCGGGCAAATGCACATATTCAATATTATTTTTGGCACCCATTAAATTATAAATGTACTGAATGTGGGGAAATTCCACTTCCGGTGTATGTTTTGTCCAGTCGTCACCATCGGAAACAAGCAGCATTGGACGCGGCGCAGCAATGGCAGCAATTTCAACATTATTGGTTTGATGACTGTCGCTTTTGTGCACAGGCATTCCGCTTTCGCAAACACAACCGCCAAAAAAATGCGATGAAACCATAACAACCGGAACCGAAACTTTAATCCGGTCATCTATGGCAGTTAACATAAAAGCCTGTGTTCCACCGCCGGAAGCGCCTGTAACTGCAATTCGTTCAGGATCGATATCTTCGAGCGAAAGCAAAAAGTCGAGTGCACGAATGCTGTTCCACAACTGCTGTTTAAAAGCAAGCGGATGATTGTGTTCCCAACCGACATCTTTCATTTCGCCGTATCCAACCATATCGTATGCAAAAACCACAGCTCCCATGCGGGCAAAACTGGCGCAGCGGTTTTGAGCATCAGCGCGATATCTTCCATAATCTTCAGGTTTTGCCCAATGTCCGTGGGTACTTAAAATTCCTGCGATTTTATCGCTCCTTTTTTCAGGCAAATACAAACTTCCGGTTACAAAAACACCTGGTAAACTCTCGATAGCCACATTTTTTACCGAATAACCATCGTATTTTCGTTCGGCAGTATAACGCGGATTTAAGGGTGTTTTTTCAGGAAACGGAACCAGATCTGCCCCCTCAAGGATTCCCTGTTTAATTATTTCTGTTCGTTGCAGCCACTCTTCTTTTGTCTGGTAAGATTCTTTTAATTTTAACAGATTGGCAGCGCCTTCAGCTTCGGTATAATATGCTCCAACGCAGAGATTTTTATTATCCGCATTTTGCGAATTGACGATGATTGTGCTGAATAAAACAGCAACTAATAATCCTGAAATTTTGATTTTCATTTTTACAAATTTTATTACAATGTTGTTTAGTTAACCTTGTAAAGTCTAAAGACGTTGACAGGTTGCAGACAGAACGGACTTGTCAGCGTGCAAAGTTCCTGACAACGTCAAAAACACATTGATATCAAATAACTTACAAACCAAACGATAACGATTTTACTTCTTCAGCACCATCTTTTCAATCTCTTCCAATGTCTTTCCTTTTGTTTCAATGAGGGCAAACCGGTAAAAGAACAGGCTCAGCAAGGTTGCCACCGTAAAAAATATAAATACCGGGCCAACACCAAATTTTGTTGAAAACACCGGGAAAAGCAGTGCAATTCCAAAATTAAAAATCCAATGCGAAAATGAACCGATTGCGGCGCCTTGTGAACGGACACTGTTGGGAAACATTTCCGAAAGAATTACCCAAATTACCGCACCCTGAGAGAAAGCAAAAAAGGCGATGTAACCAATTAATAACGCGAGCAAAATAAAACCCGATTTATTGTCGGAAATGAATGCCCAGCTAAATAATCCCAAAAAAACCGACATTCCGGAAGCGCCAACATAAAGCAGAAATTTGCGCCCGAACCTGTCGATAAAAGTCATGGCGATGATGGTGAAAACAAGGTTGGTAACGCCAATCAAAACCGATTGAAAAAGCGCCGCCTCACCCGAGAAACCCGCCTCACGAAAAATATCGGTGGAGTAATACATGATTACATTGATACCTGCAAACTGATTAAACATTCCAACTGCGATTCCGATGATAGCCAAACGTAAATATGGCTTTTTAAAAATGGAAACGCTTTTTCCCACGCCTTCCGTTTTTAACGAATTTTTTATGGAAAGCACCATTTCTTCCAAATCTTCATCCGGATTTACCCGCTGAATTACCTGCCGGGCTTCGTCTTCCTTTCCCACTTTCATCAGCCAGCGCGGACTTCTGGAAATAAAAAACAGTAAAACAAACAATACTGCCGATGGTATAATTCCGGCCAGAAACATCCAGCGCCAGCTTCCATGAAAAATGCTGTCAATCATGTAATCCGAAAAAAATGCAATCAGAATTCCGGTAACAATAGCCAGTTGATTGGTAGCCACCAAACGCCCACGCAGTTTTGGTGGAGAAACTTCTGAAATGTACGTCGGAGTTAAAACGGAAGCGCCGCCAACTGCAATTCCACCAATAAAACGTGCCACAATAAAAATCCAGATATTGGTTGCCAAACCGGTTCCAATCATTGAAAGCAGAAATAAAAATGCCATTATTTTCAGCATGTACCTTCGTCCGTATTTATCGCCCGGTTTGCCAATAAACAATGCACCAATTACGCAACCAGCCAGTGCTGTGCTCACAACAAAACCTTTCATGAATGGATCTAACTGAAAATGTTCGGCTACATAATGAATAGCACCATTAATAACAGCTGTTTCGAAGCCAAACATCAAACCACCCAGTGCGGCTACAAAAGTTACAAAGTACAGGTATCGTCTCATGTTCAATTTATTAGGTTATTTTCTTCAGCTAAAGATAATATTTGAA
>DATITY010000222.1:0-3973 GCA_035467235.1 Draconibacterium sp. | reverse complement strand
TCGTCGTAAACACTGCCATTCCAGGGTCGCAGGAATTTTCGTGAGACAAAATTCCATTTGTTCAAATCCGGACTCCACCAGTATCCCCACTGGTTGGTGCTGAAAAGATAAAAATCCCCTTTGTAATTTACAATTACCGGATCGGCAGTGGCACGGTGCCTTCCCCATTCCGAGAAATTGGGAATAGGCGTGTACCCATAATCGATGTTAATGGGATTGCAATAGGTTTTTACCTCCATTTTTTGTGCTGACGCATCGCTAATGAAAAAAGGCAAAACAACGATAATAAACAGAATGATTATAATTGACTGAGATTTCATCTCAAAAAGTTTTAAAGTTGAATTTAATAAGTTCAAACTAAAAGTAAAATAACATCAAATCAAAAATTGAAATCAAGTTTTTTTAATCCGCTCTGAACATCGGGATCTTTCATAAAAAGATTCCAGAGTAATCCTGTGCGGTAATTTTCAATCATCACTACAATTGGCCCCTGATCGATGGCGAGGTAGCGCGGTGGAAACCAGTTTTCCGTTTCGCTGAATGCGTCGTAAAAACCATAAGGACCCATCAGTTTGGCTCCGAGATTTTCGTAAAAATAACGCGCTGCGCGCATGCTTTCATTGGGTGAATAAGGGAATGAGGAAAGTGCTGCCGTTGGCGAAATAACTCCTTTGTCGTTTGATGGCATGTGCGCATCGTATCCATTTACCGAATAACTTGCAGTAAGTCCCCAGCAATTTTCTCCGTAACCTTTGTATCCAAGTGGATTTTCGACACAATGCTGATAGTTAATCATTGTATGCGCTACATTGTGTTCCCAGTAATTAGCGTACTTGTCGGTTAATTTTCGCGGGTCGAGCCCGAGATAAGAGTAATGTGCCCAAAACAGCGGACCACCCTGTTCCAACGCACCGTTGTGATTTAGTTTCAGCGTGTATCCGTATTTCTCATGGTTTCCCACAATTCCGCCATTTCTGGCCCATCCCAGGTGGTACGCTTCCGGATCAATCGGATATGTTGGTGAAGCAGCACCCAAAATATACATTATTAGACACTCGTTATAACCGGTAACGGCAAAGTTCATTTTCCAGCCAACATTAGGCGACCAGTGCCAGTACAAAACCTTTTCACCATCTTTCTGGTGCCAGTCCCACTGAACTTCGCGCCATAATTTGTCGATGCGGGCAGCCAGTTGTTTTTCGCGTTCGTTGCCGTCAATAAAATACTGTTTCACAGCAATTAAACCCTGAATCAGATAAGCCGATTCAACCAGATCGGCACCATCGTCAAATTGACTGAATGGCTTTACTTTCCCGGTTTCACCATTGAGCCAGTGCGGCCAAACGCCATGAAAACGATCGGCTTTTTCAAGAAAGGAAATAATCCGCTCAAACCTTTCGAGACCTTGTTCGCGGGTGATGAATTTTCTTTCGATTCCCACCAGAACTGCCATTACTCCAAAACCGCTGCCCCCGGTTGTTATGATGTGTTTGTCGTTTTCGGGATAAACATCATCAACATGGAAACGTTCGCGGGCCATTCCCGAGTTGGGTTCAGCACCATCCCAAAAATACTGGAAAGTATAGTACTGAACCGAGTCAAGCAACTGTTCATCGGTTAAAGCAACTTTTTTTATCTCAACCGGTTTGTTCTTTGTATGAGAACAACCTACCAGAAAAAAAAGAAGTAATATGTAAATCGTGTATTTCATTTAAATATCATTTAATGTTAAAATTGAATTTGTTGATGACTGTAAGGTTTGATTTCCCGAAAAAAAAGGCTGCCCGGTTACCCACCAGGCAGCCATTGCTAAACCATCTAACTAAACTATCAAATATGTGAACTTCTACTTTTCATTGTTGAAAATGGTCTTGATCTCAGCCTGGGTAAGCGCTTTATTGAATATCCTGAGTTCATCCATCAAACTGAGGTCGGATAAATGATTCCATTCGGTAAATCTCGGCGCTCCCGACATAATTGAAAGGATATCGCAACCATCCCAGTTGATGCCCCCGAAACTACCCTGTTTTACTACTTCTCCATCGAAATAAACCACACATTCGGTCGCTGAAATTGTAAATGCCATGTGTACCCATTTACCGGCAGTCGGATTAATTGTTGCAGTTGCGCCACCATCGAACCACGAATCAGCAGTTCCATTTCCGGCGTTAAGTTTAAATATTTGGGCAGTAGCCGAACCTTCGCGGAAAAACCTAAACCCGGATTTGCGGTTGTTCTGAACAGTTGGATAGCTTGCGTTTCCCTTGTCTTCAGGGCCCATTATCAAAATACCGGCACGATCGGGAGCAGCATTTATTTTCGTCCAGAAAACTGCGCTAAACTCATTATTTTTCAAACCAGTCGTTGGGAAGGTGAGATACGAATCGGCAGCACCGGCATAAGCTTTGCCTTTTTTCCCGTCGGCAAAATCGGGAGTGCCCATTTTTGTTGCTTCAATCTTACTGTTCATTTCTTTGTAATTCCCGTCAAAAGGCATATAGAACACCTCGCCACCATACTTTGGTACATAAGGTTTATCGTGGTTTATAATATCCTGAATTTCATTTGCGGTAAGCGCTTTATCGAAAAACCTCAATTCATCGTACTGGCTTAAATCAGATTTATGGTCCCAGTAAACAAAGTTAGGCGCACCCGACCCAATGGTAAGCGATGTGCAATTGGTCCAGTCGATACCTGTATTGGCAACATTCATGGCAACAGATCCGTTAACATAAATGATGGCTGATGTTGAAGAAACAGTAAAAGCTATGTGGACCCAATCGATTGATGGAGCGTTAATTTCCATTCCATCGTTCCATGTTTCACCGGTACCGGTTCCCACATTTAATTTGATACGTTGTTTGGCAGAACCACCTTCGCGGAACAACCGGAAACCATGTGTGCGGTCTTCTCCCGGAGGGCTCACATTTAAGATACCAGACCTGTCGGGGGTGGCGTTTACTTTATACCAGAAAGCAGCCGTAAATTCCTGATATTTCAGGTTCTCGATCGGGAATGTAAGATATGAATCTTTAGCTCCCATGTATGCCTGACTATTCTGAATTCCACCGGTTACAAAAGTTGGAGATCCCACTTTGGTAGCATTTTTGAAACTGATCATTTCCATATAATCGCCTTCGAAAGGCATGTAAAAAATCTCGTTTGGGAAAACCTTGTTGTAAGGAGAAACTTTGGCAAAATTCACAGTCTGGGTTGAAACCTTGCCCTGCAGATCAGTGGCTTCCACGGTAACGGAATGATCACCATTGGCAACTTCTTTATAAACCGTATCGGCAAGCAACCGCCGGTAATCTTTAAACTCGTTGAACTTTGCAAATTCTTTCCCATCCATTTTTATTGAAACAGATTTCAATTCGATGTCATCGGTAACTTCAATTTTAACATCTACCGTTGAAATCAGGTCGGGCACTTTAATTTCGTACCCCGGCGCGGGAGAGATAATTTTAATTACCGGAGCTGTTGCATCGGTCCCGGGATTGACCTGACTTATTGGGTCAATGCCTTCGTTACATCCGGCAATAAATGCCAGTGCAACTATGCTTATCATGATTTTTTTGAATGTTTTCATTTTTACGCTATTTAATTAACTATTTTCCTAAGTTGGGTATCAAGTCAACCTGTTCCTGAGGATAGGGCAGGAAGATTTTATTTGCTGCAAAGGTTCTTCCGTCATAGCTTAATGCGGCAAAATTCTCTGTCCTTACCATGTCATAGAAACGGGTGCCCCATTCCATGGCAAGTTCAGCATATTTTTCGTCCATTACCTGGGCAGTTGTAACACCAGTCAATGTGGACAGTCCAGCCCTTGTCCTGACAGCATTTACAGCCTGGTCGGCGGTCATGCCCGTGCCGGTTGCCCCGCGCGTCAGCGCTTCAGCATGCATCAGCAGTATTTCGGCATAACGGATAACTATAAAATTCTTGTTCGATCCATAGTCCTGCCGTCCTGCTG
>DATITY010000221.1:0-7835 GCA_035467235.1 Draconibacterium sp. | reverse complement strand
TTTAATGGATAATATACAAGTATGATAGAGATTAGATTTTGTATTAATGCTAAGATTTATATAGAAATATTTTAAAATTTACCGCTATGAAAAATAATGTTGCCTTTTTGATTGGGATATTCTTAATCCCGCTTTCTTCCTGCGAAGAAAAAAATGAGAGCTCCCTCGCTGAAATTGAAACAAATCTGAATATTGATATTCCAATATTTGCAGAGAGTTTCGATAATACCAAATCTGAAAATATCACTTTGGTAAAAGATTACTCTTTTTCCGGAGAAAGCACAAACTCAGCAGCAAGCGCTACAGATGCTGAGAAGGAGGTGTATAAAATTCAAAAAATTAAGCCTTTTAATGAACCCACGCTATCATTTTCAGGAATTAATGAAGGTGGTGCAATATATTCATTACAGATGCAATGGGGATATAAATCTTCAACAGGTGATGATTATATTATGCAGGAACCAATTGACCTAATGCTACTTGAAAATATGATAAACGACGATACTTTTATTGTTTATCTTGATGAAACCTTATCACATTTTATAAATACAATGGATAGTAATCCAAACAAGTCATTTAAATTAGAAATAACAGGGAAAGCTAATTTTAATATCAATTGTATTGCAAAATTGGAAATACCAGTCATAGTTGAAGCTGAACAATTAACCAGTCGTTTTGAACTTTTTTAGATGATTTCGATTTTATTGAATTATATTTCAGGTAAGTCGATGAGAAGGAAATATTATTAAAAACGTGCAAATATTATTCAAATGCTTAAAAACAAAAAAGTCAATTACTGATATTCAGACAATTGACTTTTTTCCTGTGACTCAGCTGGGATTCGAACCCAGGACCCCATCCTTAAAAGGGATGTGCTCTACCTGCTGAGCTACTGAGTCATCCTTGATTGCTTTTGTTTTTCAAAAGCGGTTGCAAAAGTAATAATTATTTGATTCTAACCAAACCCGCAATCTTTTTTTTCAAAAAAAGTACAAATTAAGTATTTCAATGTTAATTACCACTTAAAATGAATTTCAAAGAATTTCACATTTCATTCGACTATTTCATTAAAATCATTAGTTTTGGGTTCGACTTTTCGAAGCTAATATTATGACTGGAATGTATAATTCACTTCTGTTTTGCTAACTACTGAAGGATATATCGTTATTGGGGTCATTCTGATTATGATGGCTGCCCTGTACAAGGAAATCATGCGGCCGGGATTGATCTTGTTTTCGGCAACTACTTTTCTTTTGGCCATTGGCGTAATAAACGGGAAAGATGCGCTGGCTGGTTTTGCCAACGAAGGAATGATTACAGTCGGTATTCTTTTTATCGTTAGCGAAGGTGTCCGTCAGTCGGGAATATTAAACAGGCTGGCTCAGTCTTACCTTCCGCGAAAAAGAAGAAAAATGATTTTTCTGCTTCCCCAGATAATGTTGCCGGTTTCATTCATTTCAGCATTTCTTAACAACACCCCGGTTGTCATTATATTTGCACCTATCATTAAAAACTGGACTGAAAAGCTAAATCTTTCTTCGCAGAAATTCCTGATTCCGCTATCGTATGCCACCATACTTGGAGGAATGTGTACACTTATCGGAACCTCTACAAATCTTGTTGTTCACGGTTTAATGATCGATAATGGCTTTGGAGGATTCAACATGTTTGAACTCGGAAAAATAGGAATTTTTATTGCAATTGCAGGCACTCTCTACATCTCAATTGCCAGCAATGTGCTTTTACCTGGAAAAAAAATAATTTTCAATGCCAAAAGCCGTACCGAATACAAGGACTATTCTTATGATATTATTATTCCCGAAAACAGCAATTTAATTGGTCTCGAAATAAAAAACGGAAGGTTAAAGGAATTAACCGGTTTGTTTATAAGAAGTATTGAAAGGGAAGGAAAAATAATTGAAGCGCAAAAAGGAGCCTTCAACTTAATGGCAAACGACCACCTTAATGTCGAAGGTAAGTCGGATCGTTTAAATTATATTTTAGCCAACACAAATATTAAATTAAACGGAATTGACCTGGTTAATAATCTTCCAAAAAATGAACTTAAACAATACGAAGCGGTAATTTCACCACGCTTCCCAGGAGTTGGAAAAACCCTTTCTGAATACAATATTTATGAACATTACCAGGCCGTTGTACTTGCTATTCACCGACATGGAGAACGAATAACGACCAACCTTGGAAACCTGGTTTTAAAAGAAGGCGACAACCTTATTTTGCTGACTACCGAAAAATTCATTCAATCATGGGGCGATTCCAAAATTTTCTATCTTACATCCTATATCCGTGATTACAAAAAAACCGGCACATTCTGGAAAAAGTGGCTGGCATTCATCATTATACTTGGAATGATTACTGGCGCTACATTAGGACAGTTTTTCACTTCACCAAAAGGAATCTCATACGACATGTTTTATTTCTCTGCAATTGCCGCAGTTTTAATGGTCTGGTTTAAAATTATGCCTCATCAGAAATATACAAAAGCCATAAGCTGGGATGTGCTCATAACAATTGCCTTTTCATTTGCATTAAGTAAGGCATTGCAAAACTCAGGGGCTGCCGATTCTATTGCCCGCTCAACCATTAACATCGGGAAAGGACTTGGACCTGTTGGGGTTCTTGCTGCGGTTTATATAATTACAACGATTTTTACCGAAATAATAACCAATAATGCAGCAGCGGCTATTGTTTTTCCCATCGCATTATCGGCTGCCAACCAGTTGGGCGTCGATCCAAAACCATTCTTTGTCGCCATAGCAGTTGCAGCTTCAGCAAGCTTTGCAACTCCTATCGGATATCAAACCAACCTGCTGGTGCAAGCCATTGGAAATTACAAATTCAGAGATTATCTCAAAATTGGAATACCTTTGAATATAATTGTATTTTTCGTTTCCTTATTACTGATACCTCTTTTTTGGAGTTTCTAAATTTTACATCAAGCTTTTGACACTCTTCGGATGGCATCTTTCAGCCTGTATTCCGGTTGGATAAAAAAATCATATATTTACCAACTTTTTAAATTTTTAGGATTTAACAATCTGAAACTACCTTAAAAATGAAGTATAGTTTAACAAATTTGCGTGAGCTTGAAGCTGAGGCGATCCACATTATTCGCGAGGTTGCGGCAGAATTTGAAAATCCGGTGATGCTTTATTCAATCGGAAAAGACTCTTCGGTAATGGTGCGTTTGGCTGAGAAAGCATTTTTCCCAGGGAAAGTTCCTTTTCCATTAATGCATATCGATTCGAAATGGAAGTTTAAAGAAATGGTTGAATTTCGCGATAAATATGCCAAAGAAAAAGGTTGGGATTTAATCGTTCATTACAATAAAGAAGGTTTCGAAAGTGGAGTTGGACCGTTCACCCATGGAAGTAAAGTACATACAGACGTAATGAAAACCCAGGCACTGCTTGCCGGATTAGACAAATACAAGTTCGATGCAGCTTTTGGCGGTGCGCGTCGCGACGAAGAAAAATCACGTGCTAAAGAACGCATTTTTTCTTTCCGTGATAGATTCCACCAGTGGGATCCAAAAAACCAGCGCCCCGAATTATGGAATATTTATAATGCCCGTGTAAAAAAAGGCGAATCTATTCGTGTGTTCCCTATATCAAACTGGACTGAACTCGATATCTGGCAATATATCCGACTTGAAAATATCCCAATTGTTCCCCTTTATTACGCCAAGGAACGCCCTGTGGTTAATGTCGATGGTAACCTGATTATGGTTGACGATGACCGGATGCCTAAGGAATTGGCAGACAAATCGGTAATGAAAAAAGTAAGGTTTCGCACGTTGGGTTGTTATCCCTTAACCGGCGCCATTGAATCGAACGCTGAAACCATCGAAGAAATCGTTGAAGAAATGATGACCGTAACCGTTTCAGAACGTACCACCCGCGTTATCGACTTCGACCAGGAAGGAAGCATGGAACAGAAGAAGAGGGAGGGGTATTTTTAGGAAGCTAGTTACTGGTTACTGGATACTCGTTCCTGGTTAAACCAAACATATAACAAACAACAAGAAACAAGCAACAAAAAACATAAAAATGAGTAGTTACAGGGATTTGGATATATATAAAATTGCATTCGAACTTTGTATCAGGGTACACAAATTAAGTCTTCAACTTCCTCCGTTTGAATTATATGAACAAGGGAGTCAATTGAGAAGATCTTCTAAAAGTATTAAAGACCAGATAACTGAAGGATATGGAAGAAGAAGATATAAAGCCGATTTTATAAAATTTTTGGTTTATGCGCAGTCATCCAATGATGAGTGTCAAAATCAAATAAATACAATTATTGTATTATATCCCGAAAAAGAAGGTTGGAGTGATTTAACTATTGAATACAATAACCTTGGAATGAAAATAAACAAATTCATTCAATATGTAGAAAATAACTGGAAATCTTAACCAGCAAAAAGTAACCAGCAACAAGTAACAAGTAACGATAACATGACCACACAAAATCTCGATATAAAAGCCTTTCTCGACCAGGATCAAAAAAAAGACCTGCTCCGCTTATTAACCGCCGGCTCGGTTGACGATGGAAAATCGACCCTTATCGGCCGATTGATGTTCGACAGTAAAATGTTGTACGAAGACCAGTTATCGGCGTTGGAACGCGACAGCAAAAGAATGGGACACGCCGGTGAAGATATTGATTATGCGTTGTTGCTCGATGGATTAAAAGCTGAACGGGAACAGGGAATAACAATTGACGTGGCATACCGTTATTTTTCCACTGCCAAACGCAAATTCATAATTGCCGACACTCCCGGTCACGAGCAATACACGCGTAATATGGTTACCGGAGCATCAACTGCAAACCTCGCAATTATCTTAATCGATGCACGTTATGGGGTTATTACACAAACAAAACGACACACATTTTTGGTATCACTGCTTGGAATTAAACATGTCGTAGTGGCCATTAATAAAATGGATTTGATGGACTTCAGCCAGGAAGTGTTTGAAAGAATCAGGACAGATTACACCTCATTTGTTGCTCAGTTGGATATTCCAGATGTTACCTTTATTCCAATTTCGGCCTTAAAAGGCGATAATGTGGTTGACCGCTCTGAAAACATGCCTTGGTACCATGGAAGTTCGATGCTGCAATTCCTTGAAACAGTGCATATCAGCAGCGACAGGAATTTTACCGATATGCGGTACCCTGTGCAGTTTGTGCTTCGACCTGATATCGCATTTCGTGGATTTTCAGGAGCGGTTGCTTCAGGAATCATTTCAAAAGGAGATGAAATTCTGGTTTTGCCATCACTAAAAACTTCAAAAGTTAAATCAATTGTTACCTACGACAAAGAACTTGATTATGCTTTTCCACCGCAGTCGGTTACCGTTACTTTGGAAGATGAGATCGATATTTCGCGGGGTGATATGCTGGTTCATCCCGACAACCAACCTCGGATGGAACGCCAGTTTGAGGCAATGCTGGTTTGGATGGATGTAACACCAATGAACCTAACCACCCAGTTTTACATTAAACACACAACCAACACAACAAAGGCCAGAATCGACCAGGTAAAATATAAAGTTGATGTAAACTCACTCGAAAAACAAAGCATTGAATATCTTCACCTGAACGAAATTGGAAGAGTTGTAATTACTACTTCAAAACCTATTTTTTTCGATCCGTACAAGAAAAACAGGCAAACCGGTTCGTTTATTTTAATCGATCCGATCACACACAATACTTGCGCTGTTGGAATGATTATCGACCGGCTGGATAGCAAAAGTCTTACATCAAGGATTACCGATGTTGAAAAAGAAAAAATCGCACTCGGAAAATCGTTGATTCATGAGGATGAATATCAAAAGAAATACAATCAGAAAGGTGAAACCATTTGGATTTCAGGTTTGCACGGCTCTGGTAAAAACGAACTTGCTTTTAGTCTCGAGAAAAGGCTTTTTAATGATGGTGCTATTGCAGTAATGATAGATGGCAGTTCCGTTCGCTCGGGATTAAACCGCGAACTCGATTTCACACCTGCCGACCGTGCCGAAAACCTGCGCCGTGTGGCACACATCTGCAAACTGCTTAACGATCAGGGAATTATTACTGTTTGTTCATTCATTTCCCGGAATGCTTCCCTTCGCAGGCAGATTGCCGAGATTATTGGCCCCGATCGTTTTCACCTTTTTTACATGGATGCCTCTCTGGAATATTGCAAAAACAATAAACCCGAATTATATAAACTGATTGAAGAGGGAAAAACCAAAAACCTTCCGGGCGTTGATATGGAATACGAAGTGCCGACCAATGCAAAACTGGTTTTCAAGCCCGAGGAAAATGAACAGAATATTGATAAAGTACTTGATTATCTGGCTGCAAATAAAATTTTCCCACATCATTAATTCTGAAATATCACCGTAACATATAACAAAAACAGCCGCCTTTAAAAGGAAGCAGCTGTTTTTGTTATAAAAAATGGCAGACCTGTAAGCCGGGTTTTGTAATACTGACTTTAACATCAGCACTCTTTATCATTTATCTTGTCCCGATATCACTATCGGGATCCTGCAGCCTACCCCTCCTGACTTCCTTGTGCGAAGAGAAACAAGGCGGGCAGCCTTGCTGTACCGCAACAGCGGCAAACAATCAGGATATACATGGCTTTGCAACCCGTGAGACGTACGGCTCCAGACATTGCTCCTGGACCGGTGCGCTTTTACCGCACCTTTTCACCCGTTCCCCGTTTTGAATTCATCAAAACAAGGTGGTTTTTTTCTGTTACGCTGCTATCCCCTTTCAAAGATCTTCCCGCTAAGAAGCACGGCGCCCTGCGTTGCCCGGACTTTCCTCCCCTAAAGTTTCCTCAAAGAGCGATAAAGCGGTCTGCCGGTGCAAAAGTAACAAAATTAGTTTCGGGTTCAAAGCCCGCTGACCAAACAGGCAGGTTTTTAAGTTTCATGAATGTTGAGTCCAAACTGTATTTACTGGCAGGAGCTGTATGAAATTCTCACTAATTTTTTAACTTCACTTCGAATTATTCTTAATACTAAATCAAAAACCAGTAAATCAACTGATTATGTCAGTCAAAAAATCCGAAAAACAGGAACTCCTTGAAAAACTGAATTTGCTGCTAAAAAAACAATCACTCTTTCAGGAGGAAATAAACGAGTTACGACTCGAAATTGCAACTCTGCAGGTTGATGATTTGGAAGAATTTACCTCCGCAACGGAGTCAATCGAAACAAGTCAACCGGTTGAAGAAAAGGTACCAGAAGAAATTGAAATTTCAGAAATCACTGAACGTAAAATATTCATTCAGAAAGAAAAGAAAGAAACTTCATGGGAAAAGAGTGGGATTAGCGCAGAAATTGAAAAATTTATTGGTGAAAATCTCATCAATAAAATTGGAATTGCAGTTTTAATCATCGGCGTTGGAATTGGCGTGAAATATGCCATCGACAACGACCTCATTTCGCCTTTGGTTCGGATTATTTTGGGCTATTTAGTAGGATTCAGTCTGGCAGGATTTGCCATCCGGTTAAAAGCCAGATACCTTAACTTCAGCGCTGTACTTTTCAGCGGTGCCATGGCCATTCAGTATTTTATTACTTATGCCGCAAACAGCTATTACAATTTATTTCCGCAAACAGTTGCAATTTCGTTAATGGTTATCATCACTATACTTACGGTTGCCCTGGCTTTATTTTATAATCAGCAGGTTATCGCGCATTTCGGATTGGTTGGCGCATACATTGTTCCTTTTCTTTTAAAAGAACCATTTCTGAATGTCACAATCCTGTTTGTTTACATGGCAATTATCAATTCAGGGATACTTTTCA
>DATITY010000220.1:0-2737 GCA_035467235.1 Draconibacterium sp. | reverse complement strand
TCCGGGCTGTATTCGCGCAGCAGCAATTCGTGGCCCACCAAAAAGCCACGGTCGTTTTTCCGGAGTTCAAAGTTTTTTTCACCTCTTGCCATTGCATTAAAAAAGGTTTCAAAGGTTTTCAGTTCGTGTACCATCGACGTAAAATTATAACATTCAAATATGGCATTAATTTTTTCCTGTTGACGCCGTTCCGTTAGCAATCGGTTTCCAATCTATTACTTGATGCACAAAATAGTTTAACCATTTAAAATTTTGTGCAATGACCAACAAGGAAAAACAAATGATGATGATTGAAATCAGGCATTTGCACCGCGAGAACCGGCGATTAAAAAAAACAATCCGGGAAAACAGGTTAAATCAGAAGTACCAGGGCAGTTTTGAGCCGGATTTAACGCTGCCCGGTTTCACCGTCAAATCGTAAGCTGTGACAAAAAAATCGTGATATGTGAGAAAAAATTCTTCTCAGGTGAGGATTAAAATCGTGACCTGTGAGAAATAATTTGTGACTTCCCGCAAATATTGCACAAACTTTTATCTTTTCAAACCTTTGATTTTGCCGGTTTGAGGCGGGGATGAAAATAGGGTTTCAATACGGTCTGCACAGTTGATTTGTGTTATGGGCACAACACAAAAAAACCATGAGCACAACCCAATCGAACTATGAGCACAACAGGAATGAACTATGAGCACAAAACAAATGGGCGGAGGGCTGAGTATTCAGTGCAGAAAAACTGTCATAAGCGAAAGCGGAAGAATGAAGTGTTAAAATACTGAATACCTGCGACTAACAATTTAATTGCTGCTGTCCTTCATTTTAGATTCCTGAATGTTGGAAATCAGTAACAGATATTGTATCTTGCACCCGATACTCTTATATAAAAAATCCGGAAAGGTGCGCGAACATCTTCCCGGAATGTTTAGAAATGCATGGGCTTAGGTTTAATTTGCCAATCTGACTTTCATCAGTTGCACTTTATCCCTAAGCTCTTTTTTTGGCCGGAATACGATTTTCTTCCCTGCAATGATTTTTTCATTTAATCATTTTACAAAATTTTTAATGATGTGTTCCTTGCTTTAAACACCGGCGCTATCCAGTGTCCGGGCGTAAACACTTCGTGCAAATTTAACCTGAGAAAAGTTCTAAACGCATTTTACTTATTGAAGATTTGAACCTGGGGTATTCACAATTGTTAATTGACCAGTATTAATAACAATTATTACTGTCAGCAAAAAACAAGCTAATGCAAAAAATTCTTTCGCTTTATTTTATTACACTCAGATTTCCTAATGTGTTGAAATAAAAAAGAGGATGCAATTTCTTACTCCTCTTCAAATCTAAATCAACTAATCTATGTTGTTATTACTACCAAACTTCTTTATCCAACATCCAACTTTCCAATACTAATTCTGCCTCAACTTCAGTTTCTTCTGCATTCCAAATGGTTTCTCCGGTCATCCAGCTTTCCAGTTCCAGCTCAACTTCGGATTCTGAAGCAAAATTGTTGTTTATACTCCATGTATTTTCGCTGGTCATCCAGCTTTCAAGGTCAAGGTATGTTTCTGTTTCAGGGGCAAAATATGCCATAATAACTAAATTTGTGTTCCATTCTATTTCTTCGGTCATCCAGTTCTCCAATTGAAGAGATGTTTCAATTGTTTCGAACCCTGAAGTTTTTACTTCTGTTCCTTCCGATTTAACATTTCCGGCCAAAAGAAAAAATGCGATAAAAGTTCCTGCTGCTATTTGTTTTACTATGTTTTTCATAATTTTTGTTTTTTTATTGTTATTCAATGTTTTGTTTTAAAAGTTTTCTGTTTCTGATATTGTATTTGTTTTCATTTTTGTTTAATGCAAAGATAGTAAACTTTAAACAATATTGACTAATATAATTATTAAATATTTAAACAAAAAATGAATTATATTCCAAAAACACTGTATATATAGGTGTTTTAGCCAATGTTAATATATGTTAACATATTGTTTTTCGATGAAAAATTGGTACTTCGGAGTTATCTTTAGAGTGGGTTATAAAGAGTTTGCCATAAAATTACTTATTCTGCCACCTGCCTTTTGTTTGCAAACGAGATAGTAGGTTAGTGCAATTGCTGCTCGCCGGAATTGATTTTATTTTCAGCAACTGTCTAAGTTATGAATTGCAAATTCGCATCAGCGGTAGCTTTAGATATACACCTGATTGCAAATGTTAACGAATACGGTGTTTTGGTTCATCAAAAATTAAAAGATTACAAACCCGGTTGGGGAAACAGGCAGTATGAAAACCGGGAAATTTATCTTCCCGCTAACGAAAAATTCATTCCCTCTTTGTGCATACTTCCCGGGCATCGTAAAAAATCCGGGTATAACAAAAGTTCTTTCTATAATTTTCCCCAATACTTTCCGGCTTTACGGAAAAGACTCAGAGTTGCTTTTTCCATCGATTTTCCTGCTTTTTTGTAGGGTTCGCTTTTATAAATTTTATCAGCGGCTTCATCCATAAAATCTTCCGCTTTATCAATCAGTTTGTCTGTAATACCATCAACAAAACCCTTTTTCTGTTCCGCTTTCTTATTTTCTTCAGGTTCCATACTGTAATTTTTTTTTGATTTCGGCTAAATTAATCAATCGCCCATGTCTTTTCCGCTTTTTTACCAAAATATGCCCCCGCCAGTGCAGCCGCCAGCGATAAAATCCACCCGCCGCAAATAACAATCCAGAGCGAACGTATCCAGAAATTCG
>DATITY010000219.1:0-8160 GCA_035467235.1 Draconibacterium sp. | reverse complement strand
AAACCCTTAAAATCGTATAATGACAAGCTGGAATTATTCAATTTACGCACTTCCTATAATGGCGAATCACTCGACAACGTTTTGAAAATTATGCACTTAAAAGAATTTTATCCGGATATTGCCTTGTTTGTGCAAACTAATCCATCGTATTGCTGCCCATCGCTGGTTACGGAAGCCATGACTTCCAAAATGGAAAAAATATCAGGTGTTCCAATTGTTACCATCGAATACGATGGAACAAGTTCGAATAAAAATGAAAGTATTATTCCGTTTCTGAAATATGCAAAATACTGAGTTAAGCTGAAGGATTAAACGATTATAAATCCCTTGCAAATTCCTTTATCCAGATTTTCAGTGTTTCAGAAATTTCAGGATCTTTTAATCCAAATTCAATATTGGTTTTTAAAAAGCCCATTTTATCCCCGATATCATAACGTTTTCCATTGAATTTCATGCCAAACATCGGATGAGTTTTAACCATTTCACGCATGGCATCAGTTAATTGAATTTCATTGTTTTTTCCAGGTGTGGTTTTTTCCAGATAATCAAAGATTTCAGGTGTGAAAATGTATCGGCTTGCGATTGCCAGGTTCGACGGAGCTTCTTTAATACTTGGTTTTTCAATCCAGTCATTTGCTTTAAAAACATTATCCGAAATAGCTGTTCCATCTATAATTCCGTACCGGCTGACAAGCTCGGGCTTAACTTGTTCGAGTGCAACAACCGAACCTTTATGTTTATTGAAAACATCAATTAATTGTTTTGTTATCGGGCCACCTTCACCCTGAACCAACGTGTCACCCAGTAAAATGGCGAATGGTTCGTTTCCTACATGGTATCTTGCATGAAGAATGGCATCTCCCAACCCGTTCATCTCTTTTTGCCAGATGAAATGAATATTTGCCATATTCGAGATCGAACGGATTTTATCAAGCATTTTTAAATTGTGCTTTTTTAGTAATGTTTCTTCCAGAATCGGACTTCTGTCGAAATGCTCTTCAATGGCCCGTTTACCTTTCCCGATTATCATTAATATATCTGTGATTCCGCTTTCCACGGCTTCTTCAACAACATATTGGATAACAGGAGTATCTATAATCGGAATCATTTCCTTGGGCGATGATTTTGTGGCAGGTAAGAAACGGGTTCCATATCCGGCGGCGGGAATTACTGCTTTTTTTACTATCATTTTATTAACTTACTATGTTGGGTTTTATTACTTCTATATCGTTGTTGTTCAGTACGTCTTTAAGTTTGCTGAAGGTTAATTCGTCATTGTAAGTGCCAATTATTGCTCCGCCGGAGCCGGTGAATTTTGCACTTGCACCAACCGATCGGGCCAGTTCAACCATCTCTATATTTCCTTTGCTAATTGGTATTAACGAACGACGCAAATCGAAATTTTCGTTTATTAGATTGTGCATGGTTTCGGTATCATTTTTATTAAGAGCTGTTTTAAATTCCTCTGTAATTTGTCCCCAACGTTCCATTGCACAAAGTACTTTTTCCTCACCAATATCAAAACGGGCCCGTAAATTATTATGCACAACTTCAGTGCCTTCAGAAAGGTTTTTACGATAAGCGATATAAAAATTGGGGAAATGATTTGTTTTTAAAACCTGGTAATTGCCAAATCCCTGCTTATCCATAATGTCCTTATTGAAATCCATGAATACCGGTTTTTCGAAAGCCTGGGCAACACGGTCCTGTAACCCTGCAGAAATACCCAATTCGTTTTTTTCGACAGAAAGTACAAGGTTGGCAAAAATAGCAGGCGGAATGTAAACCTCGTAAAAGAGGCAAATGGCCTTTAATGAAGCTGTTAGTATTGCACTGGAACCTGCAAGTCCCAACCGGAGCGGAATGTTGGAATTATAACGTATTGTGAAATTTTTGCTGGCTAAACGAATTTCGTTTTTTTCGCAGTATTCATAAAACACTTTTATCATTCCCTTTAATAAACGCATTCCTCCGTAATAACCGGCAAAATTAATGTCCTCAACCAAAGTCTTCATGTTTTTGTAAGAGGTTATATCCAAACGTTCTGGTTTAATTTCCAGCTCAGGTGTTTGATACAATTGTACTTTTGCTATAAAATTGGAAAACACAAATGCAATAGTTTTTCCAAAATATCCGTCAGACGGATTTCCGATAACCGCTGCCCGGGGATATGAATAAGTTTCAATAATCATTGTTTGAAAATTTTAGGCCACAAAGTTAAGCATTCCATTTTTTAATGGCCTCAAGATTCATTTCATTTTCAATGTTTTTTGCCTGTGGTGTGTAAAGAAAATCGAGTTCTTTGCTGTAATGCTCGTTTATTTTTCCACGAACCATCTTAAGCATGGCATTCAGCATTTTATTGTCGGCTGTAAAAGCGGCGGGAAGCACGGCAGTGGTAGCCGGCAGCCATCTTTCAGGAAACATTCCCTCGTGTTTGCCTCCCTTTTTGAATTGGTTGATGTCGTTTTGAATCATCTTCAATGCCTCTTTATTTCCATCGTCAGTGCCCTTTTCAATGCCCCGGTTTTTTAATTCGCGGTTAATAACTTCCATATCGGGAACTATCATTCCCACGGTATAAGGATTTTGATTGTTATGAAGCATCACCTGCTGAATGTGTGGCGAATGAATTAAAATAGCATCTTCAATGCCTTCCGGGCTGTATTTTTCACCGTCATTACCAATTAAAAGACTTTTAAACCGGCCAAGAACATATAAAAATCCATCCTTGTCAATATATCCCATGTCACCGGTGTGAAGCCAGCCGTTTTTAAGGGTTTCAGCGGTGGCCACCGGATTATTCCAGTAACCGAGCATTACATTATCCCCATAAATGCAAATCTCTCCTTTTTCACCCTGCGGCAAAATATTTCCATCACCATCCACAATTTTCATGTCCATATTTTTGACAGGTTTGCCAGATGAACCGAATTTAACGCAGTCGGGTACGTTCGATGAAATTACCGGTGATGCTTCGGTGAGGCCGTAACCCTGGCAAATGGGCAAACCGATGGCATAGAAGAACTGCTGCATTTCTGTGTCGAGTATAGCGCCACCACCGATAAAGAACAACAGGTTACCGCCAAAACCTTCCTGTATTTTTTTGAAGAGAATTGCATTGAAAACTGATAGCAATGGTTTCAGCAAAAAACGAAATCCTTTTCCTTTGTTGGTTCCATCACCGTTATATTTATATGCCACTTTCAATGCAAACTGAAAAACTTTGTACAAAGTTTCACCTTTAGCCCTGATTCCTGCTTCGATATTTTTTCTGAACGTTTTTGAATAAGCCGGCACACTCATCATAATGTGAGGCTTGACTTCCTTTATGTTTTTTGGGATGTTTTTCAATGTTTCAAGTGGCGAATTTCCGATTTCGACTGAGGCAATACTGGCGCCTTTGTACATGAAAACATACAAGCAGGTTGTGTGTGCAAAAGCATGGTCCCACGGCAAAATGGCAAGTGTTTTCCAATAGGTTTGCAAGTCGAGTAATCCATTCGACTGTACAACGTTTGCAGCATAGTTGAGGTGCGAAAGCATGATCCCTTTCGGGTCGGCTGTTGTTCCAGAAGTATAAGAAATATTGGCCAAATCGTTGGGCTGAATATTTTTCCAGATTGCATCATAAACTTCTGCGTTTGTTTTCCTGAGTTTTTCTCCACTGCTCATCAAATCGCGGTAAATGATATCGTTTTTACCCGGATTTTCTTTTCCATCGATGAATACCACCTTTTCCAGATCAGGAAGTTCACCCCGTATTTCCTCTATTTTTTGAGCATGTAATTTCGAAACGAAAATTATTTTTGCACCGCTGTGTTTTATTCTGAAAGCCAATTCATTGGTTTCGAGTCTGATGGAGAGTGGAACGTTTGCACCGCCGGCATACAACATTCCTAGTTCACTAATAATCCAGTCGTTTCTGCCGTCTGCAACCAAAGCGGCACGATCGCCATTTTTAAAACCTAAGTCAACCAAGCCAGCGGCCAGATTTAAAACCTGCTCGCGGGTTTCTTTGTACGATGTACCTTCATATTTGCCACCCTTCTTTTCCCATAAATAAACATTGTCAGGATAGTTCAGCACTGCGGTTTCAAAAAGTTCGATTATTGTTTTCATAATTGTATTAATGGTATATTAGTTAAACCAAATGTATAAAAAATTAGCCAAAAATGAATTAGAGGGTTTTGAAACAAAAAAGCCCGGAAACCGGGCTTTTCATTATTCGGTTATAAACCGGTAAATAGTTGTTTCGTTGTATTTCTCTCCGGATTTTAATATTGTAGTCGGAAAATCGGGTTGGTTAACTGAATCGGGGTAATGTTGTGTTTCGAGTGCAATTCCTGAAAAACTGCCAAACTTTTTTTCTCCGTCGATGATTAATTCAGGGTTCCAGTAACCTGTGTACACCTGCATTCCGGGCTGTGTGGTTAAAACTTCGACTTTGCGCCCGCTTTTTGTTTCTTTCAGACAACCGATGTATTTTAATTCGCCAGTTTCGTTGCCCAAAACAAAATTGTCGTCGTAACCCATCGGAATTTCCGAAATACGGTGGTTTAATTTTTTTGAAATTGTAAAATCGAAAGGTGTTCCGTTAACCGGAATAATTTTGCCTGTTGGAATCTGGTCAACCATCTCTGTCATTTTGGTTGCCGTTAATTCCAACTCGTGATTCATGATGTTTTCTTTCCCGCCGGTTAAATTGAAATAAGTATGGTTGGTAAGATTTACCACAGTGGTTTTATCAGTTTCGGCAAAGTATTCAATACCCAGTTCGTTGTTATTGTTGAGCGTGTAAACACAGGTAACTTTTAAATTTCCGGGGTAATTTTCTTCCATGTCGGGACTTAAATAAGTAAGTTTTACTCCAACCTGTTTGTCATTATGAAAAGTTTCTGCCTTAAAAAGTTTTCTGTCGAAACCAATTTTACCGCCATGTAAATGGTTTGAGCCGTTGTTAATTGCCATGTCGTAAATTTTCCCTTCAATTTCGAGATGGCCTTTTGCAATCCTGTTTCCAAACCGGCCAATAATGGCGCCAAAATAGGGGTAACTTCCCAGGTATTCATCGCTGATATAAGTTTCCAGCTTTTCAAAACCGCATACAATATTTTCAATTTTCCCTTTCGTATCGGGCATTTCAATACTGGTAATAATTGCACCATAATTGGTAATTTTTACCGATAGTTTATTGTCATTGGTAAGTGTGAAGAGTTTTACTTCACGACCATCTTTTAATTTTCCGAAAGAAGTTGTTGTTAATTTCATTATTGCATTTTTTAATTTCATTTGTAGTAAAAGTTCAAAAATGCAAAAAATGTGCAAGTAAACTGGTTGGTACTGGTAGTGTTATATAACATGAATTATTAACCATTTATCTTTTTATTTTTGTGGAAATCAAACAACCTATGACAAAACGGATTATACAGATTGATTCGAAATCATCGTTGCCAAAATACCGGCAAATTATCAGTTCAGTTTATCAGGCAATTGAAAAAAAGTCGATTAAAAAAGGAGATAAAGTTCCATCGATAAATCAAATCTGCACCGATTTCGGGTTAAGCAGAGATACTGTAATGTTAGCTTTTAACGAATTGAAAGCCAGAGGTATATTGCATAGTCAGCCAGGGAAAGGATATTATGTTGTGACCACCGAAATTCAACCCGACGAGAACATTTTTGTACTTTTCGACGAATTAAATTCCTTTAAGGAAGATTTGTATAATTCGCTGATATCCAATTTGAAAGGAAAGGCACTTGTGGATATCTATTTTCATCATTTCAATTATAAAGTATTTAAAAATCTGATTGCCGAAAGTTCAGGAAATTATACATCATACATAATTATGCCGGCAACTTTTGAAAATACAAGTCATTTACTTTCAAAATTTCCAAAAGACAAAGTGTTTATTTTAGACCGATTGAAATCGGATCTTAAAATGTATCCTGTTCTTTATCAGGATTTTGAAAACGATTTTTGTAATGCATTGAATCAAGGGATTGAACTTTTGAAGAAATACAGAAAGCTGATATTTGTAAATCCGGGAGGAAAAGAGCCTGCTGAAAGGGTTAAAGGATTCGAAAGATTTTGCAGTAACAATGGTTTTAATCATCAGGTTGTAAAATCGCTGGATGGATTGCGGCCTGAATTATACGAAGCGTATTTTATCATCTCAGATCGCGATTTGGTTCAAATGGTAAAACTGGCAAACGATTACAATTATAAGCTCGGCAAAAAATTTGGAATAGTCTCGTTTAACGATACAATGCTGAAAGAAGTGGTTGCCGGTGGAATTACTACCATTTCGACTGACTTTGTTGAGATGGGTAAGACTCTGGCAGATATGGTTTTAAACAAAAAATCGGGTGCTGTGAGAAATCCATCCAAACTAATTGTACGAAATAGTTTGTAGGAATAAAGTGTTTTGTAACATCATTTATGCATGTTCGAAAATACATTTAAAATATATATTTGTTCCTACTGGTACCTACCAGTTGAGACCACGGTTACAACAATTGAATCAGAATTGTAATCCATTGTTAATGAAGTTGAACAGGTATTTATAATATAAAATATAGTAATTTATGACAAAAATTAAAAGTTTAAGAGAAAAAATTAATGGTGGAAGCAATCCGTTATTTCATGAATTATATGGTACCGACACCTCGGTATTAAAAGAACAGGCTGACAGGTATTCAGCACTGATGAGTGATTTTGAAAAAAACTATGGAAAAGACGATGTTCAACTGTTTAGTTCACCCGGACGCACAGAAATTGGCGGTAACCACACCGACCACAATTACGGACGGGTTTTAGCCGGCGCTGTGAACCTCGATAACATTGCAGTTGCTGCTAAAAACGGCACTAATACAATTCGAATCAAATCGGCAGGGTATCCTGAATTTCAGGTTGAACTAACGGATTTTCAGCCTAAAGAATCCGAGTATTACACTTCAACCTCGTTGGTAAAAGGTATTGCTGCCAAAATGAAGGAAAAAGGATACGAAGTTGGTGGTTTCGATGCCTGCATTGATGGGCGTGTACCAAAGGGTTCAGGGTTAAGTTCTTCAGCTTCCTTTGAAGTATTGATTGGTGCGATTTTTAACGAACTTTTCAATGATGGTAAAATGAGCAAAGTAGAAAATGCAATCATAGGACAGTGGAGCGAAAACAATTATTTCGGAAAACCTTGTGGATTAATGGATCAAACGGCTTGTTCGGTTGGAGGGTTGATAACCATCGATTTTAAAGATCCAGCCAATCCAATTGTAAAAGAAGTTGATTTTGATTTTGTTTCAACAGGATTCTCACTTGTAATTACCGATGTTGGCGGAGGTCACCACGATGCGGCTTCGCAGGCAGAATACGCTTCATTGCCTACCGAAATGAAATCGGTAGCTGCAGTGCTGGGCGCTAAGGTTTTAAGGGAAGTAACCCTGGAGCAAATCGTGGAAAAAATACCTGAAATTCGAAAAGTAACAGGCGACAGGGCAATCTTACGTGCATATCATTTCCAGGGAGATAATCAACGCGTGGTTGATCAGGTGACAGCGCTCGAAATAAATGATTTTCAGGCCTTTCTGAAAATGGTTGTTGAATCGGGATACAGTTCATACATGTACAATCAGAATATTTTTGATGTTGTTCACAAAGACGAACAGGTAGTTTCCCTGGCACTTGCGCTAAGTGAAATGGTATTGAAAGGTACTGGCGCATGGCGCGTTCACGGCGGTGGATTTGGAGGTACAATCCAGGCATTCGTTCCGCAGGAAAAACTGGAGGATTACGTTAAAACGCTGGAGCATGTTTATGGAAAAGGATCATGCCATAAATTATTTATCAGGGCCAAAGGGGCTGTGAAACTTGATTTGTATAAAAGTGAAAAGTAGAAGACTGAATTTTATTGAGTACATATTGACGATAGCAAGAAAAAAATTTGTCAAGCTTAATTATTTTATATTTTTACAATCAGCTTAAAATAATTAAATCGTTAATGATATCTTCACTAAAATTCTTTTAAAATATTCTTAATAAAATAAACTATTTAAAATCAAACTATTATGAGTAAAAACAAGAGTTATTTATTGCCAATTTTAATGATGTTTGCCCTGTTCTTTATGATTGCCTTTGTAACCGGTTTGCCGGCTCCCTTTGGA
>DATITY010000218.1:0-2094 GCA_035467235.1 Draconibacterium sp. | reverse complement strand
GTAATATTCTTTTAATTATCGGTGGTATATTTATTTTGTTCCTTATTTGGTATTTCAGCAAGATTGTTATATACATTTTGATTTCGGGTGTGCTTGCATTTATTGGCCGTCCGCTTGTTCGGCGTCTGGAACAAATAAAATTTAAAAAATTTAAGATTTCCAATGGGCTGGCAGCTTTCGTAACGTTAATTACCTTAATGTCAATTGTTGTCACTTTCTTCCGTTATTTCATTCCGTTACTGATAAGTGAACTTGAAACGCTTTCTCAGGTTGATTTCTCTGCGCTTCTGGGTTCGCTTGAAGAGCCTATTGCACGATTATCTAAACTTTTTGGAAATGAGCCTGTTACTTTAAAAAATCGTACTTTTTTCGATGTGTTGAATGAAAACCTGGGCGATAAAATTGATTTCTCAAGGTTTTCGGATGTATTTGGTTTTATTGCCGGAATAATCGGTGAACTATTTGTTGCCTTTTTTTCAATTTCATTTATCACTTTTTTCTTTCTTAAAGAAGAATCGCTTTTACGCGACGGAATTCTGATGATTGTTCCAACCGATATGGAAGAAAAAGTAGGACACATTCTCAATTCAATAACTTATTTACTTAGGAGGTATTTTATCGGTTTAATTTTTGAAATTATCATGGTTGGATTACTGGACACTATTGGATTAAAATTAGTTGGATTTGAATTCCAGCATGCGGTTGTAATCGGCCTTTTTTGCGCGCTTTTTAATGTAATACCATATTTGGGACCATTCATTGGTGCGGCCTTTGGATTGCTGGTCGGATTGGCTTTAAATATCAATGCCGATTTAATGAATTACACTTTGCCACTGCTTGGTTCTATGGCAATTGTTTTTATTGTGGTTAAAATCATCGACGATGTGTTGTTTCAGCCATTGATTTACTCAAGCAGTGTAAAAGCACATCCCCTCGAAATTTTTCTGGTGATTTTAGCTGCCGGAAGTATGGCCGGAGTTTTAGGAATGATGCTGGCAATACCCGGTTATACAATTTTAAGGGTAATTGCCCGCGAGTTTTTTGTGAACCTGAAAATAGTCAAAAAGCTAACTGAAAACCTTGATCAACGTGAGGAAATAAAATATTTTCACAAAAAATAAAAACAATCCTTTATTAATGGCGGGGTTTAATTTAATTTTTTTTATCTCTTAAAGTCAGTTTATTAGTTTAATAAATTTTAATTTGCAAGTAAACATTTGTTGAGTATTGTTTTACGTCATTATTTAAATTTCTTTTCACAAAATAATGTTGACCTACTTTTCCTGATTTTTTTTTCTTAAATTGAGCAACCTTTTACCAGTAACTTTTGTTAAAAGAATGTTTTTTATAAACAATCCTTTGTTTTAATACTAAACTGAACAGAATGAGAGAATATTTACCAGGGAAAACAGGTTTTAAAATGATGTCGTTTTTTGTTTTCCTGTTTGTTATAATTTCCTTTGTTACTTTTTCGAAAAATTCAATTGCAGCTTCCGAAGAGTCCGTCATTTCTGCTGGTCATTCACACGATGAAATTAATCGTGGAAAAAGGATTTTTATGGGATTGCTGCCCTTCGACAGAAATTATGAAGCCTGTGTTTCGTGCCATAACATTAAACAGGTTGATACCTTGAACTGGAATCCTTCTGCCACCGACATTGCATTAAAATTTGTTGAAAAAGACTTTGCCTCTTTTCAGGCTTCAGTAATGCAACCATCAGGTGTAAAAATGACCGATTCGCACAAAAATTTCGATATTAAAGAAGAGGACTTAAAATCTGTAAAAGCATATCTCGACGATTTGGCACACACCGGAACCAAACCTGTAAAACCAAGTTATTTCAACCTTATTTTATTTCTGTTTCTGGGATTGGTACTTACCTGGGCATTGATTGAACTCATTTTTTTAAGAAAGGTTAAATGGAAGATTATTCCGGTTGTTATTTTTCTTAGCGCTTTTGGCTGGCAGGTTAAAATGATTGCAACCGATGCTATGCGGCTCGGAAGACAGGAAAATTATGCTCCCGACCAACCGGTAAAATTCTCGCACAAAATACATGTTGGCGAAAACGGAATTGATTGCAAATACTGCCA
>DATITY010000217.1:0-1687 GCA_035467235.1 Draconibacterium sp. | reverse complement strand
GTGGCTGAAGCCAATTGTGTGCCGGTTTTTGCTGATATCGATCCGGAAACTTACAACCTCGACCCGGTAGCTTTGGAAAAAGCAATCACTCCACGGACAAAAGTGATTATTCCGGTGCATTTTGCGGGTCAGGCCTGCGATATGGATGCAATTATGTCCATTGCAAAAAAGCACAATCTGAAAGTGATAGAAGATGCGGCACATGCGCACGGAGGCGAATACAAAGGTAAAAAACTGGGAAGTATCGGCGATGCCGGTTGTTTCAGTTTTCAGTCTTCGAAAAACCTCACCAGCGGAGAAGGCGGAATTGTTGTTACAAACAATGAACAGCTTGCAAATATGGTCGATTCGCTCCGTAATGTAGGCCGCGTAAAAGGCGGCCAGTGGTACGAACATCATAACCTGGGTTGTAACTACCGCATGACCCAGTTGCAAACCGTAATTCTCCAGCATCAGTTAAAAAGACTCGAAGAGCAAACCCAAATCCGTAATGAAAACGGGATTTACCTGAATTCGCTCCTCGAAAAAATCCCGGGAATTAAACCACTCACCCGCGGACACGGCGAAACGCTGCACACTTATCACATCTATATTTTTAAATACGACAAGGCACATTTCAATAACCTGCCCAAAACGGAGTTTGCCAAAATGCTTGCTGCTGAAGGTGTTCCGTCGTTTATGGGATATCCTGAACCATTATACAAACAAATCGTCTTTCAGAAAAAGAATTTTATGTGTTACGCCATTCCCGAAGAGGTGGATTATACAAACGTATATTGCCCGGTAACCGAAAAAGCCTGTTATGTTGAGGCAGTCTGGATTATGCAAAATTCCATGTTGGGTACAAAAGCCGATATGGAGAAGTTTGCTGAAGCCATTCAGAAAATTCAAAATGTAGTAACTGAAAAATAAAATGGAATTTAAACGGCTGCTTTCGCTCGATGCTTTCAGGGGATTTACCATTGCTGCAATGATTCTGGTTAATTTTCCGGGAAACGAAAACTTTGTTTTTTCACCATTGCAACATACAAAATGGAACGGCATATCAGCCACCGACCTCATTGCGCCATTCTTTTTGTTCATTGTTGGTGTTTCAATTGCATTTGCCTACACCAAGCGGATGCAGGCCGGCGTTAAACCCAAAGAAATGTACGCGAAGATTATTACAAGGGCACTGAAAATATTTGCAGTTGGAATGGCACTCAACCTGATGGGGATTTTGGGCGATTTTAGTTTCGAAGAGTTGCGCTGGACAGGAACTTTGCACCGCATTGCCATTGTTTTCCTGGTTTGCGGATTACTGTTTTTGCACTCAGGCTGGAAAATTCAGGCAATTACCGGGGCTGTTGTTTTGGTGGGTTACTGGCTGGCAATGACGTTGATTCCGACTCCGGGCTACGATGTGCCCATGCTGGAGCCGGGCGTAAATCTGGCCGCATGGGTTGACAGTAAATATATGCCCGGAAAAATGTGGCAGGGAACGTGGGACCCGGAAGGAATTCTCAGTACTTTTCCGTCAATTGTTACGGGAATTACCGGAATGCTGGCAGGCGCTGTTTTGCTCTCGAAAAAATCGCAGGAAATAAAGGTAATGGCATTGTTTACCCTGGGGTTTGTTACTGCTATTTTGGGCGTGGTTTGGAGTTGGGTATTCCCGTTAAACGAAAATCTGTGGACCAGTTCGTTT
>DATITY010000216.1:0-25940 GCA_035467235.1 Draconibacterium sp. | reverse complement strand
GCCCGACAGAGAAACGCACCAACCCTTCTGAAAGTCCCATTTCTTTTTGTACTTCAATTGGTATTTCCGATGAAGTGCTGTGCCCCGAACAACTGAAAAGTGTTTTAAAATAACCGAGTGAAACAGCCAAATAACCAACATCAGCAGCCTGCATTTTTTGCATAACGGAATAGGCATTTTCCATTGTGCCAAAATCGATTGCGAGTATTCCTCCAAAGCCATATTCTTCATTCATCAGCTTTTTATGAATTTCGTATTGAGGATGCTTTTTTAATCCGGGATAAATAATTTTCAATCCCATTTTATCAAAGTTTTCCGCCAGAAACTGTGCATTTTTACTGTGCTGTTTCATACGGATATGCAGAGTATTCATGTTCTTCAGGATGGAGGAGGAACGAAGTGGATCGAGTACAGGACCAAGTAACATTGCAGTTCCATTGTTGACATTTGAAAGCTGGTTAACAAATTCATTCGAACCGCAAATTGCGCCAGCTACACAATCATTTTTACCATTGATAAATTTGGTCATGCTGTATACTACCAAATCGGCTCCCAGCATCGATGGCGTAAAAATCATCGGTGTAAATGTGTTGTCAACCATTAGTTTAGCTCCGGCAACGTGAGCAATTTTTGCCAGTTCGGGGATATTTGAAACCTGCAAAAGCGGATTGGTAACACTTTCAGTATAAATTACTTTGGTATTGGACTTAACTGCATTTCTTACTTCTTCAAGATTGGTAATGTTTACAAACGAGACTTCGATGTTGTATTTGGGAAGCCAGTTTTTTAGAAAAGCATAAGTTCCGCCGTAAGTTGTAACACTTGTGATAATGTGGTCGCCCGAATTGCAAAGTTGCAAAAGTGCGCAGGTAATTGCAGCCATTCCGGAAGCGGTAATCCACGCCGATTCAGTATTCTCCATTGCGGCAAGTGCATCGGCGAGGTATTTATTACTTGGATTCCAATGACGCGAATAAAGAAAACATCCTTCCATTTGTCCGTGAAAAGTATCTTCCATGGTTTCACCTTTCAAAAAAGTATAAGTTGACGAATCGGTAATCGAAGGATTTACATCTCCAAATTCGCCGAATTGTTTTAAATCGTGAATGGCTTTTGCCGGATTGAATTTCATAATGAAATGATTTTAATTGTCTTCAAATTACAGGATTTCTGTTGCCTTTAAGAATGATTAAAATCCTATTTTTCAGGAGTTAGTATTTAAAGGATTAAAAATAACTCCGCTGCTGTGATCGCGGGGTGCACCGGTTACCGAAGAAAGGCAATTATTTTGACCTTTTATCCGCAAAACTCCCAGAAATGCAAAAATCAATGCTTCCTTAAAATTGATGATTTCTTTTGCAGGAATAATAATTTTGGTTGAAGTGAAATGGCTGATTCTTTCCATAAGAAAAGTATTAAAAGTTCCACCGCCGGTAATAAGCATTTCGCCTTTGCCCGAAGTTGTTTTTCCAATTTGTTGTGCAACATGTTCGTAAACCGTGCGCATTTTGTCTTCTTCAGTTATTTCAGAGGTATTCATTACAGGCATGAAAATAGTTTCAACCCATTCGCGTCCAAGCGATTTTGGTGGTTTAATGTGGTAAAAATCCAACTGATTGAGTTTTTGGAGCAACTGATTATCAACCTTTCCTTTTCTTCCCATTTCTCCGTCGGTGTCAAATTCCAATCCTTGTTTTTCAGCAAAATAATTAAGAATCATATTTACAGGGCAAATATCAAAAGCAATGCGTTTTTTGTTCTTTTCGAACGAAATGTTGGCAAAACCTCCCAGGTTCAAACAGTAGTGATATTCAGAAAACAGAAGCCGATCTCCAACCGGAACCAGTGGTGCACCCTGACCACCCAAAACAACATCTCCCGTTCTGAAATCGGCAACCGCCGCAATTTGTGTTACTGCGGCAATGTCAGCACCGTTTCCGACCTGGAAAGTAAAATGTTTATGGGGCTGATGAAAAACGGTATGACCGTGTGAGGCAATCAAATCGGGAGTAAAATTATTGACCTTAATAAAACGGTTTATTTCGTGGCCAAGAAAACGGCCATATTCTGAATCTAAAACAATCAGCTTTTCCCTGGTAAGGGAAGGGGCATTTTTAAGTTTTTCTGTCCACTCCTTAGAATAGGAAATGGTTTCTGAAGCATCAATATTAAAAGTCCATTTACCATTCGTCAGATGAAATTCAACAGCAATCAAATCCAAACCATCGAGCGAAGTGCCTGACATTAAACCAACTGCTTTTATTTTATTTTTAAATTCCAGCTTCATAAATAGAATTATATTATTTGATGTAGTTTAAGGTTGGTTTAAAATGAATTTTTTAAGTTTGGCAAAACTGCTCTTTAGCAATATTGGGATTTCAACCTGGTTAGTGATATAAGAACCCTGGATTTTAACAAATGCGAATGTAAAAACAGCCGTTAGAATTAAAAAAATCTTCATTATATTTATTTGTTAACAATTACAAATGTTGTGAAAAAAATCTTTTAGCTTGAACTTAACAGGAAGCTGTTTGTAATATTTCTTTCAATATTTTTCAATTGCTTTTACAATAGGCTAAAAATATTAACTTTGCGATGAAATGCAGCTATAATGACTGAGGAAGAACAAGTACTTCTGAATAATTTAAAGATAAATATACAGCAGTTTTTTAATGAGTTTGCTAATGTTGAAAACGAAAAAAAGGCGCTGGAAAAGAATGTGTTAGACTTAAAACACGAAATTGAGTTATTGAAGAAGGAAAAGTCGGAATTAGGTAAAAAAAATGAACAACTGAGGTTAGCAACCCACATTTTATCGGGAGTAGATGAAAACAGGGAAGCTAAACAGAAAATAAATAAATTAGTACGGGAAATTGACAAGTGTATTGCATTACTCAATAAGTAATGGCAGGTGGACAATAAGAAATTGAGAATAAATATTAAAATTGACGGCAAAGGTTTTCCTTTAACCATCAATAACGAAGATGAGGAGAGATACAGATTAGCTGCAAAAAGAGTCAACGAAATTGTTCGAAAGTTTCGCGAACAATTTGGAGAACGTGACTCAAATGATATTTTAGCTATGGCAGCATTTCAAATGGCCTTAAACAGCACTGAATTGCAGCAACAAAACGACAGAACTCTTTTCATTGAGGAATTAAAAAACTTAAACGATGATATTTCTGACTTTTTAAAAGAAAAGAAGAAGAGATAGAATTGTAAGTAAACGTGAATATATTTTTCAAAGCCCGTATAAAGTCTTGTAATCCAGTGTTTTACAATACTTTTTACGGGTTTTTTTATTAATTGATTAAAAATATAAAAATGAGTTTAATATCATTGTTAATAGGCGTTACAGCTGGCTTTATAGGCGGCGGTGCTTTGGCCTATGTGATTTGGAACAAAGCATTGAATTCAAAAAAACTGCGAATTATTGCAGAAGCCCAGGCAGAGGGAGAAGTAATTAAAAAAGACAAAATTTTACAGGCAAAAGAGAAGTTTCTGCAACTAAAATCGGACCATGAAAAATACATTATTGAAAAAAGTGCAGACCTCAATGAATTTGAAAACCGGTTGAAACAAAAAGACAGCGTTTTAAATCAACGACGCGATGAATTGCAGAAAAAAACAAAAGATTTTGAGGTCGCAAAAAGGGAGGTTGAAATCATAAAAGAGAATTTAACCGCACAGTTACAACGGGTAGAAAGCAAAACAGAAGAGCTTGAAAAAATGTATCGTCAGCACCTCGATAAACTGGAACAAATATCAGGATTGTCAGCTGAAGAGGCCAAAGCTCAGTTGGTTGAATCATTGCAAGAAGAAGCGAAAACTGAGGCTATTTCATACATTAACGAAATAATGGAGGAGGCCAAACTGACAGCAAATAAAGAAGCCAAAAAGATAGTTGTGAAATCGATTCAGCGTGTTGCAACCGAAACTGCAATTGAAAATGCAGTTACGATATTTCATATTGAAAGCGATGAAATTAAAGGCCGGATAATCGGTCGTGAAGGAAGAAACATCAGGGCTTTGGAAGCTGCAACCGGTGTTGAAATTGTGGTTGACGATACACCCGAAGCCATTGTACTTTCGGCATTCGACCCTGTACGCCGCGAAATTGCACGTTTAGCCCTTCACCAACTGGTAACCGACGGCAGGATTCATCCGGCACGAATTGAAGAGGTTGTTAGTAAAGTAAAAAAACAGATTGAAGAAGAGATAATAGAAACCGGTAAACGTACTACAATCGATCTTGGTGTTCATGGTTTACACCCCGAGTTAATCCGGTTAATTGGTAAAATGAAATACCGCTCGTCTTACGGGCAAAATTTGCTGCAACACTCGCGTGAAGTAGCGAATTTATCGGCAATTATGGCTGCCGAACTTGGATTAAACGTCAAGAAAGCAAAACGTGCCGGCTTACTGCATGATATTGGAAAAGTGCCGGATGATGAACCGGAATTACCGCACGCAATTCTTGGTATGAAACTGGCAGAGAAATACAAGGAAAAGCCAGACATTTGCAATGCGATTGGTGCTCATCACGACGAAGTTGAAATGCAAACCTTGCTTGCTCCGATTATTCAGGTTTGTGACGCTATTTCCGGAGCTAGACCAGGCGCACGACGCGAAATTGTTGAGTCGTATATTAAACGTTTGAAAGACCTCGAAGATTTGGCACTTTCGTATCCGGGTGTTATGAAAACCTACGCGATTCAGGCTGGTCGTGAACTTCGCGTTATTGTTGGCGCCGATAAGTTAACCGATCAGGATACAGAACAATTGTCGTATGATATTTCGAAAAGAATTCAGGATGAAATGACTTATCCGGGACAAATAAAAATTACGGTAATCAGGGAAACGCGCGCAGTTAGCTACGCCAAATAGAAAGAACTGAAATTCGAATGATAAATGCCTTCCACCTGTTTCGGGCCTGGAAGGCTTTTTTTTGCTAAAAAAGTCGAAGTAACTGGTGGATTCGATCTCGTTTGTCGGTAAAGTTTACCGATTGGTAAGATAATTCGAGCGATTCAATCAGCAGTTTTATTAAATGGACGTCCGATTTTGGTTCTGTATAATTTTGCAGAGGCAAATAATTGTTGGTTCGCAAATGATATTCAATCTCTTTAATACTTGTAATCGATCCTTTATTCGAAGGATTAACATAAAACAGAACATCTGATTTAACCGCATTTCCGTGTACTTTTCTGGCCAGTTTTGCATCAACAATACCGACAAGTGGATTTTTCGGAAAGTCGACAAATTGGGCAGGAAGGTCGAGTTGACGCGCTATAATTGTGTAAAAAATACTCATTGAAACAGGATTTCCCTTTTTCGTGTCGAGCATTTGGTTGAGAAAGCAATTTTGCGGCGAATGTATGTTTTTAAAATTGATTGAAAACTCATTTATGTTGAAAAGAAAATGATTTAGAATAGTTGTTTTTTCAAGTAAAGTCAGCGAATTATTTAGTTCGATCCAAATCTTCTTCCTAATGTTTTCGAGTTTTAAACGAATATTTAATGGATTTAAATCGGGGTATTGAAAGCGGTCGATAATAAGAAATCCGGTTAAAATATCACGTTCATCTGAATCAGTACTCAGCCACTCCTCCAGTAACCGTGAAGTTTCTTTAAACTGTATATTCTGAATGATATTTTCAATCCTTTCCTGGCAGTTACCATCAAAACTGGATTCCCATTTCTGTTCAAGCGCAGGAATAATTTCATCTGTTTCTTTGAGCAATTCCTGCTGAACCAGCTCAAAAACAGTTAAATCGGGGTCGTCAAGTAAATCAATTAAAGCACCCAGTTTGCGATTCATTTCCTATTCAGTTGTTAAGCGTTCCAATACCAAAGCAATCAGTTTTTTCATTTCATCGCGATAATTTTCGTTTGCGGTTAACACAACCCGGCTTGCAATTATAAGGCAAATGGTCAGGGCCTCGTGTCCCAGCATTTTAGATAACCCGTAAATAGCAGAACTCTCCATTTCAAAATTGGTGATTTTATATTGATTAAAACGGAACTCTTCTATCTGTCTGTTCAATTCAGGCACTGCAAGCGGCAACCGGAGAACTCTTCCCTGGGGTCCGTAAAATCCAGGCGCTGAAATAGTTACGCCAGGTGTAAAAATTTCATCTTTAAATTTTGAACGTAATTTATCAGAAGAATCTACAACATAAAAAGTGGGTAGCGATTTGTTCCAATTAGTAAAGGTCTTAAATGCCTTTTCGAAAGCAAGATCGCAATAATCCTGGCGGTTGGCATAATAATTCAGCATCCCGTCGAAACCAATCGATTTTTGAGATACAACAAACGAATTAACAGGTACATCAGGTTGCAAACCACCAGAAGTACCAATTCTGACAATGTTAAGAGACTTGTGTTCTTTTTTTATAGTCCGTGTTTTTAAATCGATATTTACAAGCGCATCCAATTCATTTAATACAATATCAATATTGTCAGTACCAATTCCTGTTGAGATTACGGTTATCTTTTTCCCATTGTACCAGCCGGTTGTTGTTTTAAATTCACGGTTGTGAGTCGAGAAATCTGTTTTGCTAAAAAATGAGGCAATCGTATCAACCCGGGCAGGATCACCAACTAGAATAATATCATCAGAAATCTGTTCCGGCTTTAAATGTAAATGAAAAATTGAGCCGTCCTTGTTAATAATAAGTTCCGAATGCTGGATCATTTGTATTTTATCGATTCTGTCCAAAACTATTCAAAATTAGATAAATAGACAATTTTGAGTTTGGGAAAATATAAACAGTTAAACGATGGGAATTGAAAAAGTACCGGAAATTTGTTTAAAACTAAAACTGACTTAACAATGAGAGAGATATTGAAGAAAATCAAAACAATTAAAATTAGAATTTAATGCGTTTAATTTTTATTTTTGAACGTCAAAAAAACTAAACGCAGATTTATGTCATTTAAAATTTTCACGCTACAACTTTTTGGGGGTTTAAAATCGGTGGAAACTGTTGAAAAACAGCGCAAAGTTCTGTTGAATGATTATATCGAATTTCAAAAAGTTGAAAAATCGGATGAATTACAAAAATATTTAGCCCTCGAAAAGGAGATAAATTCGGAGGAGTTTAAAAGGAAAAAGAATGAAATTGAAGCGTTGCATTTCAAAGGTAGCAAGGAATTTAACCAGTTGAAAGAGTTTTCAGGATTACAAAAAAAGCGGTCAATTAAAAATTACTTTAAAATTGCCAATTCATCAGATTTGGAAAAGTACAAAAAACTGAAGTTTTCTGATAAGCTCGCTGAATATTACAAATTGCTGGAATACGTGAAGGAAGGGCAATTTACAAAAGATAAAAAAGAGATTTTAGAACAGGTTTTTAAAGGTTCTGTTGAAGAAAAACACTGGATCGATTTTAAAAAACTCGATAAATCGGCAGGCATAAAAGTTTATAAAGAGTTGCATCAGTCTGATTTACTAAAAAAACATGAAGCTTTTGCTAAATCTGAAAAACTGAAAAATTTTGTTCAGCTTGGAAATATTGCTGACAAAGACAAGCAAAAATTAGCTGAGTTGAAGCGTTTGAAAAAAGATGCAGAAATTAAAGGCTATTTCAAGTTTGAGAAATCGAAAAAACTCAGGTTGTACCGGGAAACTGCTGACAGCCAGCAATTAAAGAAATACAACGAATTAAAGGCTTATGTAGAAAGCGATAATTTTAAAAAACGCGAGGCTTTTTTGAAGGACAACAAAAAATTTGAAAACAGCGAAGCAAATAAAAAGTACAATAGATTCAAACAACTGAGTTCAGAAGCAGACATAAAATTCTTTTTAAATTTTGAAAAATCCCCGCTTTACAAAAACTATCTTGATGTTGTTGATTCGTTTGATTTAAAGCGATTTTTTGAACTGGAGGAAATAACTAATTCGAAAGAATTTGAAGAGCGGAAAAACTATCTTGAGGATAAAAAGAAATGGGAGAAAACTGTTGAATTTACAAGGCAACAGGAATTTTTGGAAATGAAGAAATTGCCGCACCTGGTAAAATATTTTAAAAATAGAGGTACGACTGTTTTTAGTTTTTTTGATGAATGGAAAGTGGTTTTCGAGGATGATTTTTTAAAACCACAACTTGATACTGAAAAATGGGCGACAAAAGCTTATTTGGCAGGAAAACTGTTGGGAGATAATTACTCGCTGGCAGGTGATTATCATACTTTTACCGATGGAAAAAATCTCAGAATCAATGGTAAATTGAGTATTGAAGTAAGAAAGGAAAAAACTGCAGGTAAGGTCTGGAAAATGCCAGTAGGTTTTGTTCCGGCTGAATTGGAATATACTTCAGGAATCATTTCATCGTGGAATAGTTTTTGGCTGGAAGACGGAATTTTTGAAGCAAAAATAAAATTTGAACCTGTCGCACAAATTGTAAGTTCGATTTACCTGGCAGGAGAACAAAACATGCCACAGGTTAATTTGCTCGAAATGGGGGCTAAGAACCGGCTTGGTGTTTTAAATGTAAATAACGGAAAAGCAAATGTAGCCGGGATGGATATTTCGAACCTGAAAAAAGGGAAGTGGTATATTTTTACGTTGGTAAAACAGGGCAATAATTTTACATGGAAAATTAATGAATCGGAAATATTAACTCTGCAGAGTTCAGAAATGAATAAAAAATTACACATCAATGCATCGAGTATTGTGATTAATGATGTACCCGCATCAAACTTGCCCGCCAATTTCGAAATCGACTGGGTGAAATGTTACTGTAAAAGGTGAGATTAAAATCCTCTTTTGTTAAATATGATATAGCCAAAACTGAGTAAAAAATACAATTGGGTATCTTCCTTTTCGTAATAATTAAGCGACAAACTTAACGGGCCAACCCCTGTTTGATAAACCAATGCAGCCAATCCCTGCAAATAATAATTTTCGATAAACTTTGTTTCCGGCGAATAGTCCTTTGTTTCCGGAAGAACCTCATTTATCGGAACAAAAGCATATCCTTCAAGCCGTAGATTTAAGTTTGGAACCACATTGAAAATTGTATTTAATCCTCCTGCAAGATAATTATTGGAGTGAAAATTTTCGATAAAAAGCGATTTGCTGTGCGGAGTGGGGTAGAATCCGGGAGCCGATAATTTTGTTGATCGGTAATTACTGAAAAAATCTTTGTTGCTAAAAACAGCTTCACCTTTTAATCCAAGAGTGAATTTGCTTCCAAAATTAAAGAACCTGGTTGTGTGTGCCTCAACCAAAAAATAGTTGTGATTTGTACTTGACGATGGTGTGTTTACAGGAGAAGTAGTGCCCGGCGAGTTTGACTCGTTTCCGGCAATATACTTTACTGAAAAACGGCGGAAAGCCCCTTCTGAAGCGAATTGTTTATAGTTTAATGAATTGTTTTCAATACCGATTACTGTTGAAAATGCATTGAACGTCGTCTTGTCCGGTTCATCTCCTTTACTAACAACTTCGGTTTGATAATACTGGTCAGTACTGTTTGAAAATGCGATTCCGCCATAAAATTTGCTGTGTAAACGCACCGGAATCCCAGCCTCAAAGCGTGTATTGTTTTCGTTCTGAATAATGTAAGGAGGACGCACATCTTCAAAGAAAAGTTCTGAGCTTGAGGCAAAGAAATCCCAACGGTTAAAAGTTGTATAACCTTCAAGATAGAACGGCAGACTTGTCGGATAATCGATACGGGCGCCAAGTTTAAATGAGCTGTAAAACCTTCCAAAATAGATATTTGAAGTTAAAGAATAAGCCCGGCTTTTATATGTCCGGTAATTAAAGCTGGCAAATCCCTGGTTGATTGGCTTAGTTGATATATTTCCCCCAATTTTGACCTCTAATTTTTTTTGTGGTTCCACTTTCAAATGCAAATCGTAATAACCGGTTTCCTTGTTATACCTCGATATTGGCATTATCGATTTTATGTGTTCGTCGGCAATCAACTTAAAATACTCCTTTTTAAATGCGGAAAGGGAAATTACATCATAATTACCTTTAATAGACCGAATTATATACTTGCGTTGCATTGGATCTTTTACACCTTCAACCTGAATATTCTGAAAATATAGTTCAGGTTTTTTCGCATTAAATTGTTTACGTTTTTCTTGAACAGCTTCTTTTGGAACTCTCCTTTTTACAAGATTTTTAATACTGTCAATCGATTCGTACGTAGTTTTCATCCCTGCAGCCATAGCCAAATCAATCTTGTTAAAATCGAGTAATCCAATATTATCAAAATGGGTTTCGAGAAGAATTCCTTCCTTTTCAGCAATTACATAGTTAGTGGGTCTCATAACGATATTTGAAATTTGCCCCTTAACATCATCGGCTTCGGCCTCTTTTTTATCTTTAGCAACTTTATGTCCGATAATAATGTCAGGATTAAAAGTTTCTTTCATAATATCTGTGGGAAAATTGTTTACAATTCCACCATCGAATAATAAAGCTCCATCAATTTTTATCGGTTTAAAATAGAATGGAACTGTCATAGATGCCCTTACTGCGGCACCTAAATCACCTGTTCTTAAAATCGCAGGTTCGCTTTTGTTAACATCTGTGGCAACGCAGAAAAACGGCACCAATAAACTGTCGAAATTGTATTTGCAGGCTGCATTGGTTGCAGCAAGTAATTCCATAAATGCAAAATCCATTTGCTCTTCGGGAATGAAATTGGTTGGGGGCAAAAGTTTTAATTTTTCATTCTTCTTTTCAACACGAATATCGATCCATGCAGGATCTTCCTCGGGCATTTTAAAATAGTAACGGTAATCTTTTTGAATTTTTCCGGTTGACCAGAAATAAAAGTCATCAGATTTAAATAATTCTTCCATTTCTTCGGTAGAATAGCCGGCAGCATATAAACCTCCGATAATTGCACCGATTGATGTTCCGGCAATGTAATCGATTGGGATGTTGTTTTCTTCAAGCACCCTGATTACTCCAATGTGTGCCATTCCCTTTGCACCGCCACCGCTCAATACAAGTCCAACCGATTGTGCATTGGCCTGAAGAACAATTGCAATTGCAAAAAGAGTGAATATGAGAGATTTACCATTCATGAACTGATTCTGAATTTTCTGAACAAATTCAAATTTACAAAATTGCAATGAGTGTATTATCTCAAATAAATGGAAAGATTGAAATTTGACAGTTATTTAAACCAACAATATTTAGCTGCCGTTTATTTTTGTGTTTAAATTTTGAAAACCTTCTCCTAAAATCTCTTTGGTATCCATTATTGTTATAAAAGCTTCGGGATCAATTTTGCTGATAAACTCCTCCAAAATTGCTACTTCACGACGGCTGACAACAGTGTAAATAATTTGTTTCTCTTCGCCAGTAAACATTCCTTCTCCTTTTAAATAAGTTCCTCCGCGCTCCAGATCGTAAAGTAATTTGTGCCTGATTTCAAGGTGTTTTTTAGAAATAATGAGTAGAGCTTTGTTATAATCGGCACCTTCGATTGTTATATCGATGGCACGACCTGTAATATAAATCACCACCCACGAGTACAGCGGTATATGCCAGTCGTGAAAAGCAAACAAACCCAGCAAAACAATGGTGGAATCCACGTAAATCATCAGTTTTCCTAATTGCATTTTTGTGTATTTCGCTATAATCATGGCTATAATATCCGAACCTCCAGAAGTTGCCCGTGATTTAAAAATGAGACCCAGACCGAAACCGATTAAAACCCCGCCAAAAACGCATGAAAGCAAAACATCATCAACAAGAGCTGCATTTCCATCAGGACGCATGTATGTTATTCCATCAATAAAAACCGAGGTTAAAACAAAACCTACAATTGTTTTTACGCCAAACTTTGGACCTAATATTTTAATTCCGGCAATGGTTAGCGGAATATTTAATATTAACCCAAAAAGTCCAATTGGAATTCCATCAGGCCAGAATGAAAACATTCCTACCGTCATGTAGTGAACAACTATCGCAATACCGTAAACTCCTCCCGGAACTATTCGGTGAGGGGTAATAAAAAATACGAATCCTGCTGCCAGAATAAACGAGCCAATAAGAATCAACGTGTAGTCGATAAACCACTTTTTGCTGAATAATTTGTCTTTTGTGAGAAATGCCATGACTTTAGATATTTGGTGCAAAGCACACAAAAATCAGAAATAAAATTGGTGATAATTATCATCGAACAGGAATTTGACTCAATATCCATCGCATTTCCAACTCAAATATTTTCAATTTGCTGAGATAGAAAACAGATGTTTGAAAGTCCATGTACTGGATTTAATCGAGAACAAACCGATAAGTTATTGTACCCTGCTGAAAAGCTGGCGCATTGCTTTCTGCATTGAATTTGGCCTTCAAAGCAGCCTGTTTTGCCTCCTGCCAGAATTTTTGATTCATAATTGTAGTTCCGCGTGTACCGGGTTCTGCAGCAGTTACATTACCATTTTTATCAACAGTAATTTTTACCACAACAATCCCTTCATCATCACCTGGGTAATTGGGCTTTGGTAATGAAGATGCAGATCTTCCTTCCAAACTAAAAGATGGCCCCGTTCCTTTGCTGCCATTTCCGCTGCCTCCATCTCCATAGTTGTTTGAATTGGGATCGCCGGTTGGTACCCCCTGATTTCCACCGGGGAAAGTGACACCCTGACTTTTTCCATCTCCCTGTCCTTTTCCACCTGTTCCATTGCCAGTGCTGGCAAATGCACCCTGCGCACGCGAGTTTATTTCATTTATCTTTCGTTGCTGCTCTTCCTTTGCTTTACGATCGGCTTCTTCCTTTGTTTTTTTATCAGCTTCGGCTTTTCTTATTTTTTCGGCTTCTGCATTTTTAATTCTTTCAGTTTCGCGCGCCTGCGTAAGACGTTGTTCTTCCAGTAAATCCTTCTGTTTTTTTTCTTCAATTCGTTTTTTGTTTTCGGCTGCATCGATGGCTGCAGTTTTTTCGTAATCCTGAGTTATCGCAACCTCTTTGGCTGCTGCAGGTTTTGGTTGGGGTTTTGGCGGAGAAGTAACGGCAGGTTGGGGAATAACTTCTTCCTCTTCCTGCTGAACAGGTTCGACAGGTGCTGGTTCACTTTGTGCCGGACTTGGTTCAATGTCACCAAAACCGTTTTCGCTGGTGCCAAAATTTACAAGAATTCCTTCTTCGCCAGGTAAGGGTAGTGGAGTGAAAAATCCAAGAAATAGAAGCATCAACAGTACTATAATGTGAAAAATAGCTGTTCCGATAATACCTCTTTTATGTTCCCTGATATAATCCATTTAATTTACTGTTCCTTACTTTTTTTATTACCGTTTGGGATATCCACCAATTGTGGGTTGGCAGGTTTTATTTTTCCGGAGCTGTAGCTGCAATCATTTTATACTTGTTTTTCCGGGCAATGTTCATGATTTTTACAACTTCTTCCCATGGAACAGATTTTTCTGCATAGAGTGAAATGTAAATATCATCGTTGCCAACACCAAACCGATCTTGCAAAAAAGGTTCAATTTCCTGAAAAGCAACCCGCTTTAAAGCACCATTATCATTAATGTAATATTTTAAATCCTGCGTTATTGATATGGTTGTTATCGGTTTTGCCGAAGTTTGATTGTTGCTTTGTGGCAGCAACAATTTCAAAGCATTTGGTGCAACCAAAGTGGATGTGACCATAAAAAATATGAGCAACAGAAATACAATGTCAGTCATCGACGACATGCTGAATTCGGCATTTACCCTATTTCTTCTTTTTAGTGCCATTTTAGTGAAATTATGCCGGTTCGTTTAGTAAATCCATGAATTCAGAAGTTGTGGCTTCCATTTTAAAAACCACTTTTTCAACATTTGAAACCAAAATATTATAAGCAAAATAAGCAATTATACCAACAATTAAACCTGCCACGGTAGTTACCATCGCCTGGTAAATTCCCGCAGATAGCAGGGTTACATCAATATTGTTACCGGCATTCGACATGTCATAAAACGCCTGAATCATTCCCATTACAGTTCCCAGAAATCCTATCATTGGAGCACCACCTGCCACAGAAGCAAGCACAGGCAATCCTTTTTCCAATTTAGAAATTTCGAGATTTCCAATAATTTCAATGGCTGCGTTCACATCGGTCAATGGCCGGCCGATCCTGCTAATACCTTTTGCCAGCATCCTGGAAGCCGGATTGTCAGTGCTTTTGCACAACGCCATTGCTGCATCAATTTTTCCACCGGTGATGTAAATTTTTACTTTATCCAAAAGTCCGGTATCAAACTTTCCTGCTTTTTTAATAGCAAAATAACGATCGAAGAAAATGTAAACTGCAACCACCGATAATAAAAGAATTGGAATCATAATCCATCCGCCTTTCATAGCAAGGTCGATAAATTTTAGAGATATTCCTTCCGGCTGTGCAGCCATTGCACCCACTTCCTTGGGTAAATCAGTCTGAATTAATAATAAATTAAACATGAGTTTTTCAGTTTTTCCTTTGTTTTACACCTATTCAAAACGACCTATAAACACAAATATTATATTTGGCTAAAATAACTAATAAATTAAAATGCATTTAATTTGTAGTTGAGCCAATTGACTGAGTTATGAACAATCAGGGTTTGATAGCTTACTTATCTTTCTTTTTGAAAATAGAACCGATTTTGTGCATTAGTTCTTCAAATGAGTTGTATTCTTCTTTAAATGAGAACCCAACACCCTGGGTATAAGGCGCTGTTTCGTAAATTAAATCGTTGTTGGAGTGATTATAAACCTTAAGCTGTACTTTACCATTAGGTGTTAATTTAACACGCATATCAAAATCGCCAACAATCTGACTGTTACTGTTTGATTCGGGATTTACATTGTTGCCAATATTTCCATTTAGTATAACCCGATCGTTTAAAATTTGTGTGCTGAGCGCTAACTCGAGTTCGTCGTTGGTTATCGAATTTCCGGGGCGGTATTTAAAACCTACATCAACATTTTGGCTTATTTGCGAAAGCCAGTTACTTAGCTGGTTCGAAAACAACTCGCTGGCAGTGGTACCTATCATGTTTGGATTTTGCGTTTCGTATTGGCCACGCATATATTCAGGAGTATAAAACTTACCAAGAACTATCAGCGAAAGTATCTGTTTATTTATTTCTTCTTCGGTATTGAAAAATTGTTCCAGCTTACTTTTTTCACCCTCATTTTGTTCCGGAAAATTTATTTTAAAATTGATGGTAGGATTGATTAATTCGTCTGTTAAAACAATAATACACTCAACCGGGATTCTTTGATAAAGGTAGTTGGCATCAGGCTGCAAATCGCTTAACGAGGTTTTCAGACTGTATATTGCTGATAAATCGATTACTGCATTATATGGGTCGCCCGACCACACAATTGATCCTCCGGGCGCGATTGTAAATCTTTTATTAAGAATGCTCTGTAATGTAAAAAGATAATCTCCCTTAACAACTGTATAATCTCCGGCAAGCGAAATGTCCCCGTACTTATTCATTTCAAAAAGCAGAATTCCTTCACCTTCAGCTTTTATTATATCGCCTATTTGTGAATTGTAAACAAGTTGCGTTTTTGCATCAGGAGTAACCTCGATATTAAAACTAATGGTGAAATCTGTTTTTGGAGGATCATAAAAAAACATATCCTTATTCACGACTTCCTGTGAATTTATGAATTCCAGAAAGTCATACTGTTCAATGGCATTTTCGTATTCCATCGAAATATTTACATTGGTACCGGGTAAAGTTGTCAGCGACCCGCTTAACGCGACTTTCAATCCTTTACCTTGAACTTTTAGTTTGCAGTTGGCAAATACGTCTCCGTAAAACTGTTCATTGTATTTCAGGGTTGTATTCATAACTTTAATTTTAGGCGAAACAATGGTCAAATCGTACAGCATGTTGGAAAAATTATCATGCACAAGTTTTCCATTCAGAATAGCCTTGTTTTTATGGACGTCAGAAAAAGTTAAATTCCTGAACTGGATTGCATCTGATTTAAAGTAAACAGAATCGTCAATAAAATATTTTGTTTGGGTATAATCTATTACCAGCGAGCCATTTGAAACTTTTGTCGCGCCGTCCATGAATATTTTAGCTGGTGTTCCGCTTATTTTAATCAGACCTGATGTGGTTCCGTTAAAATCCGAAAATGGATTTGTTAATACTGTTTCGAGAAGCTTTATTGGTAAACTGTCTGCTTTTACAATATAATTAATCGCTTTTGTTTTTGGTGTGTATGAACCTTCGGCTGATAAACTCAGTTTGCCATTTTTAATAATTTTAAGCTGCGATTCAATTTCAGATTCAAGCCTGTCCCAGCTGCTGTTAAATACAACATCACCAACAAGCTGATTTTTATAGGATAGGTTTTCAATATTTGCATCGGCAATTATCAGAGGCTGGCTGTACAATTGCGATACATTCAGCGAAAAATTTAAAATTCCTTTTACCGTATTTGCTTTCATCAGACTTTTTTGAAAGTACCCGATGTCGATGTTTTTGAAATTTACCGAAAGCAGTTTGGTACTGTCTTTAGCAATAACTCCTGCAATTTCAATATTCTGATTGTTCTGGAAAAGTTTAAAATCGTTAATGGTAATTTTTGATGAATCGATGTTTGCTGTAAACGGATTAAGTTGCCACACTGTGTCGGTAAGAAAAATTTCTGATGGCAAAAATTCAACTTTTACCTTTGGAAATGATGATGTATCTGAAGGGCTGAAAACCGAGTAGCTCTGTATTGAACTGTATCCGGTTGAATCTTTATGTGCATTCCAATCAATTTTGTTGTGCAATATGTTGTTTGCTACCTCCGAATCAACGGCTAAATTATAAATTGAAGCTCCTTTTTTGTGGAGTACTTCACTGAATTTTAATTTCGATACATAGTGTTTGCCATAAACTTTGTTGCTAATAAAAACATTTCTAAACCAGAAATTTTTGTATTGAAACCCCGGAATACTCCCTTCTAGCTGAAAATCTGATTGTTTCGAATCCATTTTACCGTATAAAAAGAACGGTGTCTCAATCTGTAACTCGGGCAGGAAAACACTTGTTAAATCGTCAAGGTTTTTAAAAGTAATCCGGTAATCGAATAAATTGGATTTTAAATTTGCAGGTGTTGTAAAATTCATCGCCGGAATAAACTTGTTCATATTGCTTTTCAGCGAATTCCAGATATCCTGAAACTGATAATTTCCGTCAATTATAACATCAAAATAATCAGAATTGAATGTTAGTTCCATGGCATCTTTTTGTGGAACTGAGATCAGTTTTATCCCATTCAAACTGAAGCTTCCGTTTTTATTTTTATAATATCCTTCATCAACCACAATCACACCGTTCAGGTTGTCGATTTTGTCACCTGTAAAGTTGACTTTCATGTTGAATGCAATTTCTGACTGATAGAAATTCCCGCTGTAATGCAAATTGCCCGGCACTAATTTGTCAACATTTAAGTTGAAATCGAAATTTGGTGTTTCCTTGCTCATATCCAGACGTCCCTGAAAATCAAACTGCAGGTTTGAATCGTTCATGATCACCATTCCATCGAACATTTTTTCCTTGTAAAAACCGTCCAGTTTTATATTTTCATATACATAATCATTGGCTTCCAGTTTTGCAATTTCACCTTTAAAAAGCCCTGAAATTTTTTTGTCAGAGATTTTGTAATCCCCATCAACATTTCCGTTAAATGTAATTTTTCCAATATTGTTTGAATTTAATAGTCTTCCCAGATTAAAATCTGTTGTTGTAATCTTCCCTTTGTAGCTGTATAATCCATCTTTTTTTGGTATTACAGAAACGTCGGTTTTTATAATTCCCATCCGGCTTTCCATTGTTCCAAACGCCACAAAATCAGACAGGAATCCACTAAAGTTACCCTTAAAACTAATTAGTCCTGAATTGTACAACGATTCAGGAAGGTGTAATTGAATTTTTTTTCCGTTTCTGACAATATTAAAGCTGGCAACATCATCAATGGTGGTTTCCAGTTGTTTCAAATCCAGAAACAAATACATGGTTTCAATGTCTTTTATGCCATTCACATAAAAATCGAAAGTTGCGTTGGTTTTTTCACCAGTTCTTATAATTAAATCTTTGCCTTTTATATCACTCAGGTTGCCATAAACCCGGCCCGAAACTTCCACTTCATCATCCATCCCATTCATGGCCGGAATTAATTCTGACAATTCAGTCAGATTTATTCTCGATTTTGAAAGCTGCAAATCAAAATTTAATTCATTATTCTTGACAGAATCCATATCTCCGAATTGTAGCAGCAGATTTACATCATTTATTGCCGAATGGTTGCTTTCAATGTTCATCTCGTTAATTTCGATTTTACTTTTTGTGGCAACAACTTTTGCCGAAAGCTGGTTGATAAATAACAGACGGTCGTAATTCAATGTTAAACTGTTTATTTTAAACGAAGTAGAATCTGCATAATTCATAAAATCAGTGACATTAAGATTCATTTCATTTATAAAATAGTGCTGTTGGGTTTTCGATTTTAGATCGTGAAAGTCCAGCTCAGAATTTTGAAAATTGAATTGGTTACAACTGATTTTCCAATAAGCGGAAACGGTTGTGTCCTTCTTCTCTGCACGAAACGATTCCAGAATAAAACTGAAATTGAAATGATTCGCAGAGTCGCGATTAACCGAAAACTGATTTTTAAAAAACGAGAGTTCGCTCAGTACCAGTCTGCGTTCACTGATTTTAAGCGTATCGATTCTTGCTGATACAAGCCCTGAATAAAATATGGTGTCATTCTCAGGCCCTGCAATCAATACATCATTTAAAACAATTCTGTTGAAGAATGCAAAATCAACCTTACCAATACTGATTTTTGCATTTGATTTTCTGGTAAGTTGCTCTGTTATTTTATTAATTATATAAGTCTGAACTGCACTGTTCTGTAACAGCAAATAACAGCCTGCAAGCATTGCCATCGGCAATGCAACAGCGATAATCGTTATTTTCCATCCTTTTTTGATAGTTTTGCCTTTTAAAAAAAACGAACTTATACTTTTTTAAAGAATTAGACTGTATGGTTTACAAGTATTTGTTAACCAAATACTATTAATAACCGGTTAAAATAAACTAACAGTAATTCTTTCTGTTTAAAACGTTAGAAATAAAATGGTGTTGTTGATAAAAGATATGATTTTTTAACCTTTTACCCTTTAAAAAATGAAAAGTCAGGTTACTGACATTGCTGTAGAAATGTAAATTAAAAAAGAATGATAAAGGAGAATATTACAATACTGGGAATTGAATCATCGTGCGATGATACTTCTGCTGCAATTATCCGCGATGGAGTGATCCTTTCGAATGTTGTTGCCGGTCAGAAAGTTCATGAGGAATATGGTGGTGTAGTTCCGGAACTGGCTTCGCGGGCACATCAGCAAAATATAATTCCGGTGGTTGATCTGGCGCTGAAAAGGGCAGCAGTTTCGAGAAACGAAATAAGTGCCGTGGCCTTTACCAGCGGCCCGGGATTACTGGGTTCATTGTTGGTTGGGACTTCTTTCGCAAAAGGATTCTCGTTGGCAGCGGGCATTCCGTTAATCGAAGTTAATCATTTGCAGGGTCATGTTTTGGCGCTGTTCATTAAAGAAAAGGATGTTGATTTTAATCCTCCGAAATTTCCGTTTTTATGTTTGCTGGTTTCTGGCGGAAATTCGCAGATAATTTTAGTACGCGATTATCTCCACATGGAAGTTATCGGTCAAACCATTGACGATGCAGCCGGCGAGGCTTTTGACAAATGCGCAAAAGTGATGGGACTTCCATATCCCGGCGGTCCGCATGTTGACAGATTGGCAAAAATCGGTAATCCAAATAAATTTGAGTTTTCAAAGCCACAAATGCCCGATCTGAATTACAGTTTCAGCGGATTAAAAACCAATTTCCTGTACTTTTTACGTGATAATCTCCGAGAAAACGAAAACTTCATTCAGGAGAATTTAAACGACCTCTGTGCATCACTTCAATACACTATTATTGAAATTCTGATGAATAAATTAAAGCGGGCTGCCAAAGAAACCGGAATCCGGGAAATAGCTGTTGCAGGCGGTGTTTCGGCAAATTCGGGACTGAGGAATGCGTTAAGGGAAAATGCCGAAAAACACAGGTGGAACCTTGTTATTCCCAAATTCGAGTACACCATGGATAACGCTGCAATGATTGCAATTACCGGCTATTTCAAATATCTGAACAATGAATTTGCGGAACAAAATGTGGTTCCATTTGCGAGAACACAGCTTTGAAGAGTTCAAAGTTCAGAGTTCAAGGTTTAAAGTCATAGTTGAAAAAAATGGAATTTCGGGAAAAGTTGGTGCACGGCACTTTAATAAAACGCTACAAACGTTTTCTCGCTGATGTAAGATTGGACGATGGAACTGAGGTTGTTGCGCATTGCACCAATTCAGGTTCGATGAAAAGCTGTCTCGAAAACGGCGCTGAAGTTTATTTGACCCCGGTAACCGACCCAAAGAGAAGGACAAAATTCACCTGGGAAATGATAAAAATAAACGGCGGCTGGGTGGGAATCAACACCGGCAATCCAAATAAACTGGCTTTCGAAGCAATTTCTGCCGGAAAAATTCCTGAATTGACAGGCTATTCAAAAGTAACACGGGAAGTGGTTTTTGGTGATTCGCGATTTGATGTTTTTGCTGAGAGTGAAACCGAAAAGTGTTTTATCGAAGTTAAAAACGTTACCCTGAAAGAAGGAAAATACGCCCTTTTCCCCGATGCTGTCACCACACGTGGACAAAAACACCTGAAAACATTGATGGAAGTTAAAGAGAGTGGAATGCGGGCAGTGATGCTTTATATTGTGCAACGCACCGATGTGGAGGTTTTTGCACCGGCATCCGAAATTGATCCGGAATATGCCAAAGCCTTGAAACTGGCGGTTGATGCCGGTGTTGAAGTTATTGTTATGCAGGCAAAAGTATCACCTGACAAAATTGAACTTACAAAAAAACTGCCTGTTGAAATTTAAAATAAAAGGAGATAAACCAGCCGAAAGTGATTTATCTCCTTTTATTTTAATCGCAAAAATTGATGTTAATTGTCTTTATCCTTTACCAAATCGCCATAATATGATATCGCCTGGCGATTAACACTTGACACGCTTAATGTTGTCGTCCCGGTTTCCGAAATATGAAAAGAAAAATCAAGCATGTCATTTCCATTTTTAACTTTCACTTTAACCAGGTATCCTTTTTTTGTTTTCTCCATATCACAGGTTTCAAAGGGCTGCTTAAAATTCATCGGACTGTCGCTACCTCCGTAACTTGCAGTGTATGCAACCCCGTAATAAGGTAAATAGGAGTAAATAGAATCGTTCGTAACCTTAACATCATATTCCGAAGTCAAAGTTACCGTTCTTCCTCCCATCGGATTTGCATTTCTGGCATCAAAAACAAAAGTCTTACTTTCAACAAGCGCTTTTATTTCTTCAATTTTTTTTGCCTCTTTTTCAGCCTTAAGTTCTTTTTTACTTTCTTTTCTGTTTCCTGTGCATTAAGGTTGCTAACTGAAATTAACAATAACACCATAATTATTAAATTCTTCATGTCATTAAAATTTATTAAAACAATTCATACAAATATAACCCAATGGCATATATTTTTGTTAATGAGTTTTGATTTTTTTAGTGTTATTTTCGCAGCAATGAAAGTGAAATTTTAATTTACATTTTTGAAAAACTCATCACAGATAACAATTAAAACATGAAATACATAGGAGCACATGTAAGTGCTGGCGGGGGTGTTGAAAATGCACCAATCAATGCACACAAAATTGGGGCAACTGCTTTTGCACTGTTCACCAAAAACCAGCGTCAATGGGAGGCAAAACCTTTATCAACCGAAAGTATTCTGGCTTTTAAATCGGGTTGCGAAAAGTATGGTTATCAACCATATCAGATTCTTCCGCACGACAGTTATCTCATTAATCTGGGGCATCCTGAAAGCAGTGCGTTACAAAAATCGAGAATTGCTTTTTTGGATGAAATGCAACGTTGCGAACAATTGGGGCTCGACCGTTTGAATTTTCATCCGGGCAGCCACCTGAACCAGTTTTCTGAGGATCAATGTCTTACAACCATTGCAGAATCAATCAATTGGGCATTGAGCCAGACTTCGGGAGTGATTGCCGTTATTGAAAATACAGCAGGGCAGGGAAGTAACCTGGGTTTTTCTTTTTATCAGTTGAAAAAAATTATCGATCAGGTTGAGGATAAAAGCAGGGTTGGTATTTGTATTGACACATGTCACGCTTATTCTGCAGGTTATGATTTAAAAACCAAGGCCGGTTTCGAAAAGGTTTTTCAGGAATTTGATGAAGTGGTTGGTTTTCAGTATTTAAAAGGAATGCATCTGAACGACTCGAAAAAAGAGTTGGGTTCGCGGGTTGACCGCCACGACAGCCTGGGAACCGGAACTTTGGGGCTCGAAGTTTTTGATTGTATTATGAATGACAGTCGATTCGATGGAATTCCGCTGATTCTGGAAACGCCAAACGAAGAACTTTGGGCTGAAGAAATACAACTTCTTAAAAACATGCAAAAATGAGCGAAATTGTATTTTTGAATGGTGAATTTATTGAAAAGGAAGCAGCTAAGATATCGCCAAATGACCGCGGTTTTATTTTCGCTGACGGTGTTTACGAAGTGGCAAAGTATTACAATGGCAAGCCTTTTCGTTATGACGACCATCTGAAGAGACTGGAACGAAGTTTGGCAGAACTTGAAATTGATTATACTGAAACTGAAAGTCTGCAAGCCATTTTTGCTGAACTGATAACCAAAAACAATTTGCAACACAAACATGCCGGAATTTACCTGCAAATAACCCGAGGCGAACATAAACGTGTGCATCATTTTCCCGAAAATATTCAGTCAACTGTTTATGCTTTCGCATTCGAATTGTCTTCATTTAAAGATAATCTTGAAAATGGAATCAGGGTAATTACCCACGAAGATATTCGTTGGCAACGTTGTGACATTAAATCGGTTTCGCTTTTGCCAAATACGATGCTTTACAATAAAGCCGTGAAAGTTGGGGCGGGGGAGTGTGTTTTAATTCGAAATGGAATGGTTACTGAAGCCACGCATTCAAGTGTTTTGGGAGTTAAAAACGGAATTGTGATTACCTGTCCGTTGTCTAACCTGATTCTGCCCGGAATTACGAGAAATGTAATTTTGGAAATTTGTACTGCCAACCAGATTCCTTTTGAGGAACGCGAATTTTCTGAAGCCGAAATGCTCGAAATGGACGAACTCATTATTGCCGGAACCGGCAGCGAAATAACACCTGCAATCCAGGTAAACGATTCAATTATCGGAAATGGGAAACCGGGCAAAATCACCCGGCTCATTCAGGAAAAGTTTTTTGAAATGGTTTGATAAATGACTAATGGCCAATAACAAAGTAAGAAATAACAGAATAAGGAATAAGAAATAGAAAATCAGAAAATGAAGAACGAAAAAATGCAGGTGTTTAATTCTTAAAACTTTTACATTTCTTATTCCTTATTCGATGTTTTAGATTTTCCCCAAATGACCAGTAACTTTTCCTTACGCAATATGCATCCCGTCAAAATAGCCCGGTTGCATCCAGGGCAAAGTTTTACTTTTGTAGAAAGGCTCCATTTCTGCCCGTAATGATTTCATCTTTTCTTCATCGAATGGTTTGAATTTTTTCACTATTTCAGCGTTTTCTGTAACCAGTTCTTTTTTGTCGATCCCAACAACAGCGGCTGTCACTCCCTTTAAACTGAGTGCATATCGTATCAGGTCGTCAGGATTTAGCGAAGTTACTGTTTCGCGTGGACGGATTGTTTTCATCGCAAGTACGCCCATCCCTTTTGAAGCGGCAAACTGCACCGGGTTTTCTTCAAATTTTTCTCCTTTTTGCTGGTGGTTCATGGCAATCAACATAGTATCAAAATCATACATTTCGGCAGCCAGTTTCATTGCACTTGCCGATGTGTGGCCGGTAAAACCAATGTGGCGGATTACGCCTTGTTCCTTGTATTTTTGTAAAACAGGCAACACTCCGTCTGCAGCGCCAAACTGTTTTACTTCATCTTCGGTGGTTATACTGTGAACCTGGTATAAATCGATGTAATCAGTGTTTAACCTTTTCAAACTGGTTTCAACAGTTCTTTTGGCATCATCGGCTTTTCTTTCGCCTACTTTGGTTGACAGAAATATTTTACTTCGAACCGGGGCAAGTATTTTACCAATCCGCTCTTCGCTGAACTGGTTGTCGTTTTTATAATCTGCTGCCGTGTCCCAGTAATAAAAACCGTTTGCGAGCGCGGCTTCCAGAATCTCAAGTCCTTTTTCCTCGCTTACTGCCATAAATCGGCTTCCCAGTCCCATCACCATTAACGGAATTCGCACACCTGTTTTTCCCAATATTGCAGTTGGCAATCCTTTTGAATCGAAGGGTGAGGATGAACAGGCAACGGTTGGAGCCAGAATAATACCGGCAGTTGCTGCGCCTGTGGTTTTAATAAAATCGCGACGGGTAAAATCTTTTGTCTTCATTTGAATTATTTTTTAGGATTTTTGAATTTACATATTTTGTCAATGCTTTCAAAACATGTGGAAAGCAATTATTGTTTGGCCAACATTTCGAGATAATCCTTTGGTACGTTAAAGCCCATTTTACCGGCTTGTAATGCATCTTTTAAAGCATTGGTTTTGTCACCTTTTGAATTGAATGCAAACGACCTGTTTAAATAATAAATCGGATTTCCCGGGTCGGTTTGAATTGCCTTGTTATATTCGTTAATTGCCGATTCAAAATTATTTAAACCAGCATAACAAAGGCCTGACAAATTGATTACCTCTGCATCCTTTGGTTTTAACTGCAGGTATTTATTGCAATCGGCAATCGATTTTTCATATTCCTTTAGCTGGTAATACGCAAATCCACGGTTCGACAGTACGTCAGTATTTTTGTGATCATTTTTTATCACTTCTGAAAAATCTTCAATTGCTTTTTCGTACTGTTTTTTAACGCCGTAAACTGCTCCCCGGTTTGCCAAAGCATCAGAATATTCGGGATCAATCGACAGGCTTTTATTATAATCTTCGAGGGCTTTATCAAATTCACCCCGGTCAAAAAATATTTTTCCCCTGTTATTGTATATTTGAGCCTGATCCGGCAGAAGTTGAATTGAAATGTTGTAATTATTCAAGGCTTTTTCCGGCTGGTTATGGTTGCTGTAGTATTGCCCCAGGTTATTGTATGCAATCACAGACCCGGGTTGTTTTTCAATCACATTGGTCCAGAGCGTTTCCCCGTTCTTCCATGTTTTTATTTGCGTCAAGGTGATTGCCGAAATTATTAACAGGTAGATTGCAATGGTCGAATAAATTATGATTTTCTGTTCCCTGTATTTCTTGAGAATACCTTCACACGCTATGGCATAAATAAAAAACAGGCCGATGTAAGGGATATAGGTAAATCTGTCAGAAATAAAACCCGTGCCAGCGCCAACTACCTGAAGTACAAAAACAACATTCATCGTAAAAAAAAGCAATCCGAAAGCGATAAAACGTTTTGTTTTAAATGTTAAAAATGAAATAAGAACTATCGCCAGTGAAGGAATCATGCTCAAATAATGCAATGCTGAAAGTTTTAAAGGCATTGGGTATATTGCAGACATTTGATAAGGGAAAATGGATTTTATGACATACACCATATAAGAGTAACTTCCGACAAATACACGTTGTGTGAATGGCAAAATATGGCCAACATCGAGAGAACCCTGTTGCCGAAGAAAATAAATACCAACCAAGCCAGTTACCAATGACAGCAAAAAGAATGGTATTTTATTGATTACCGATTTTAAAGTCAGTTTTTTTTCCATCCAGTAATCAATCAGCAATATTGAAAATGGAAGAGCCACTGCCTGAATTTTTGAAAGAAGGGAGAGTGAAAATACCAGCAATGA